>NZ_CP013232.1:1866576-2177672 GCF_001584145.1 Collimonas fungivorans | reverse complement strand
AGGTCGTAATGGCGGATCCACTGGCCATCTGCGTTCTGGCGCAATACATCGCTGGCCAGCTTGTGCCACTCGGCGTCGGTATGCGGGCCGAACGATGCCGAGATGGCGCGCACATAGGCTGCGGCTTCGTCGAATGTGGCGAAACGCATGTCGGCGCCGATATACTCGCCGATGCGTCCCATCGCCTCGGCATTCAGGCTGGGACCGATGTCGTTCAGGACCAGCTTGCGTATTGGATTTTCCGGCAGGGACGCGAGGCCGATGCCGATCAGGCCGCCCATCGAGGTGCCGACCAGGTCGACGGTTTCGGCGTTGAGCCGCGCCAGCAGGGTCACCACATCGTTCAGGTATTGCGGCAGCACGTAATATTGCGGGTCGCGCAGCCAGTCCGAGCGGCCGCGGCCGACCACGTCCGGGCACACGACCCGGTAGGTATCGCATACGGTGCGCGCCAGCTGGTCGAAATCGTCCGAAACCCTGGTCACGCCATGCAGGCACAGCAACACGTTCGGATTATGCGGATCGCCCCATTCCTGGTAAGCCATTTTATGCAGACCGGCGGGCGAAATACACTGGACGGACTTGTGGGTTGGTATGGTCATTGCGGTCCCGTTTCGGTAAAACTCGATGGATCAAAACAACGGTCAGACAATATGTTTTGCTTTGCGTATATGCAACATCTTATCGCATATGACGCTACCCTTGCACGCCAGCTCGCACAGACGGCCAGTAAAATCCGGATTTTCTCCCCGCAAACCCTGGCTATGCGACCGCCGCAACTGTAGTTGTTTGTAACAGCCAGCCGAGAGCACAGGCTGTGCGCGTATCATTCGCGCTGCGCCGTTCCCTTCCAATCACTGTCCTGATATCTATCACCGCATGTCTTCGCTTCCCGTTTCATTAATGTCATTGCGCAAGCCAATTTCCAGCTCGCCACGGCGTATCAAAAAGATCATTTCCGGCTTGATGGTGGTTTTGGTGGCGATCGGCGTCGCAGCTTGCGCCATTGAACCGGTTCCCATGTCGCCTCAGACCGCCGAGCGACTGAAATCCCAGGCCCCAATTCGATTCCTGCTGACTTTCGACGATGGCCCGGCTGCACCAAGGACTGATAATCCGACACTGTCCATACTGACCACGCTCGCGCACAATCCGCTGCAACCCGGCGTCAAAGCCCTGTTTTTTGTGCAAACCCGTTCGTCTGACGCCGGCGAGACAGAATTTGGGCGAAACATATTGCGGCGCGAAGCCGACGAAGGCCATTTGCTCGGCTTCCACAGCGCCACGCCGCATCATGCAAACCATCGTTTCCTCAGCCCCGAAATATTCGAGCAATCGCTCAACGATGGCATTGCCGATATTGTTTCGATTCAGGGGAGTCCGCCGAAACTGGTGCGGCCGCCGTTCTGGAACTACGACAAGCGTACGTTTGCCGCTTACCAGCAACGGGGCATGCACATTCTGCTGACGGACCTGAGCGCGAACGACGGCAAGATATATGGCATCAAGGGCAGCCTGAGAAGACGCTCCAATATGCTGCATCTGTTGACGGCCGTGCGCGAGCGGATTGCCGCAGGCGAGTTGCCGGCGGTCGACGGAAGTATCCCTGTGGTAGTGAGTTTTCACGATATAAACAGTTACACCGCAGACCACATGGCGGAATATCTGCAGATACTGATGGATTGCGCGCGTGCGGTCCAGCTGCCGACTGCAAGCAAGGCTTTTTACGACGACAAGGCTGCGCTGGAACGGGCGGCACTGGCAAGAAGCGTAGGCGACGGTACGCAAGCCGTGCACCTGCCCGGACTCTGGAACTGGCTGTGGGAATAACAGGCTTAGGCTGCGCTGCCGCTGCCGGACAATAAAAAATGGCGCCTGACACACGATCGGTGCCAGGCGCCATTTCTTCAGATGGATTTCAGTGCAGCGCGCTAAGGTCCAATGGCGCGCCGGTCTGCTCGATGATGTCCTGCTGGCTCACGCCCGGCGCCAGCTCGACCACCTTCAAACCTTGTGGCGTTATATCCAGCACGCCGAGATCGGTGATGATGCGGTTGACCACGCCGACGCCGGTCAGCGGCAAGTTGCAGGCTTCGAGGATCTTGTGCGAAGTCGAGCCGTCCTTGCTCTTGGCGACATGCTCCATCAGCACCACTACCCTGCCGACGCCGGCCACCAGGTCCATGGCGCCGCCCATGCCCTTGACCATCTTGCCCGGTATCATCCAGTTCGCCAGGTCGCCGTGCTGCGACACTTGCATGGCGCCGAGTATGGCGATGTTGATTTTTCCACCGCGTATCATGGCGAACGAATCCGCCGAACTGAAATACGAGGATCCCGGCAACGATGTCACGGTCTGCTTGCCGGCGTTGATCAGGTCGGGGTCGACCGCATCGTCGGTGGGGAACGGTCCTATGCCCAGCAAGCCGTTCTCCGACTGCAGCCAGACTTCGATGTCTTGCGGTACGTGGTTCGCCACCAGGGTCGGCAAACCGATGCCGAGGTTGACATAAAACCCGTCCTGCAATTCCTTTGCCGCGCGCGCGGCCATTTCGTCACGTGTCCAAGCCATGTTGTTCTCCGTATTCTGTGGGTTATGCCGTGCGAACGGTGCGCTGTTCGATCCGCTTTTCCGGCGTCGCATTGACCACGATGCGGTGGACGAATATGCCGGGCGTATGCACCTGGTCCGGATCGAGCTCGCCGACCTCCACCAGATGCTCGACTTCCACCACGGTGATCTTGCCGGCCATGGCCACGTTCGGGTTGAAGTTGCGGGCCGTCTTGTTGAATATCAGGTTGCCGCTGCGGTCCGCCTTGTAGGCCTTGACCAGGGAAACATCGGCCACCAGCGAACGCTCCATCACGTACTTGGCGCCGTCGAATTCGCGGATTTCCTTGCCTTCGGCGACCAGCGTGCCGACGCCGGTCTTGGTGAAGAATGCCGGGATGCCGGAGCCGCCGGCGCGCAGCTTTTCCGCCAGCGTGCCTTGCGGCGTGAATTCCAGCTCCAGTTCGCCTGCCAGGTACTGCCGTTCGAATTCCTTGTTCTCGCCGACATACGAGGCGATCATTTTCTTGATCTGGCGCGTCGCCAGCAATTGCCCCAGGCCGAAACCGTCGACCCCGGCGTTGTTCGAGATCGCGGTCAGGTTCTGCACCGCCGAATTGCGCAGCGCCAGGATCAGCGCTTCAGGGATGCCGCACAAGCCGAAGCCGCCTACGGCGATGGTCTGGCCATCTTTGACTATGCCGGCCAACGCGCTTGCCGCGTCAGGATAAACTTTGTTCATGCCAATGCCTCCTGTTTGTGTAAACTCCAACTATTATTGGTTTGCGTGCAGTCTGTTAGGATATGACGAAGCGCTGCTTCCAACAATACCGTAAAAATACGAAACCAACACCAGACTGATCTGCCAAGTGCCATTGCCTAATTTAGCTATCGACTACGAAACGATTTTTGCCCATGCGCCGATCGGCATGTGCGTCTCCGAACGCCGCATCATGCAGGTGTGCAACCTGGCGCTGGCGCGCATGTTCGGCTACCAGCAGGGCGAACTGAACGGCGAGTCGTTCAAGGTGCTGTACCCGACCCAGGACGAGTTCGAGCGCACCGGCGCCCGCATCGTTCCGATCATGAACGCCAAGGGCATCTATTCCGACGAAAGAATCATGCGGCGCGCCAACGGCGAACTGTTCTGGTGCCATGTCACCGGCCACGCCCTGGTGCCGGAAGACACCCACGCCGCAGGCATCTGGACCTTTGAAGATTTGAGTGAAAAACGCCGCGCCTCATCCACGCTGTCGCCGCGCGAGCGAGAAATCGCGGCGCTGCTGGTGGAGGGCAAGACCAGCAAGCTGATCGGCAAGCAGATCGGCCTCAGCCCACGCACGGTGGAGATGCACCGGGCCAACCTGATGAAGAAATTCACCGCGTCGACCTCCAGCGAACTGGTGCACCGCCTGCTGGGCATCGCCCAGAGCGAAGGCGCTTAAGCCGCAGGCGCGGGATTGAGCAGCAACTGGCGCAGATCCTCAGGCAGCGGCATCGATTTTTCCAGGTCGAAATCGACCCAGACAATCTTCGCCGTGCCTTCGGCAAACACCACTTCCGGCAAATCGGCGCGGCGGATTTCGTAGCTGGCTTCGAAGCTGGAGCGGCCGACGGCGCCGATGTAGGATTTGACTTCGACTTCGCACGGGTATTTCAACTGCCGCAGGAAACTGCATTGAGCGTTGACCAGTACCGGCCCGTGGCGCGCATCGAAGTCGCTGCCGATCTGCTGCAGCCACTCTATGCGCGCCTGCTCCATGTAGCGGAAATACACGGTGTTGTTGACGTGGCCGAGCGCATCCATATCGCCCCAGCGCATGGCGATGCGCGTGGTATGGATGTGTTTTCTGTTTTCCATTGCACTGACTTTCCTGAATACTGTAAATTGGCGTCCAGCAAGCGAGGAACAGCACTAACCTGCCTGCGAAACCTAGCATTCTGCCGCAAAATCCCGGACAATTAGCACATCCGTTCGAAAAATTAATTATAGGTAAAGAGACAATGACTCCAACCCAAGGGCAGAACCAGCAGAACCTCCTGGAACAATATGGTCCGCGCGAAGCCATGGAATATGACGTGGTGGTGGTCGGCGGCGGCCCGGCCGGCCTGGCGGCAGCGATCCGGCTGAAACAGCAGGCAGCTGAAAAAGGCCGCGAGGTGTCGGTCTGCGTACTGGAAAAAGGCAGCGAAATAGGCGCCCATATCCTGTCCGGCGCTGTGATGGACCCGCAAGCGCTGACCGAACTGCTGCCAGACTGGAAACAGCTGGGCGCGCCGCTGACCACCGAAGTCAGCGAAGACCGCTTCCTGTTCCTGACTGAGAAAAAAGCCTACAAGACACCGAACTGGATGCTGCCGGCCTGCTTCCAGAACCATGGCAATTATGTCATCTCGCTGGCGAATGTGGTGCGCTGGCTGGGGCAACAGGCAGAAATCCTGGGCGTCGAGATTTTCCCGGGCTTCCCGGCGGCCGAAGTGCTGTACAACGAGGACGGTTCGGTCAAGGGCGTCGCCACCGGCAACATGGGCGTCGACCGCCACGGCCAGCCTACCGACGCGTTCCAGCTGGGCATGGAGCTGCATGCCAAGTACACCCTGTTTGCCGAAGGCGCACGAGGCCACCTGGGCAAGCAGCTGATGGCGAAATTCGACCTGAACAAGGGCAAAGATCCGCAAACCTATGCGATCGGCATCAAGGAACTGTGGGAAATCGATCCCAAGCTGCATCAGCCTGGCCTGGTGGTGCATACCGCGGGCTGGCCGCTGGATACCCAGACCTACGGCGGCTCCTTCCTGTACCACCTGGAAAACAACCAGGTCGCGGTCGGCTACGTGGTCGGCCTGGCTTATGAAAACCCCTACCTGTCGCCTTACGAAGAGTTCCAGCGCTATAAGACGCATCCGGAAATCAGCAAGTTTTTCCAGGGCGGCAAGCGCATTTCCTACGGCGCCCGCGCGATTACCGCCGGCGGCCTGCAGTCGCTGCCCAAGCTGACCTTCCCGGGCGGCGCCCTGATCGGCTGCGATGCCGGCTTCCTCAACGCCAGCCGCATCAAGGGCAGCCACGCCGCCATCAAGACCGGCATGCTGGCCGCCAACGCCGCGTTCGAAGCGCTGGGCAACAATCGCCAGTTCGACGAGCTGACAGCCTATAGCGAGGCGTTTGAACAGTCCTGGCTGCACCAGGAACTGCACAAGGCGCGCAACTTCAAGCCGTGGATGAGCAAAGGCCTGTATCTCGGCACGTTGATGGTCGGCATCGACCAGGTGGTGTTCGGCGGCAAAGCGCCATGGACCTTGCGCCACACCCATGCCGACCACGAATGCCTGAAGCCGGCCGCCAATTACGCACCGATCAAGTATCCGAAACCGGACGGCAAGCTGACCTTCGACCGCCTGTCGTCGGTGTTCATCTCCAACACCAACCATGCCGAAGACCAGCCTATCCACCTGACCTTGAAAGATCCGAACGTGCCGGTCAACGTCAACCTGCGCGACTATGCCGGGCCGGAAGCGCGCTACTGCCCTGCCGGCGTGTATGAATTCGTGACCAATGAAGACAATACCGAGCGGCTGCAGATCAATGCGCAAAACTGCGTGCACTGCAAAACCTGCGACATCAAGGATCCGACGCAGAATATCGTGTGGGTGACGCCGGAAGGCGGTGGCGGGCCGAACTATCCGAATATGTGATGTGCAAAAAAGGCTGCGTATGCAGCCTTTTTCATAGCTATCCAATCGCAAGCCGCGGCACCGTCAAATTTTATCGGCGCTAATATTCTTGGTCATGTCCAGCAATAACACGCCGCCGCCCATTTCAATAAACTCGCCTGCGCCGTGTGCGCGCATATAGATTATCGATTGCCGCCACATGACAGGCTGATTGATATGTTCGGCAAGATTCCGCGCAACAGACGCTGCCGTATATGGGCGGCCTGTTCTATTTGAGATGACGGGAAGCTGCGGCGGCGAGAACGAGAATTCCTGGAGATACTCACCGAATTTGACGGCCGCAGTGTCCAGCATGGCGCTGTGGAAAGCGCCGCTCACTTTCAGCACAACGTACTTGATTGCATAGTTATCGTAAAACACTTCTTCGGCCTGCTTGATGCTTTCAATCGGCCCCGATATCACCATCTGCAAGTCGGAATTGAAATTTGCCACGGACAGATCAGAGAGATTGTTTTCAGCTATCACTTGAACCACTTCTTCTCCATTCAGACCAAGCACGGCGGCCATGCCGCCGCCATGGCTTTCAGACATCAGCAACGCCCGTTTTTTTACCAGGTGCAAACCGGTTTCAAAGTCAAACACACCCGCGGCTTGCAGTGCATTAAACTCGCCAAGTGAATGCCCGGCCAAGAATATCGGCAGCGCGCCGCCCTCGTCAATGTAGCGGCGATAATGCAAGGCATTGACGGTATATAAAGCCGGCTGGACATAGCGGGTGTCGGTAAACCGCTCGGAAGGACAGCCCCGAAAAAAATCGCGAATGCTGAATCCTGCAATGCCTTCAGCGTTCGCCAGCAATTCCGGATAGGCATCAAAAACAGATGCACCCATGCCCGGGCGTTGTGCCCCTGCCCGGGAAATAAAATTGCACGATCCGATGCCAAGAGCAACCTCTTACTATCCCGCGCTGCTGGTTACGAACATATCAATCAGTCCGTTGATGTTTTTGACATTCTTGAGTTCGGTGCGTGGGATTTTTATTTTCAATTCCCGCATGGCGCCCGAAACGACAGAAACAATGTCTAAACTGCTTGCGCCGTAGTCTGTCATCGATTTCTGTAAATCGATGTTCGATTCATTGACGCCTTCAACTGCATTCGCAATGTGTTTTTTTACAATACTGGTGATGTGATTTCTATCCATGATGTTTTCTCCGCTTCGTTGATCAATGATTCCGGACCTGTTCGGGCTCTATTCCTGCCGGCTCCACACAAGCTCAAATAACCATGGCTCGCCATTGAGCAGCAGGCTATCAGTGGTTTCCAGCACCAGCTTCTCATCCCTGAAGCTGAAATATCGGCGGAATTCCGTGCCAATCTGGTTGGGAATCTTGCTGTTCTCAATAAAATGGCTGATGATTTTCTTATGATGATCAAGCTCATAATGGCCGCAATATGTCTCGAATTTCGGAAAATCCGCGACGATCTGCTCGGCGGGAACCGCGCGCACATCATTCGTGCTGAATTTGTATCTCTCAGCGGACGAGATGAATACCATTACGTAGCGCTCGGTGTAGGTCAGCATGCCGAATGGATTTTCACCTATGGGATAGATATTTTTATCTGCGCTTTTGCCAATGCAGGATTCAAGCTGCCAGCGGCCGACAAACTGGTTTCTATTGGAGTCAGGCATCATCAATATTCTCTATCTCGTTACAATGAAATTTTCGATTATTTTTCAACGAAATGTTCATCAATCATTTCGATCCATTTGGCAAAATTGTCGGTAAACATCCTGCCGTTATCGACCGAGATTACCTGACCGCGCACGGAATCCATCAAGCCGCTGCATAGGGCAACGCTCACATTACCAACCGCTTCCGCTTGGACAATGAGATCCGGGTCGAATTTTCGAATGAACGTTTGCGCCTTCTTGCCAAAAACCAGTTCGAAAGCTTCCGTATCCACCACGCCAGGTGAGATACAGTTAATGATGATATTTTCCCGCGCGCCGATATATTTGGTAAATGTTTCCAAGACGGCCTTCGATGCCGCAACATAGTCATAGTCTTTTATATGGCAGCTGCGATGTCCTTCGGAAGTGATTGCGACGACATGGCGGGGATATTGCCCCATGCGCCGCCTGATGCAATCGATATACGTGGCAAGCGGCCAGGCATTATGTCTGATGCTATCCAGCAGTTCTCGGAATTTATAGGTGTCGTTAAACTGGGGAGCAAAGGCGGCATTAACAATCAGGGCATCGATTTTTTTGTTTTCTTGCGCAATGGCGTCGATCAAACGGACAGTTGCATCCTCATCACTGATATCTGCCTGAAAAAATACAGGCTGGTTAGGGTAGTGAGAAAAATACCGTTCAAGTTCTTCCAGATTGTCTCCCCAAAAATAAGTGCCATATACTTTTGCGCCGGCTTTAACAAAACTTTCAACGGTGGCGCGGCCTATACCTTTAGTGCCGCCTGTCACCAATACGGTCATTTCACCAAAATTATCAAACATGGCTAGCCTGTGTAATTATCTTGTATTTGCTGCTCGATATTATTTTGATTGAACGAAATATGATGCATGAAGGCCTCGATAGTGCTGGTTTCTTCCAGCGCTTTGCGTCTTTCAATCGACATGTACTTCTTCAATAACTCCAGGCTGTGGCGAGATTTCTCGATAATCGCCGTGGCCAGTTCGATAGCTTTGTCCATCACCGTGGCGCGCGGCAAAATATAATTGAAGCAGCATTTGCCTTTCAGCTCACTGCCCTTCATATAATTTCCAGTGACCATCATCTCAAAACCGGTGTGATAGCCAAATGCTTCTTTGCTCATGGCGGTAGAGCCCATGCCCGGAGTGAAGCCCATGTTCATGAACGACATGCCATAGCGGCTCTCTTCCGCCGCGACCAGGATATCGGCATATAAACCTAATATCAGTCCGCCGCCTGTGGCGCTGCCTTCCATCGCCGCAATAACCGGGATCGGTATGTTCAAGAAATGCTTAAGATGATTGGCATATTCATGCTCAATGTCGGTTTTGTAGTGAGCAATCAGGCCTTGTAAAAACGCTTCGGTGCCGCCGCTGCAAAATATGTCCGGCAAGCCTGCCAGAATCACTACCTTGATGGTTTTGTCTTTTTTTATGGCGTCGACAATTTCACGCAACTGCAGGCAGAAGTCATCGTCAATGGCATTTTTGTTGACTGGATCATCAATGCGCAGAAAAACAATCCCTTCTTCGCCCTTTTCCAGGCAGACTTTTTTCATGTCAATCACCGGCATATTCATCATTGAACAACCTGATGTCTTCCAGGTAGCGACGTATTTTTTCCATGGCCTGGGCATCATTCAGTTTATTTTCAAGAAGCTGACACCCTATATTCAGCGTTCTCTCGAAAGAATGGCGTTCAGCCAGCAGCATCTTGCTCTCCTCTATGACGGATGGCACGAGACGAGACAGTTTCCTGTTCAGCACCTGGATATCCCGCTCCAGGTTCTCCGGCGTGCTGACATGATCTACGAGCCCCCACTCCAAAGCTTGTTTTGCCGCAACGACATTTGAATTCCACACCAGGTATTTAAGATGATGCGGCCTGATACGCTCCAGCAAGCAGGACATGGCAATGGCTGGCGTAATGCCGAACGAGGCTTCCGGCAAACTAAAGGAAGCCGATTCACTAGCGAGAATTACGTCCGCGACTGCCAGCAGCGCCATCCCTCCCGCAATCACATCGCCTTCGACCTTGGCCAAAACCGGTTTGTGGCTGCTTCTTACCATTTTCAGGATAGCGGCGAATTGCGACACGAAGCTGGCGTCATAAGCGGTCGAGATGTAAACAAGATCCATGCCCATGCTGAAGCAAGTGGCACCTCCCGTGAGCACGATGACTTTGTTCCGCTCATTATTCAGCGCTGATGCAAACCTGCTTGCGAAATCGGCCAGCGAGCCAGGATTGAATTTCAAGGGTACCGCGACGCATTCATGCATGGCGATAACTCCGCAGGTGGTTATCGATGCGCTCAAGGATGAGGCGGCCGCTTCCGCTGTAGCGACCTGCACACCAGTCTTGTAAGCCGTTCCTGTCCAGGCTGTAGTCGTGCCCTTGCATTTGTGCGCTGCGCGCATCCTCCAGCTGTTCGTAAGACGCCACATCCAGTATTTTTCGCTGGCCCAACAGCGCATCCAGCTTGGCCCCTTGCTGCCGGGCGATCTCTAATGCCTGTCCTCCGACAAGCACGCTGAAGTACTCCGCGCAGGATCCGGAACCATAGGAGTAGATTCCGATCCGGTCCCCTTGCTTGAGCTTCGGCGCCTTCACAATCAGCGAGAACAGGGAAAGAAAAATGCTGCCGCAATAGGTAGCGCCGATTTGCTGCGGGTAATACAGGGAAGGCATGACTTTCTGCTCGAATGAAGCGATCAACTGTTCCTTTCCGAATTGCCCTTGCAGTTCCAGCAAGACCTTGTGCGCCTGTTTGCTGATGCCGGGGAAAGGCAAGTGATAGATATTGTGATCAAAATAGGCAATATCGCCGGCTTCTGGCGTCTGTTTGCAATATTCTTCGAAAGTGCTCTCGAGTCCGTCCAGATAGGAAAAAAGACTGGCCTCCACATCAAAAGCAATTTCTTTCCAGGGAAGAGGCCGAATGACATCTGTGACTTCGTGCGTGTGGATGCCGGATTTCCCCGTTTCAATGACCGCAAAATCCGGTTGGTCCGAGATCAGCAATGCGATGGCGCCGGCGCCAAGGCTGTATTCCATCTTTCCGTGACGGGTCATGTTATTGCTGATGTCTACATTGATCAGCAGCACCTTCTGCCCGCGGTTGAGGCCGGACGATATCCACGATTCCGCCATTTTCAGCCCCGCCGCGCCAGCATGGCAGGCCGATTTCAGTTCAAAGACACGGCAGGTGGATGGCAGTTCCAGATAACGATGCGCCCAAGTGCTGACGGCCTTTTCCTGGTCCAGGCCTGATTCGGTTGCTACGATGAACAAGCCGATCTCTGCACGGTCCGCATCGGTGAGCATTTCTTTGGCGCTATTGACGGCAAGGGTGACGGCATCTTCCCACAGCGGCACCAGGCTGCGCCTGACGACCATCAGCGATTCCCGGATGTATCCGGAGTCTCCGCCGCGCGCTTGCGCCAATTCATGCAGTTCCAGCGCCAGGCTGCCTGGGTAGATACTGATTTTCTCAATGCCGATGTTGTTCATTAAACAGTCCAGATGTTAATAAACCCAGTCAATGCCTCCGGTTACATTGAAGGCGGAGCCGTTCACATAACTGCTTTCTTTGCTAGCCAGGAACAATATGGCCTCAGCCACTTCAGCGGCCGCCCCCAGTCTTCCAACCGGCGCATGCTGCGAAAAAAATTGTGTAATGCCCTTGGCGTCGCTACCAATAATGTCTGTATCAATCAGACCCGGCACCAGTACATTGGCCGTGATGCCGAAGCGGCCATACTCTTTGGCCGTAGTTCTGGTCAATCCCACCAGGCCCGCTTTTGATGCGGCATAAGCCGCTTGTCCCGAAGAGCCATCCTTGGCCAGCGAAGACAGGGTAACGATGCGCCCGTATTTATTGGCAATAAACGACGGCAGGAAATAACGAATCAGATAGAACGTGCCGCTTAAATTGGTGTTGAGCACCAAGGCCCAGTCTTCATCTGTCGTCGACACCAGGTTGCCCGGCAAATCCATTCCGGCGTTGCAAATAAGGGCATCAATGTTGGTGAAGTCAGCGAGAACACCGTCTCCCACCGACTCCACTGCGCCGCTGTCGGCAATGTCCAGTTGATAGGCTCGGCACAATTGCCGGGGAAACTCAGTCGCCGCAGTGTCGAGAAGCCGGTGTGCGCCATCCATGTTGCTGTAATAGCTGAAACCAACATGCCAGCCCCTGCGCAAAGCGGCAATAACCACGCTGCGCCCGATACCGCTGGCGCCGCCGCTGACAAAGAGGCTCATCTCAGCCATGGTATCGTCTGAAGAGACTGGCACTATTGATGCCGCCCATGCCAAAAGAGTTATTGAGAAAAAAATCGACTTCTTTTTTTACATTTCCGTATGCGCAGACGTCGAGATCGACAGCGGAGTCGAGGGTTTCGATATTATGGGATTGATGAAATTCCCCGCGTCTCATCTGCCAGATTGCGACCGCTGCCTCCACCACTCCGGATGCCCACATGGTATGCCCCAGCAAGGATTTAGGCGCATTGATAAGGAGTTTTTCAGCGTGCGCGCCAAACACTTTTTTAATCGATTCCAGTTCGACGATGTCCCCAATTTTTGTGGAAGTGGCGTGGGCACTTACATAATCGACTTGCTCGCCAGAGACATTGCATTTTTTCAGTACATCTTGAATTACCCGAACCTGCCCCTCATGAGAAGGGTCTCCCAGATGGTTGGCGTCGGAGTTGACGCTTGCCCCAAGAAGTTCGGCATATATTCTGGCGCCGCGGCTTTGTGCATGTTCGGCCTGTTCAAGGATCAATACGGCGCCGCCCTCACATGGCAGGAAGCCGCTTCGATCCGCGTCGTAGGGCCGGCTGGCTTTGGCCGGCTGATCTTGATACCGGCTATAACAAATGGCCTCCAGTATGGTCAGCGAGTGCAGCATCATCGGGTGAAAAGATGCCATGGGGCTGACGACCGCCACTACCAGTTTTTTATCTACCTTAATTGCATTGATGGCAGCCTGTATCGCCACATTTCCGGTGGCGCAGGTACCGCCGACCAGATAGGCGAATCCTTTTGCATTTAAAACCTGAGCCACAGAAGATGAGTGGTCTGTATCCATCGAATTGAGGCCGGAAAAGGCATCGATGAATTCCGGCTCGTCGGCAAAAACCTCTTGCTGGTCAAGCAGATATTTGTCAGAGAGGTTATGGCCTCCGCAGACTATGCCGTAGCCGAAGGGGTCAATGGAACGTTCGAATAAGCCTGCGTCCAGCCAGGCATCCATTGCCATCAGCACGGAGCGTTGGACCCCTTTGTTAGTCTGTTTAAATACCCGCTTGGCACGGGCGAGGACTATATCGGGAATGCGTCCTTCAAATGTGTGCAGCTTGCCTTCGATATCATACCCACGAAGCTGCCCGCCAATCTTTGAATAGGTGTTGCTGGTGTCGATATTTTGCCAGTAACCAATGGCTGATTTTCCGGACAATAAATTATTGCCCACATTGTCCAATGTGTCGCCAATAGGAGTGTTGATAGCGATACCCGTTACAACGATGCGATCAGAAGACAAAAAATTCTCCTTTTCCTACGGTTACGATCTGCTGGTTGACCGCAATCTGGACAATGGCGGTCGCTACCAGCGAATCGTATTCAGCGATGCAGCATCGAATCGTCATCAAGTCATCGGGGCGTACCGCGGACAAATGAAAAACATCGTAGATCCGGGTGCCGACTGCATTGGTGACTTGCTCTTCTAGCGGCGGGACAACCGTTTCATTTAATAAGAAATACATCAAGATGAGAGCAGTTTGAAACATACTTTCCTGCTGCAAAACACCCGGGTAGATGGGATTGTTGGGAAAGTGCCCTTCGAATACCGGATCTTTTGGGTCTATCCATCTTGTTGCTTGTATTAATCTGAGTTCAAGATTGATCAGCTCCACATTGTCAACCATGAGAAAAGGCGCTCGATGCGGGATCATTTTCTTGATCTGGCTTTGGTCTAACGATGCGTCCAACTGATTGGCCGCATCTTGCGCAAACAACAACTGCGTTTTCAGGCGATTCAGCTCGAGATTTTTCATACGGAAGCGCGCATTGAAAATCTGACCCTTCAATCGTGATGTTGGGTTTTTGAGTTGCCTGTATGCACTGAAAAAAAAGGATGGCCGCACGCAAAATGCTGCTGCATTTAGCTCCAGCCAAAGCGGGATTTGTCAGTCTAAGAGCAAGAATACGAAATTAATTTCCGCACAGCAACCTGCTATTAATGACAGCTTGAAGTTTTCAGTATCTGTGCTGTGGAGATGCAATTAATTTAATGACAATACATCGCCGCCAGGGGAAAGCGGATAAGCTCAACTCGTCGACACAGCAACAAGGACGGGGAAAAAATATCCCGCTTGCGCTCCTACGGTAGTTTCCAATCGCCGGCGACAATTTTTTCAAGCCAGAAGGTGCCGATCACGGTCTTGACGTCGGTCACCTTGCCTTCCCTCACCCAGCCCAGCATATCCGCCAGCGGCGCCTTGAAGACGTCCAGGAATTCGCCATCGTCCAGCTTGCGCTCGCCGCCGACCAGGCCGCGCGCCAGGTAGAGTTCCAGGTGCTCATCGGAATACGCAATCGCATTATGGATGGTGCAGACATGCTGCCATTCGGTCGCTGTATAACCCGTTTCTTCCAGCAATTCGCGCTTGGCGCAGTCTAGGTGATCTTCGCCCGGATCGATTTTCCCGGCCGGATATTCAATGAACACGCGCTCCAGCGGATAACGGTATTGGCGTTCAAGCAAGACCGAGCCATCCTCGAATAGCGGCAGGATGACTACTGCGCCGGGATGCTTGATGTATTCGCGCGTGGTCGCTTTGCCGTCGGGCAGCTGCACCGTATCGCGCTGTACTTTGAGGAAGTCGCCGTCATAAGCTTCGGCGCTGGCGATCCGGGTTTCTATCAGGTGACTATCCATGCGGGAACTCCGAGGAAAGATAAGGCAGACGAGAGGAAGATTGTAATGCAGGCGCAGGCTGCAGGCCGGGCTGCCAGGCAGGAAGCCAGGTCAGCGGTGCTTCTTCAGGTAGCGCAGCACGTAGCCGGGATAGGCCAGCACCAGGAACATGCAGCCGGTCACGGCATAAAATTCCCAGCCCTGGCGAAAGGTATTGCCGATATTCGCTTCCAGCACATACGCAAACAGGCCAACCAGCGCATACAAGGCGAACAGCTCAAGCAAACGCACCCAGACCGGCTTGACCGCGGCCTGGCCGCCGGACTTCAGCGGCACCAGGGCGAACAGGCGTTCGTTGATAAACGGCAGGTTTGCGGCCAGCAGCGCCAACAGGATCACGAACCAGCTGGAGAGAGAGACATTCACGGAGTTACTGCACCACTCTGCCGAGGAACGAGGTCAAGGTCTTCACGATAGCTGTAGTGGTGGCATCCATCAGCCAGCCTGGCCACAAGCCCAGCACCAGCACCGCCATGCCGTTCAGGCTGAGCAATACGCGCACATCAAGGTGGGCGACAATCGGCGAGCTGTCTTGCGGCTCGTCAAAATACATCAGCTTGATCACACGCAGGTAGTAGAAGGCGCCGATCAGCGAGAACAGCACGGCCACTATCACCAGCCAGAGCTGGCCGCTGCCGGTGCCGAGCACGGCCTGCAGCACGGACAGCTTGGCGTAGAAGCCCATCATCGGCGGAATTCCCGCCAGCGACAGCATCAGGACCAGCATTACCGCGGCGAACCAGGGGCTGCGCTGGTTCAAGCCTTTGAAGTCGTCCATGTTTTCCGCTTCGAAACCGGAGCGCGCCAGCAGCATGATGACGCCGAAGGTGCCGAGCGTGGTCATCACGTAGGTGATCGAATAGAACATGGCCGAGCTATATGCATTGGCGGTCGAGAACAGGTTGCCGTCGACCACGCCGGCCAGCAGGCCGAGCAGCATGAAGCCCATGTGGGAAATGGTCGAATACGCCAGCATGCGCTTGATGTTGGTCTGGGCAATCGCAGTGATGTTACCGATCGCCATCGACAGCACCGCCAGCACGGTCAGCATTTGCTGCCAGTCGGTCGCCAGCGGCAACAACGCCTCCACCAGCAGGCGGAAACAGATCGCAAAAGCCGCCAGCTTGGGCGCGCCGCCCAGCAGCAGGGTAACGGCAGTCGGTGCGCCCTGGTAGACGTCAGGCACCCACATGTGGAACGGCACGGCGCCCAGCTTGAACGCCAGGCCGGCGACGATGAACACCACGCCGAACAGCAGCACGGTCGGGTTGATGCCGCCGGAAGATGCGGCGCGGGTGACTTCGATCAGGTCAAGCGAACCGGTGGCGCCGTACAGCATCGACATCCCGTACAGCAGGAAACCGGAAGCCATTGCGCCCAGCACGAAATATTTCATGGCTGCTTCAGTCGCGCCGGCGCTGTCGCGTCGCAATGCCACCAATGCATACAGCGACAGCGACATCAGTTCCAGGCCGAGGTAGATGCTGAGGAAATTGCTGCCCGAGATCATCACCATCTGGCCCAGCAGGGTAAACAGCGCCAACGGATAGAATTCGCCGCCGAGATGGCCGCCGACCATGCCGCGCTCGCTCACATAACGGCGCGAATACACCAGCGTGATCGCCACCGCCACATAAGACACCAGCTTCAGCAGGCTGCTCAGCGGATCGGAGACGAACATGTTGTGGAAGGTGTAAACCGTCTCCCCGCTTTGGAATGCGCCAAACGTCAATACGAAACACACGGCCAGCACGGCCAGCGTCAGGTAGTAGGTAAGGTAGCGCTTGGCATCCGAAACGAACATATCGATCAGCAGCACGACCGAAGTCGCAATCAGCAGAAAGATTTCCGGATAAACAGGGATCAGATTCATGTTATTCATTTATTTGCCGCTTATTTTTTATGCAACGCTTGCGCTATGTAATCAGTTTAACTTGGTAACCGCGACATGCTTCAGCAGGTCGGCCACCGATACTTGCATCGCATCGGTGAACGGCGCCGGATACACGCCCATTGCGATGACGGCAATCGCCAGCACGCCCAGCATGACGAACTCACGCTTGTTCAGGTCCAGCATTTCTTTCACATGCGAATTGGTGATGGCGCCGAACACTACGCGCTTGACCAGCCACAGCGAATACGCCGCGCCCAGGATCAAGGCGGTCGCCGCCAGCAGGCCGATCCAGAAATTGAACTTGACCGCGCCCAGGATCACCATGAATTCGCCGACAAAACCGGAGGTGCCTGGCAGACCGGAATTGGCCAGCGAGAACAGTACGAACAAGGCGGCGAAACGCGGCATGACGTTGACCACACCGCCGTATTCGGCGATCTGGCGGGTATGCATGCGGTCGTACAGGACACCGATGCAAAGGAACATCGCACCCGATACAAAACCGTGCGAGATCATTTGCACGATGCCGCCCTGCAAGCCGATATCGTTGAAAATGAAGAAACCGAGGGTAACGAAACCCATGTGGGCGATCGACGAATAGGCGATCAGCTTTTTCATGTCGTTCTGCACCAGCGCCACCAGGCCGATATAAATGACCGCGATCAGCGACAAAGTGATGATGAATCCGGCCAGGTAGTGGCTGGCGTCAGGCGTGATCGGCAGCGAGAAACGCAGGAAGCCGTAGCCGCCCAGCTTCAGCATGATGGCCGCCAGCACCACGGAACCGCCGGTCGGCGCTTCCACGTGGGCATCCGGCAGCCAGGTATGCACCGGCCACATCGGCACCTTGACGGCAAACGCCATCAGGAAGGCCAGGAAAATCAGGATCTGCGCGGTCATCGTCAGCGGCAGCTGGTGCCAGGTCAGGATCTCGAAACTGCCGCCCGACTGGATATACAGGTACAGCAAGGCGATCAGCATCAGCAGCGAACCCATCAGGGTGTACAGGAAGAACTTGATCGCGGCATAGACGCGGTTGGCGCCGCCCCAGACGCCGACGATGATGAACATCGGGATCAGCGTGGCTTCGAAGAACACGTAGAACAGCATGCCGTCCAGCGCGCAGAAAACGCCGATCATCAGGCCCGACAGGATCAGGAAAGCGCCCATATACTGCGCGACTTTTTTCTCGATCACCTGCCAGGCGGAGATCACCACCAGTACCGTGATGAATGCCGTCAACGGCACGAACCACAGGGAGATGCCGTCGATGCCGAGATAGTAGTTGACGTTGAAACGGTCGATCCAGGTGGTCTTTTCAACAAACTGCATGCCGTGGAAGGCATTATCAAAGCCGCTGACCAAGGGCAGCGTCACCACAAAACTGACGGCGGCACCGAGCAGCGACAGCCAGCGCACCAGGGTTGGATTATCGTCGCGGCCTACTGCCAGGACCAGGATACCGAACGCGACCGGACACCAGATCGCGAGGCTGAGAAGAGGGAAAGTTGACATATTTGTTATTGATCTAACCTAACTGAGTTTGCTTCGCCAGCTTATTTGGCAAACGGAAACGGCATGAACCAAACCAGGAAACCCAGCACCCCGATAATCATCACGAATGCATAGTGATAGATGTATCCGGACTGCCAGAGACGGGTGATTTTCGAGAACCAGCTGACTGCCTTGGCGCTGCCGTTGACGATCAGGCCGTCGATCAGGCCACGGTCGCCGGCATTCCACAAGCCGCGGCCGAGCAGGCGGGCACCGCCGGCAAACACCACATCGTTGAACTTGTCCATATAGTATTTGTTGTCGAGCAGCGTGAAGATCGGACCGGCCTTCTGCTTGATCGCCGCCGGCAGGCGCGGGTTGACCATGTAGCAGTAGTACGCTGCCGCCACGCCGGCAATCGCCAGCCACAACGGCGCCGAGAAAAACGCATGGCTGACCATGCTGACCGGGCCGTGGAACTCATGGCGCAGTTCTTCCATCGCATGGTGTGCTTCGTTGACGAAAATCACGTCCTTGAAGAAGCTGCCATACAACATCGGCTCGATCGCCAGGAAACCGATGACGGCCGACGGGATCGCCAGCAGGATCAGCGGCAAGGTCACCACCCAAGGCGATTCCTGCGGCTTCTGGCCGGGAGCCAGGCCATGGTGCTCGTGTTCATACTCATCGTCGTGATGATCGTCACGTCCATCGTGCCCTGCGTGCGCGGTGTGCGCATCATTGGCCGCATGCGCCGCGTGAGCGTCGTGGCCGTCATGAGCCTTGCCGAAGCGCTCTTCGCCATGGAACACCATGAAATACATGCGGAACGAGTAGAAAGCCGTGACAAACACGCTTGCCAGTACTGCAAAATAAGCAAAACCGGAACCGAACAGGGTCGATGCATGCGCCGCTTCGATGATGCTGTCCTTCGAATAGAAACCGGAGAAGAATGGCGTGCCGATCAGCGCCAGCGAACCGACCAGCGAAGTGATCCAGGTGATCGGCATGTATTTGCGCAGGCCGCCCATGTTGCGCATGTCCTGGTCGTGGTGCAGGCCGATGATGACCGAACCGGCGCCAAGGAACAGCAAGGCCTTGAAGAAAGCATGCGTCATCAGGTGGAATACCGCCACCGAGTAGGCCGAAGCGCCCAGGGCCACGGTCATGTAACCGAGCTGCGACAGGGTCGAGTAAGCCACCACGCGTTTGATGTCAGTCTGGATCACGCCGAGGAAACCCATGAACAAGGCGGTAATCGAACCGATGATCAGGATGAACGACAAGGCAGTATCGGACAGTTCAAACAGCGGCGACATGCGGGTCACCATGAAGATGCCGGCGGTGACCATGGTAGCGGCGTGGATCAGTGCGGAAATCGGGGTCGGGCCTTCCATCGAATCCGGCAGCCAGACGTGCAGCGGGAACTGCGCCGATTTGCCCATGGCGCCGATGAACAGGCAGATGCAGGCAACCGTCAGCAGCATCCAGTCGCTGCCCGGCAAGGTCAGCTGCGCCAGCATGCCCTTTTGCGCGAATACTTCGCTGTAGTTCATGGAACCGGAATACGCCAGCAGCAAGCCGATGCCGAGGATGAAACCGAAGTCGCCGACGCGGTTGACCAGGAACGCTTTCATGTTGGCGAAAATCGCGGTCGGACGGGTGTACCAGAAACCGATCAGCAGATACGACACCAGGCCCACCGCTTCCCAGCCGAAGAACAGCTGCAGGAAGTTGTTGCTCATGACCAGCATCAGCATCGAGAAGGTGAACAGGGAAATGTAGGCGAAGAAGCGGTTGTAGCCTTCGTCGTCTTTCATGTAGCCGATGGTGTAGATATGCACCATCAGCGAGACAAAGGTCACCACGCACATCATCATGGCCGTCAGGCTGTCGACCAGGAAGCCGATTTCCAGCTTGACGCCACCGACCGTCATCCAGGTGTACAAGGTGCCGTTGAAACTGGCGCCGTCGATCACCGCCAGCAAGGTCTGCACGGAAATGATCAGGGCGATCAGCACGCCCAGGATCGTGACCGTGTGCGAGGTCTTGCGACCGACCAGGTTGCCGAAGAATTTGGTGCCGAATAAGCCCGCGATCGCAGCGCCAGCAAGCGGCGCCAACGGTACGGCAAGAAGTAATTGTGGGTTAAGTTGCCCCGCCATGATGAACCTTATCTTTATTCGTTATTTGTTGTCTGCGTATTCCATGTGCCGGCAGCCAGGCCGCCGGCGCCATACCTCGTCAGCCCTAGCCCTTCAGGCTGTCCAGATCTTCCACATTGATGGTGTCCAGGTTACGGAACAACGCCACCAGGATGGCCAAGCCAATTGCCGATTCGGCAGCCGCTACCGTGAGGATAAAGAAAACGAAAATCTGCCCTGCCGCATCGCCCAGGTAATACGAGAAGGCGATGAAATTCATGTTCACCGCCAGCAGCATCAGTTCGATTGCCATCAGCAATACGATCAGGTTCTTGCGGTTCAGGAAAATGCCGACGATGCCGATCGAAAACAGGATCGCGCCAAGGATCAGATAATGAGCGAGCGAAATTGCCATATTGCGTCCTTGTTATTTTTGTGGGGCTGCTGGTGCGGCCGGCGGAGTTGCAGCAGGCGCGGCGGGATTCGCGGGCGCGACCGGGTCAACCTTGGCTTCCGATTTCATCTTCACGATGCGAACCCGGTCGGTGCTCTTGACCTTGACCGCGGCGGACGGCGAGAAGTACTTGGAGTCCTTGCGGCGGCGCAGCGTCAGGGCCACCGCGGCGACAATCGCCACCAGCAATATGACAGCGGCGATTTCAAACGCGTACACATATTCCGTGTAGATCAGCTTGCCCAGCTCCTTGGTGTTGCCGATGTTGGCCGAGATGGCGGGAACGTCGGCCTCGGAACCCTGGAAACCGTGGAAGATGACCGCGGCCATTTCCAGCACGATGACCGTGCCGACGGTCGCCGCCAGCGGGAAGTACCCCCAGAATCCCTCTCGCATCTTGTCCAGGTTGATATCCAGCATCATCACCACGAACAGGAACAGCACCATCACCGCGCCGACATACACCAGCACCAGCACGATGGACAGGAATTCGGCTTTCAGCAGCATCCAGATGCCGGCCGCGGAGAAAAACGACAATACCAGGAACAGCGCGGCGTGTACTGGATTGCGTGCAGTAATCACGCGCAAGGCGGCGATCACCAGCACCACCGAAAACGCGTAGAACAAGAAGGTCTTAAATTCCATAATGGCCCAAAAATTCGGCTAAAAAACGTCAGCTAAAAAAGCATCGCCAGTCATCAAACACCAGCGTTGTTATCGGTATGCAGCATCCGCGGCGCGCGCCGCGGCAATCTCGGGTTCGTAACGGTCGCCCACGGCCAGCAGCATTTCCTTGGTGTAGTACAGATCGCCGCGCTTTTCACCGTGGTATTCCAGGATGTGGGTCTCGACGATCGAATCGACCGGGCAAGACTCTTCGCAGAAACCGCAGAAAATGCATTTGGTCAGGTCGATGTCGTAACGCGTGGTGCGGCGCGAACCGTCGGCGCGCTGTTCCGACTCGATGGTGATCGCCATTGCCGGGCAAACCGCTTCACACAGTTTGCAGGCGATGCAACGCTCTTCGCCGTTCGGGTAGCGGCGCAGCGCGTGCAAACCGCGGAAACGCGGCGATTGCGGCGTCTTCTCTTCCGGGAACAGCACGGTAATCTTGCGCGCAAACAGGTAACGGCCAGTCAGCCGCAACCCTTTGAGCAACTCCAGCAGCATCAGACTGCCGAAAAAATCCTTGATGGCTTCCATTTTCACTAACCTTCCATTACTTCCAGATATTCCATGGACTTTGAATCCAGGCAGCGACAATCACCAGGTAGGCGAGAATCAAGGGGATGAATACTTTCCAGCCGAGACGCATGATCTGGTCATAGCGATAACGCGGGAACGATGCACGCACCCAGATAAACACCGACAGCATGAAGAAGGTCTTGGCGCCGAGCCAGATCCAGCCCGGGATCCAGTCCAGCATCGCCAGCGGCGAGGCCCAGCCGCCCATGAACAGCAGCGTGGTCAGGATAGAGACCAGGATCATGTTGGCGTATTCGGCCAGGAAGAACATCGCGAACGACATGCCCGAGTACTCGATCATGTGGCCGGCAACGATTTCCGATTCGCCTTCCACCACGTCGAACGGGTGACGGTTGGTTTCAGCAATGCCCGAGATGAAATAAATCAGGAACACCGGCAGCAGCGACAGCCAGTTCCATGACAGGAAAGCAGCGCCGTGATCGTAGAAATAGCCCTTGCTTTGCGCCATCACGATATCGGTCAGGTTCAGGCTGCCGGACACCATCAGCACGATCACCAGGGCGAAGCCCATCGAAATTTCGTAGGACACCATCTGCGCCGAAGCGCGCATAGCACCGAGGAAAGCGTACTTGGAGTTGGAAGCCCAGCCGGCGATGATCACGCCATAGACTTCCATCGAAGTGATCGCCATTACAAACAGCAGGCCGGCGTTGACGTTGGCCAGCACGGTTTCCGGACCGAACGGCACCACCGCCCAGGCGGCCAGCGCCGGCATGATGGTCATGATCGGAGCGATGAAGAACAGGACCTTGTTGGCGCGCGCCGGCAAGGTGACTTCCTTCAGCAGCAGCTTGAGGGCGTCGGCGATAGGCTGCAGCAAACCGGCCGGACCGACCCGGTTAGGGCCGAGGCGGATATGCATCCAGCCGATCAGCTTGCGCTCCCAGTAAGTCATGTAAGCCACGCACAGCAGCAGCGGCACGACTACGACGACGATCTTGATCAGGTTCCAGATCAGCGGCCAGATGAAGCCGAACCAGTCGGCGCCGGTGGCATTGATGGCGGCGATGAAATGATCCATCATGCTTTCTCCACTACGATAGAACCGAACATTGCGCCCAGCGCCGCGGTCGAGGCGTGCCCAGCTGCAACGCGCACCACGTTTTCCGGCAACGCAGGATCAATTGCCGCTGCCAGCGCGGCAGCGCCCTGCCCTTGTTTGAGATTGACGCGATCGCCGGCGGCGATGCCCAGTTTTGCCGCCAGCGCAGCCGACAGCCATGCTTGCGGCGCCTGGCCATCCACGGTCTCTTGCAGCGAAGCGGCGCGGCGCACCACGGCGTCGCCAAAATAGATCGGCACGTCGGCGATGCGTTCCAGCGCGCCGTCGGCGGTTTGCGCCACGGCTTGCGGCTGCAGGTCGCTGATGTTGTTCAGGCGCGCTGCCAGGTTGGCGGCAGCAACTTCGCCGGTGCCCAGCACTTCATCGCGAATCGCTTCCGAAGTATCGTAGTCGAAACCAGGCAGGCCCAGCAGGTTGCCCAGGACGCGCAGCACTTTCCATGCCGGACGAGCGTCGCCCATTGGCCGGACGGTGCCGTTGAAGCTTTGCGCGCGGCCTTCGCAGTTGACGAAAGTGCCGGAGGTTTCGGTGAACGGCGCGATCGGCAGCAGCACGTCGGAGTATTCGGCACCGTGCTTGTAAGCCGACAAGGTCACGACCATCTCGGCCTGCTTCAGCGCGGCAACAGCAGTTTGCGGATCGAAACTGTCCAGCTCCGGCTCGGCGTTCAGCAAGACATATGCCTTGTGCGGCTGCGCGAAAATCTGCTGTGCATTGCGGCCGCTTTTTCCACCATTAGCGGCGGCAGGCAAGGCATTGGCCCAGTAGCCGCCGACGGTGTTGCCGGCTTCGGTCAGGTAGCCGAACTTGGCGTCGGTCTGCTGCGCAATCCATTGCGCCACTGCATGCAGTTGCGAAGCTTGCGGGTGTTGCGCCGCGGCGTTGCCCAACAATACCGCTTTGGATTCGCCGGACAGCAGGCTGGCGGCGGTCTGCTTGGCTGCCGCCGAGGCTTCGACATTCTCGAAACCGGCAGGAACCGCAATACTCTTGGCCTGCGCCACTGCGACAGCTACCTGGCCCAGGGCCGACAGCCAGGCCGACGGCGCCACGATCATCTTGTTGGCGACCGGCATCAGCAGGTCGTCGTCAGTTGCGTGCAGGATACTCAGCTTGGCCCCGCGCTTGATGCCCAAGCGTACTCGCGCCGACAGCAGCGGATGATCCTTGCGCAGGAACGAGCCGATGATGAAGGTACGGTCGAGCTGTGCGAATTCGTTGATCGACATGCCCAGCCATGGCATGACCTTGCCATCCAGCGCGAAGTCGGACTGGCGCAGGCGGAAATCGATGTTTTCCGAACCCAGGCCGCGCGTCACTTTTTGCAGCAGCGACAATTCTTCCAGCGTCGAATACGGAGTGCCTACAGCAGCAATGGCGTCAGCGCCATGCTCATGGCGGATATTGCGCAGGCCGTGCGCCACATATTCCAGCGCGGTCTGCCATTCGACTTCCTGCCACTTGCCGTCTTGCTTGAGCATTGGTTTGGTCAGGCGCTCGGCGCTGTTCAGGCCTTCATAGGCGAAGCGGTCCTTGTCCGACAGCCAGCATTCGTTGACGTCGTTGTTTTCCAGCGGCAGCACGCGCATCACCTTGCCGGACTTGACTTGCACCACCAGGTTGGCGCCCAGGCCGTCATGCGGGCTGACCGATTTGCGGCGCGACAATTCCCAGGTGCGGGCGCTGTAGCGGAACGGCTTGGATGTCAAGGCGCCGACCGGGCACAGGTCGATCATGTTGCCCGACAGTTCGGAATTGACAGTCTTGCCGACAAAGGTAGTGATCTCGGAGTGTTCACCGCGGCCGACCATGCCGAATTCCATCACGCCGGCGATTTCCTGGCCGAAGCGGACGCAGCGGGTGCATTGGATGCAACGGCTCATTTCCTGCATGGAGATCAGCGGACCGGCGTCTTTCGGCGCCACTACACGCTTTTCTTCTTCGTAGCGGGAAGACGATTTGCCGTAGCCGACCGCCAGATCCTGCAGCTGGCATTCGCCGCCCTGGTCGCAGATCGGGCAATCCAGCGGGTGATTGATCAGCAGGAATTCCATCACGCTCTTTTGCGCAGTGGTGGCTTTTTCGCTGGCGGTGCGTACGATCATGCCGGCGGTCACCGGCGTGGCGCAGGCTGGCAGCGCCTTCGGCGCTTTTTCCACCTCGACCAGGCACATGCGGCAGTTGGCCGCGATGGAGAGTTTTTTGTGATAGCAGAAGTGCGGAATGTAAGTGCCAATCTTGTTGGCAGCATCCATTACCATGCTGCCCTCTTGGACTTCCACTTTCTTGCCGTCTATTTCGATTTCAACCATGGCTTTTGCTTTTCTTGCCTAAGTGTTTTGCACGCTGCTTGCGCAGGCTTAAACGTATGCCGGCACCAAGCAATGCTTATGCTCGATGTGATATTCAAATTCTTCGCGATAATTCTTGAGGAAACCGCGCACCGGCATCGCTGCCGCATCGCCGAGCGCACAGATGGTGCGGCCCATGATGTTGCCGGCAACCGTGTCCAGCAGATCCATGTCTTCCGGACGGCCGTGGCCGGTTTCAATCCGGTGCACCAGGCGGTACAGCCAGCCCGTGCCTTCGCGGCATGGCGTGCACTGGCCGCAGGATTCCTCGAAATAGAAGTACGACAGGCGCAGCAGCGATTTCACCATGCAGCGCGTTTCGTCCATCACGATCACGGCGCCGGAACCGAGCATCGAGCCGGCCTTGGCGATCGAATCGTAATCGAGATCGGTGTCCATCATGACGTCGCCCTTGATCACCGGAGCGGACGAGCCGCCAGGGATCACAGCCTTGATCTTCTTGCCGCCGCGCATGCCGCCGGCCAGTTCCATCAGCTTGGCGAACGGCGTGCCGAGCGGCACTTCGTAATTGCCCGGCCGTTCAACGTCGCCCGAGATCGAAAAGATCTTGGTGCCGCCGTTGTTCGGCTTGCCCAGGGCCGCATAGGCTTCGCCGCCCATGTTGAGCAGGAAAGGCACGGCCGCGAAAGTCTCGGTGTTATTGATCGTGGTCGGCTTGCCGTACAGGCCGAAGCTGGCAGGGAAAGGCGGCTTGAAGCGCGGCTGGCCCTTCTTGCCTTCCAGCGATTCCAGCAAGGCGGTTTCTTCGCCGCAGATGTAAGCGCCGTAGCCGTGGAATGCGTGCAGCTGGAAATTGAATTCGCTGCCGAAAATCTTGTCGCCCAGGGCGCCGGCGGCGCGCGCCTCTTCCAGCGCTTCTTCAAAGCGCTCGTAGCCGGACCAGATTTCGCCGTGGATGTAGTTGTAGCCGACCGTGATGCCCATGGCGTAAGCGCCGATGGCCATGCCTTCGATCAGCGAATGCGGGTTGTAGCGGATGATGTCGCGGTCTTTGAATGTGCCCGGCTCGCCTTCGTCGGTGTTGCAGACCAGGTACTTCTGGCCGGGGAACTGGCGCGGCATGAAGCTCCACTTAAGGCCGGTCGGGAAACCGGCGCCGCCACGGCCACGCAGCGAACCGGCTTTCAGTTCGGCGATGACTTGTTCCGGCGTGATTTTTTCAGACAGAATGCGCTTGAGGGCGGTATAGCCGCCGCGCTTGACGTAATCGGCGTAGTGCCAGTTGTTGCCGTCCAGGTCAGCCAGGATCAGCGGATTGATGTGACGATTGTGCAGGCTGGTCATTTTTTCAGTTCCTCTAACAAGCCGTCAATCTTCTCGTTCGACATCCAGCTACACATGCGTTTGTTGTTCACCAACAGCACCGGCGCATCGCCGCAAGCGCCCATGCACTCGCCTTCCACCAGCGTGAACTGGCCGTCGGCCGTGGTTTCGCGGAAACCGATGCCGAGCTTGTGCTTCAGATGCTCTGCAGCGCGCTCGCCGCCGGACAGCTGGCACGGCAGGTTGGTGCAGATGCTGATCTTGTGCTTGCCGACCGGCTTGGTGTTGTACATATTGTAAAAGGTCGCGACTTCCTGCACCGCGATGGCCGGCATGCCCAGATAGTCTGCGACATCCTGCATGGTTTCCGGCGCCAGCCAGCCCTTTTCATCCTGCGCAATCGCCAGCGCGGCCATCACCGCCGACTGTTTCTGGTCGGCGGGGAATTTCGCTACTTCGCGATCGATTTTTTTGTATGTGTCTTGACTTAACAACATGTGTTGGCCATTCGTGCGCGGTATGTTGCGCTATAGTTAATTGGTAACAGCAGACTTAACGGTCAATTTCACCGAAAACGATATCCTGCGTACCGATGATGGTGACGGCATCGGCAATCATGTGGCCCTTGGCCATTTCGTTCAACCCTTGCAGATGCGGGAAGCCAGGTGCACGGATCTTCAGGCGGTACGGCTTGTTGGCGCCATCGGAAACGATGTAGACGCCGAACTCGCCCTTCGGATGCTCCACCGCGGCATACGCTTCGCCCGGCGGCACATGGAAACCTTCAGTGAAGAGCTTGAAGTGATGGATCAGCTCTTCCATGTTCGATTTCATGTCGACCCGCGACGACGGCGCAACCTTGTGGTTGGTGGTCATCACCGGGCCGCTGTTGTTGCGCAGCCACTCTACGCATTGCTTGATGATCCGGTTGGACTGGCGCATTTCTTCCACCCGCACCAGGTAACGGTCGTAGCAGTCGCCGTTCTTGCCGACCGGGATATCGAAGTCCAGCAAGTCGTACACTTCGTACGGCTGCTTCTTGCGCAGGTCCCATTCGACGCCGGAACCGCGCAGCATGGCGCCGGTAAAGCCCATGGCCTTGGCGCGCTCCGGCGACACCACGCCGATGCCGACCAGGCGCTGTTTCCAGATACGGTTGTCGGTCAACAGCGTCTCGTACTCATCCACGTATTTCGGGAAGCGCACGGTGAAATCTTCGATGAAGTCCAGCAGCGAACCCTGGCGGTTTTCATTCAGGGCGCTGATTGCCTTGGCATTGCGCACCAGCGAGGCCTTGTGCTGCGGCATGGTGTCCGGCAGGTCGCGGTAAACGCCGCCTGGACGATAATAAGCCGCATGCATGCGGGCGCCGGATACGGCTTCGTAGCAATCCATCAAATCTTCGCGTTCGCGGAATGCGTACAGCAGCACCGCCATCGCACCGACGTCCAGCGCATGCGCGCCGATCCACATCAGGTGGTTCAGCAGGCGCGTGATTTCGTCGAACATGACGCGGATGTACTGGGCGCGCAGCGGCACTTCCAGGCCCAGCAGGCGTTCGATCGCCATCACGTAGCCGTGCTCGTTGCACATCATCGACACGTAGTCGAGGCGGTCCATGTAGGGTACGGATTGCAGGTAGGTTTTCTGTTCCGCCAGCTTTTCGGTGCCGCGATGCAGCAGGCCGATATGCGGGTCGGCACGCTGGATCACTTCACCGTCCAGCTCCAGCACCAGGCGCAAAACGCCGTGCGCGGCCGGATGCTGCGGGCCGAAGTTCAGCGTGTAGTTCTTGATTTCTGCCATTATTTGATCCCGTAATGTTCTTCACGAATCACCCGCGGCGTGATTTCGCGCGGATCGATCGTTACGGGTTGATAAATTACGCGCTTCTGCTCAGCGTCGTAGCGCATCTCGACATAACCCGACACCGGGAAATCCTTGCGGAACGGATGGCCGATGAAACCGTAGTCGGTCAGGATGCGGCGCAAGTCGTTGTGGCCTTCGAACAGGATGCCGAAGAAATCGAATGCTTCGCGCTCATACCAGTTGGCCGACGGCCAGATCTCGGTCAGCGAAGCCAGCAGCGGCATCTCGTCGTCCGGCGCGAACACGCGCACCCGCAGGCGCCAGTTGTGCTCGATCGACAGCAGGTGGGAAACCGCCGCGAAACGCGCGCCGTCCCAGGCGCCGTCGCCGTAGGTCGAATAATCGACGCCGCAGAGGTCGATCAGTTCTTCAAAACGGGTATCGGCGTGATCGCGCAGCACGCGCATCGCCGACAGGTAATTCGAAGCCTTGACCACGATCGTGATCTCGCCGAAGGCCACGGTCAGACTTTGCAGGTCGTCGCCAAGCGCATTGCGCACGGCGGCTTCCAGGGTTTCCAGTTTGGTCGTCATGGTGCTCTCTTAGCGCGCAATCGTATTGGTGCGGCGAATCTTGTTTTGCAGCTGGATGATGCCATACAGCAGCGCTTCGGCAGTCGGCGGGCAGCCAGGCACGTAAATGTCGACCGGCACAATGCGGTCGCAGCCGCGCACCACGGAATACGAATAGTGATAGTAGCCGCCGCCATTGGCGCAAGAGCCCATGGAAATCACCCAGCGCGGCTCCGGCATCTGGTCGTACACCTTGCGCAAGGCCGGCGCCATCTTGTTGCACAGCGTGCCTGCCACGATCATCACGTCGGACTGACGCGGCGACGGCCGGAAGATTACACCAAAACGGTCCATGTCGTAGCGCGAGGCGCCGGCATGCATCATTTCGACGGCACAGCAGGCCAGGCCGAACGTCATCGGCCACAGCGAACCGGTGCGGGTCCAGTTGATCAATTTGTCAGCAGTAGTGGTGACAAAGCCTTCGTTCAATACACCTTCAATAGACATGGCTTACTCCCAATCCAGAGCGCCGCGTTTCCAGATGTACCAGAAGCCCACCGCGAATTCGGCGATAAACACCATCATCGTGACAAAGCCCTGCCATCCGAGGTCGCGCATGGCAACCCCCCACGGGAAGAAAAATGCGGTTTCCAGATCGAACAAAATGAACAAAATGGCGACAAGGTAATAACGCACATCGAACTTCATGCGCGCGTCTTCGAATGCTTCAAAACCGCATTCGTATGGAGAAGTTTTTTGGGAGTCGGGCCGATGCGGCCCAAGTACACGACCAAGCACTTGCGGGGCGATGCCAACCGCGATACCGATCAGAATAAACAGCAGGACGGGAAAATAATTTTCGAGGTTCACAATTTTGCGCCAGTAGTTTGAACGATTAGCAGAATGATTTGCCGGTTCGAATTCTCAAACCTGACGCCCCCAATCCGGCAAACCACGCCACAAGTTCCTCGACAAAAAGCCAGCGCAGGGGCAACCGTTGCTGGCCTCATATTCTTTGGTGCCGACGGCGAGACTCGAACTCGCACAGCTTTCGCCACTACCCCCTCAAGATAGCGTGTCTACCAATTTCACCACGTCGGCATAAGCGCGTATTTTAACCTGATTTGCTACTTTTGTTCAATGCACAATCGGATTAAAAGTCAGCAATTTCACTGTGAGACTAGTCTTACTTTGGAATTTGATTCGACTGTGCGCTGCCGGTCGACGGTGCCGGCACGGAAGCTGCCGCGCTAGCCGATCCGGAGGCTGCCGCAGAAGCCGCAGCCGGCGCCGCCGATGTGTCTGGAATTGCTGCCGCAGGCGCCGCTGTTGCTGGAGTTGCCGCTGCAGGGGCCGAAGCCGCCGGCAGATTTTCCATCACGCCGCCGGTAACCGCCGAACGATGATTCCCCAGGTACACCAATGCCAATGTCGCGATAAAGAAAAGCGCGGCCGCCGCGCCGGTCGATTTCGACAGGAAATTCGAAGAGCCGGTAGCGCCGAACAAGCTGCCGGAAGCGCCGGAGCCGAAAGCCGCGCCCATGTCGGCGCCCTTGCCATGCTGCAGCAGCACCAGGCCGATGATCGTCAACGCCGACAACACCTGAACGATGACAATGATGTTAAATACTGTGTTCATTTAATAGATTTCCAAGGAGAGTTAATGCTTTATTTTTACTAAATCCGGACTATCGAACTACCGGGCTGCAGCGACAATCGCCAGAAAATCAACCGCCTTCAACGCTGCGCCGCCAATCAGGCCGCCGTCTATATCCGGCATGGCCAGCAATTCGGCAGCGTTGTCGGGTTTCATGCTGCCGCCATACAAAATCTTTACTTCAGCCGCCGCTGCGGGATTCTTCCCCGCCAGCTTGGCGCGCAAGGCCAGATGCACATCTTGCGCCATCTGCGGCGTCGCTGTCTTGCCGGTGCCGATCGCCCATACCGGCTCATACGCCACCACGATCCGAGCCAGGTCGGCCGCATCCAGCACATCCAGCACTGCCGCCAGTTGCCGCCCCACTATCGCATCGGTCTGGCCAGCTTCGCGCTCGGCCAGGGTTTCGCCGACGCACACAATAGGCACGACACCCGCCTGCAAGGCACGCAATGCCTTCTGCGCCACCAGCTCATCGCTTTCCGCGTGATAAGCGCGCCGCTCGGAATGGCCGACGATAACGTAGCGGCAAGCAAAATCCTGCAACATGCTGACCGCTACTTCGCCGGTATAGGCGCCGGCGGTGTGCGCGGAAACGTCTTGTGCGCCCCAGGCAATTGCCGATCCGGCAAGTTCGGCCTGGCATTGCGCGAGATAAGGCGCCGGTGCGCAGATAGCAATATCGCAAGCAGGAGCTGCGGCCAGCCCGGGAGCAGCCTGCCCAGCCTTGATTTCCGCCAGTAATGCAGCATTGGCAACCAGACTGCCATTCATTTTCCAGTTACCGGCTACAAGTTTACGACGCATATTTACCGAGGCCCAAGTTTTCAATAACCCGGCATTCTAACGCTTCGCAGGGAAGGCGGTCAAACCGGCAGGAAATATATGGCATACGGTTTTATCTGGCAGAGTTCAGGAAAATGGTTTCGCGACAGCAATACTGCGCGCAAAAAGTTCCATATCGACATTACCGCCGCTGACTATCACCCCTACTTTTTCTCTCGCGAACGGCAACACCCGGTGCAGGACCGCGGCAGCCGCCAGGCAGCCCGCCGGCTCGACCACGATCTTCATGCGCTCGGCAAAGAAGCGCATCTGGGTCCGCAACTGGTCGTCGCTGACGGTAACGATGTCTTTTACATATGCCTGCAGGATAGGCAGCACCAGCTTGCCGACATGCTGCGTCTGGGCGCCGTCGGCAATCGTGTCCGGCACCGGGATATGCACGATATTGCCGGTTCGCAACGATTGTTGTGCATCGTTGCCAGCCTCCGGCTCGACGCCGATGACGATGCAGCCGGGCGACAATTGCGCCGCGGCGATAGCGCAACCGGACAGCAGACCACCGCCGCCGGTGCATACGAACAGGTAATCGAGCGGCCCCACTTCATCGAACAGCTCTTTCGCCGCCGTCCCCTGGCCGGCAATCACGTCCGCATGATCGTATGCGGGGATCACGGCGCAACCGCGCTCGGCCGACAGTTGCGCGGCGATCACCTCGCGGTCTTCGCGCTCGCGGTCGTACAGAATGATTTCGGCGCCGTATTCGCGCGTCGCCGCCAGCTTCATCGCCGGCGCGTTGCTTGGCATGACGATGGTTGCGTGCACGCCCAGCATGCGCGCCGCCAGCGCCATGCCCTGCGCATGGTTGCCGGATGAAAACGCCACCACGCCCTGCTGCTTCTGCTCTTCGCTGAGGCAGCTGATGGCGTTATAGGCGCCGCGGAACTTGAAAGCGCCCACCCGCTGGAAATTTTCGCACTTGAAAAACACGCTGGCGTCCGCCTGGTGGTCGGCCTGGCTGGAAGTCAGCACCGGCGTCTTGTAGGCGACGCCCTCAAGGCGTTTGGCGGCGGCGGCGATATCCGCGTAGGCGACGGCCAATTCAGTTGCAGCCATTTTTCATCCTTTGTAATTAATCTTAATCTGCCAGGCGGCGCCGGAACATCCAGCGGCCGCTGTCGGAATCCTGCGGAATAAATCGATAGCCGCCGAGGTCGAACGCTTTCAGCTTTTCCGCATCGCTGATCTTGTTCAGCGCCGCATAACGCGCCATCAAACCGCGCGCCCGCTTGGCGTAGAACGAAATGATCTTGTACTTGCCGTTTTTCCAATCTTCGAATACCGGAGTAACGATGCTGGCTGCCAGCACCTTCGGCCGCACCACCTTGAAATATTCTTCCGACGCCAGGTTCACCAGCGTGTCGGATTTCTGCTGGCTGAGCTGCTGGTTCAGGGCCTGGGTCACGGTGTCGCCCCAGAACGCATAGAGATTCTTGCCGCGCGGGTTGGCCAGGCTGGTGCCCATCTCCAGCCGGTACGGCTGCATCCGGTCCAGCGGCCGCAGTACGCCGTACAGGCCCGACAGGATCCGGATCCGGCTTTGCGCGTAGTTCAGCTGCGCTGTACTCAGGGAGGCCGCATCGAGGCCCTCGTAGACGTCGCCGTTGAAAGCCATGATCGCCTGCTTGGAATTGGCGCTGGTAAATTTCTTCGACCACGAAGCGAAACGCGCGGTATTGAGCTGGGCCAGCGGATCGGAGATTTTCATCATGCTGCCGACCTCGGCCGGCGACAGCTGGCGCAGGACGCCGATCAGCTCGGCTGAATGGCTGATGAAATCCGGCGTGGTGTGTGTTTCGGTGCTGCTGGGAGTGCTGTAATCGAGGGATTTTGCGGGCGACAAAACAATCAGCATATGACGATATCCAAATAAACCTGAGAATGTCCGCAATGATACCGAAACAAACATAACGGCGCTGGCGGCAGCTCGCTGCCGGCGCTTAATTACCCTGCGAAAGCGCCTCGCTGCAGATCGCGCTCGAATTCGGTTACCCAGCTGGAACCGTCGCCTATCGGATACTGCTTCTTGTGTCCGTTGGATTTCCTGCTCACCGTGACAAAACCGGTCAGTCCGAATATTTCATCGGTCTTGGGGTCGGTGGTATCCACCTGATGCAATTCGAAGTCGTCCGCAGCCAGATGCCGCGCCTGCAAGATCGCCTGGAAATCTTCCATTTCATCCGGCTCAATCAGCTTCATTACCGCCTCCTGAAGTGAGATTGCGAACTGCCACCATAGCACGCCGGCGCCTGGTCCGCATTGCGGCAAGAGCGAACTAAAATTGGCAGGCAAACAGTTTGGTTTTTTCGCCGTCGCCCTTCAGCTCCAGCAATGCCTCGAATTTCAAGCCGATCTTTTCCAGCAGCCGGATCGACTGATGGTTGTCCGGCGCGGTAATCGCCACTATCCGCTGCAGGCCGCAGGTCTGGTTGCCGAACGCCAGCACCGCCGACGCCGCTTCGTAAGCGTAGCCCTTGCCCCAGAATTCCGGCACAAAGGCATAGCCGATGTCGACGCCCGGCAGGGTCTCGCGCTTGATCAGGCCGCACATGCCGATCGGCGTGGCGCTATCCTTAAGCTCCACCATGTAGAAACCGAAACCGTGGCTCTCATACATCGCCATCGGCCCGCTCAGCAGCGCGGCGCGCGCCGCTTCCACGCTGCGTATGCCTTTGTCGCCGATGAACTGCAGCCACGAGGGCTCGTTCACCAGGCGCAGGTAAAACCCGGCGTCGTCCGTGGTCAGCTTGCGCAAGACCAGCCGTTCTGTTGCAAGAACCGTCATCGATTTTCCCTATGAGTCAGGTATTTCCCTGTAGGATCGCAGCATAAGCAATGCCTTGAAGCTTGTCTAGGCGTCCCATCCAGAACACCGCCATCTAGGCGACCCCATCTCGGCGATCCCATGAATCCAATCCGGAAAACCGTCCTGATCCCCTTGCCCAGCCTGGATTTCGATCCCAGCGAAGTTGCGGTCTCGTGGCGCATCCTGACCTCGCGCGGACACCAGGTGGTGTTCGCCACGCCCGACGGCAAGGTGGCCGAGGCCGATCCGCTGATGCTGTCCGGGGAAGGCCTGGATGCCTGGGGCTGGATACCGCTGCTCAAGAAAATCAAATTGCTGGGACTGGCGCTGCGCGCCAATACCGCTGCGCGCGCCGATTATGCCGCGCTGGCAGGCGATAGCGCGTTCCAGGCGCCGCTGGCCTATGCCGAGCTGGATGTCGCCCGCTACGACGGCCTGCTGCTGCCCGGCGGCCACCGTGCACGCGGCATGCTGGCTTACCTGGAAAGCCAGCCGCTGCAGGATTTTACCGGCGCCTTCTTCGAAAGCGGCAAGCCGGTGGCCGCGATCTGCCACGGTGTCGTCCTGGCCGCCCGCAGCCGCTCGCCGCGCAGCGGCAAATCCGCGCTGCATGGCCGGAAAACCACCGCGCTGACATGGAAGCTGGAGCGCAGCGCCTGGAACTTGATGAAATTCTGCGGCCGTTTCTGGGACCCGGCTTATTACCGCACCTATGGCGAACAAGTAGGTGAAGCCGCCGGTTATCGCGGCGTCCAGGCCGAAGTGACGCGAGCGTTGGCGCAGCCGGGCGACTTCATCGACATCGCCGCCGGCGCGCCAAATCATTTTCGCAAAAGCAGCGGCTTGTTCCGCGACAGCGCCGACGACAGCCGCCCTGCTTTCGTGGTGCAAGACGGCAATTACGTCTCAGCCCGCTGGCCTGGCGACGTGCACCGCTTCGCCGCCGCTTTCTCGCTCCTGCTGGAAGATGGCTTGCCGGCCTGCGGGCCGCCGGATCGCCGGCCGCCGGATCGCCGGCCGAGGTAAAATGCGCGCTATCGTTTGATGGAAACCCGCATGAACCAAGACTTACCAGCCCAGGCCAGCCAGCCAAAACCCCGCATCGTGATCGACACCAACGTCTGCCTCGATCTGTTTGTCTTTCGCGACCCGCGCTGGGCCGGCCTGATGGCCGCCTTGCAAAACGGCGCAGTCGAAGCCGTCACCCGCGCCGACTGCCGCCAGGAATGGCAAATGGTGTTGCATTATTCGCATCTGCCCGTCACCGACGACACCCGGCCGGCCTGCAATGCTGAATTCGACGCCTTGATCACCTGCCTGGAGGCTGAGGCGCTGAGCCCGCGTCCCGGCGTCCGCCTACCTATCTGCACCGACCGCGACGACCAGAAATTCCTGGAGCTGGCGCTGGGCGCCCACGCCACCACCCTGATCACCAAGGACAAGGCGTTGCTGAAACTGGCGCGCAAGACCGCCAAGGCCGGGCTTTTTGCCATCGTCGCGCCGCAAGCATGGAGCCCGGCCGGCATCTAGAAGCCAGGAATACGCCCAGCCCTGTGCAGTCTCGGACAAACCGCTAAAATGCGAAATCCAGACACCAAGACTGACAGCAGATGAACCGCGATTTAAGAATTCCCGATAGCGCAGCCGGCGCAGACTCCAAGCTCACACAGCTTCAATCCAGGCTACCCAAAGTCGGCACCACCATTTTCACGGTGATGTCGACCCTGGCCAGCGAAAAATCCGCGGTCAACCTGGGGCAAGGTTTCCCCGATTTCAACTGTGATCCGGCGCTGGTCGACGCTGTCGGCGACGCCATGAAAAACGGCTTCAACCAGTATCCGCCGATGCCCGGCGTGCCGGCCTTGCGCCAGGCCATCGCCGCCAAGATCGGCAAGATCTACGGCCACAGCTACGATCCAGCCACCGAAATCACGGTCACCGCCGGCGCCACCCAGGGCCTGCTGACCGCCATCATGTGCGCGGTGCATCCGGGCGATGAAGTGATCGTGATTGAACCCGCCTACGACAGCTACGTGCCGTCTATCGAACTGGCCGGCGGCAAGCCGGTGCTGGTGCAGATGACATTGGGCGCGGACGGATACCAGGTGCCCTGGGACCGGATTGCCGCGGCAGTCAGCCCGCGCACCCGCATGATCATGATCAACTCGCCGCACAACCCGACCGGCAGCGTGCTGAAGCAGGCCGACATCGAAGCGCTCAAGGATATCGTGCGCGGCACCGAGATCCTGATCCTATCGGACGAAGTCTACGAACACATGGTGTTCGACGGCGCCCGCCACGAATCGGTCTGCCGCGATCCTGAACTCGCCGCGCGCGCCTTTGTTGTTTCCAGCTTCGGCAAGACTTACCATGTCACCGGCTGGAAAATCGGCTACGTGGCGGCGCCGGCAATGCTGTCGGCGGAATTTCGCAAGGTCCATCAATACAATATCTTCACCGTCAATACGCCGGTGCAGCACGGGATCGCGCAATACATGCAGGATCCCGCACCCTATCTCGAACTGCCGGCGTTTTACCAGCGCAAGCGCGACCTGTTCCGCGATGGCTTGAAACACACCCGCTTCAAGCTCCTGCCGGCGGACGGCACGTATTTCCTGTGCGTCGACTATTCCGCCATTTCCTCGCTGAGCGAGGCGGATTTTGCGGTCTGGCTGACTTCCGAAATCGGTGTCGCGGCGATCCCCGTGTCGGCGTTCTACCAGTCGCCACGCGAATCGGGCATCGTCCGTTTCTGCTTCGCCAAACAAGACCAGACCTTGCAGCAGGCGCTGCAGCGGCTGGCAAAAATCTAAGCACAACTCATCAGCAGAATTCAAACGCGCAATTGCACAACAAAGGAAATCGCCATGATCGATGTCTATAGCTGGGCCACGCCGAACGGCCACAAGATCCACATCCTGCTGGAAGAACTGGGCCTGCCTTACCGGGTACATGCAGTCGATATCGGCGCCGGCGACCAGTTCAAGCCGGATTTCCTGTCGATTTCACCCAACAACAAGATCCCCGCCATCGTCGATGCAGACGGCCCCGACGGCAAGCCGATTTCGCTGTTCGAATCCGGTGCGATCCTGCTCTACCTGGCAGGCAAGAGCGGCCGCTTCCTCGGTCATACCGACCGCGAAAAATTCAATACCTTGCAATGGCTGATGTTCCAGATGGGCGGCGTCGGGCCGATGCTGGGCCAGGCCCACCATTTCCGCATCTACGCACCGGAAAAAATAGAGTATGCGGTCAACCGCTATACCAACGAAGCCAAGCGCCTGTATGGCGTGATCGACAAGCAACTGTCGCAGCATCCTTACCTGGCCGGCAACGAATACACGATCGCCGACATCGCCACTTTCCCGTGGCTTCGTTCCTGGAAAAACCAGGGCATAGAACTGAGCGAATATCCGCACCTGAAAACCTGGTTCGATGCGATCAGCGAACGGCCGGCGGTGAAACGCGGCGTCGAGGTGCTGACTTCGGCCCGCAAGCCGCTGACCGACGACAAGGCGCGCGATATCCTGTTTGGCAGCCAGCAGTATCAGAAACGGTAAGCGCGCGGGGATTGGCCTTCCCTGTACTGCTATTGCGGCTCGGGGTAGCTGACCGCCAGTATTTCCAGCTCGTCAATCCCGGCCGGGGTCATCAGGGTCACGCTGTCGCCTTCACGGGCCTTGGTCAGGGCCCGCGCTACCGGCGAAATCCAGCTGATCTTGCCGTGCAGCGGATCGAGTTCGTCGATGCCGACGATAGTCACCGTATGCTCTTCGCCGGCATGGTTCTGGTAACTCACCGTGGCGCCGAAAAACACCTGGTCGCGGCCGTGATGCACGCTGGGATCGACCACCTCCGCCAGGTCCAGCCGTTTGGTCAGGAAGCGGATGCGGCGGTCGATTTCGCGCAGCCGGCGCTTGCCGTAGATATAATCGCCGTTTTCCGAACGATCGCCGTTGGAAGCAGCCCAGGAAACGATGCGCACCACTTCCGGCCGGTCCACGTCAATCAGGCGCAACAGCTCATCCTTCATGCGTTGATAGCCTTCCGGGGTCATGTAATTCTTGGTGCCGGGAGGGATCGCCGGCAATCCGAATTCGAGATCGTCGTCATCGCCTTCGGATTCTTTTACAAATGCCTTGTTCATGGCTGACATTGTAGTTCCAAATAGACTACGGATGCCGATTTAGCCCGGAACCATGGCTTTTCTTGCATGGCGGTATGGTAAAGTCAGGCTAGTGCAATGTTGCCCGTGCTGACTTTCGCCATATGCCTTCCTCTCCTTCCCGCAATGCCTCTTCCGCTCCGTTCCGGATCGGCCTCGCCGCCAACCGCAGCCACCAGCAGGGCCCGGATTCGGCGCTGGCGCAGCTGCTCACCGGCAGCCGCCACAGCATCGAACAACAGCTGAAACCGCAGCTGGTGGTGGTCGGACGCACGCTGGACGCGATGCAGCAGCTGGGCCTGCTGGAGCACTATCCGCATATCGAGCGTTTTCCTTACGGCCGCCACGGCGGTTTGATGAAGCTGGTGTCGCGGGTGGTCGACGCCGATCCGGCGCGCACCCTGGATGCAGTGATTTACCTGATGGACCCGGTCGATCCTTCATCCACCTTTCCGGAAGCGGTGGCCTTGAAACGGCAATGCGTAATCCACGGCAAGCCGTTCCTGTCGACGCTGGCCGGCGCCCGCGAATGGCTGGAGCTGGAGGCGATGGCGGCCGGCGCCGCGCCGAATCCGGCGCTGGACCCGACCTTCGAGCTGGCGCAGGAAGGCATCGCGCTGATTGCCCACGATGCCATGAAAGACCGGATGCTGGATATTGCAGAACGCCATTTTGCCCTGCTCGACCAGTTTGCGTTCCGCTGCGCCACCGGCACCACCGGCAGCCTGCTCAACAAGCTGGCGCAGAAAATCAAAGGCGAAGAAGCCGGCCGCAACTGGGTCAAGCCCTTCCTCAGCGGCCCGCTGGGCGGCGACGCCCAGATCGCCGAACTGATCCTGGACCGCCAGCAATGCCGGCGCGTATTGTTCCTGGAAGATCCGCATGTCGCCCGCCAGCACGAAGCCGACATCCAGCTGCTGGAACGCGCCGCCCGCACCGTACCCGACTATGCGCTGTGCATCAGCGACGCCGAATGCGGCGAGCGCTGGCTGACGCTGCTGCAGCAGCGCGCCGCACAGAACCAGTCTGTCGCGCCGCGCCCTTAGGCGGTAGCTGGTGCATCCTTTCGCTACTGATACACGATCGTGAACGTAGCAGTGCCGTTGGCCTTGCCGGTATTGATGTTGGGCGTGGTCTGGTAGTACCTGGCCTTGAACGGCACCACGTACTGGATATCGTCGGAAGGACCGACATTGATGGAATTGGTGTCGGCAACCGTAGAGGTCGTGAATTTCACCGGCGTCCTGGTCTGATCCAGCACCTGGATGCCAACCCCGGTCGCCACGCCAGGTTCCTGGGTCAGCTGCAAGACGCCCGGTTTGTTGGTGGGATCGGATGTCGCCGCCATGTTCAGTGCAATGATGTTCTGGGTGTTCTCGCCGCGCTGGCAATTGAGCTTGATATTGAAATCCTTCTCGCCGGCCGAACTGCCGACTCCCTTGAAATTGCTCCTGGAAACGGAGCCCAGGTTGACCGCTATATTCTTTGAACCGACGTCAACCGTACAGGTGGGAGTAACGATAGTAATGGCGTTGACGTCAAGATAGGTGGTGAGCACGGATAAACTGTCCGCGACGCTGTAATATTTGGTGTAGATGCCTGGCGCCAAAGGACCGCTGCCGGTCTTGGGGCCGGTCTTGAACAGCTCAACGACAAATTTGGAATTGGCGTCGAAGAGACCGAAATCGCTGGTAGTGGTGCGGGTGTGGGCGTAATAAGTGGAGTCAGTCCCATTAAAAAACCGCGACAGGCGAACGCCGATTCCGGTGACGTTGGTGGAGTACACATGATCGTATCCCGTGATCATCTGTCCTTGCAGCATGTCGCCGTTTACCACGCCGCCGTTGGTGCAATTCCATGGCTTGTCGAGTTGCCCGCCTTTCAGCGGCAGGTTGAATTCTTTTCTTGCAATCAGCGCTCCCACAGCCAGATCGCTCGGCAGATAGACCTTGCCGAAAAACATGTTGATCGTTTTTTCCGTATAAGACGGATTCTTAAAGCAGGCCGCCTGCGCCAGCTGAGCGCTGACCAGCAGGCAGATAAAAAGCAGCATGCCGGACAGGCTGCGGCGCCGCTCCGCCAATGTTCGCGCGCATCTGCTGAATACGCTATTCCCGTTGCTCATGACATCATCCTTGTTTTCCTTGCGTGCATATTGTGCTCATTCGCACTGCGCATTCATTTGACGGATCGGCGCCGGATTCTTCTCGACCGGCACCTGGTACTTGATGCTGCATTGATCAGCCGCGCCCTGGCCCCACTTGACGCTGAATGCGCCGGCATCCTTGGCGCCGGTGACGAAGGTCTGGCCATCGCTGCCGACGATACCCATCTCTTGTCCCTGCTCGTTCTCGACCCTGGCGCCGAACGGCAGCGGCTTGCCGCTCTTGTCGCTCAGGTTCAGCATCAGGCGCAGGCCTATCGAAGTCTCGAACTTGGCCAGCACCACCGCACCGCGGGTCGGCACCACATCCATGGCGGCGTTCTTGATTTCCACTTCGTCGCCCAGGTCTTCGGTGCGCACCGCCAGGCGGTTGATCCGGTACGGGCTCAGGTTCGCCAGCACCGCATTGCCGCGGCTATCGGTACGGACACCCGGATACACCTCGAAGCCGACATCGGCGGCGTCCGGCGCTTCCACCAGCGCCATGGTTTCACCCAGCGGCTGCGACAAGGTCACGCCGCCGCCATGCACCACCAGGCCGCCTGCCACACCCAGGGTAGTCTGGCCGTAGCCCGAACCTTGCGCGCGGCCGAAGTCGAAGCGGCCGTATTGCGACAGGTAGCTGGCGGAAGCGCTGCCACTGTTGTCGCTGCGGTTCGAATGGGTTGTCGATACGTTATAGGTCAGGCGGCCGTCATCCAGCGCCGAACCATAGACGCTGGCCTGATGGCTGACCTCGCCGTCGTTGCCTTGGGTCGCCGAGTAGCGGGCGTAGGAACGGCTGTCACCCAGCGGCATCGACAAGGACACCATCAGCTGGCGGCTCGACGGTCCGCTCAGGTTGGTGCTGTTGTTATAGGTAAAACTGTAGGTGAACTGTTTGTAAAAATTAGAATAACCGAGCTGGATCAGGCGTGTCTTCTGGTCCGTGCCCCAATAGCTTTGCTGCTGCGCCGAGGCGTAGACGCTGCCGCCACGGCTGCCCAGCTGCTGGGCAAAATCCAGCTGCAGCTGGCTGCGGCGGTTGTTGAGCACCTGGCCGCTTTGCAGGTCCTGCATCTGCGCCGCTTCCTGGAACGTACGGAAGCCGCCGGTGGAATAACGATAACCGGCCATGCGCACGCTGGTGCCGTAATTCTCGAACGACTTGGCGTACAGGAAGCGCAGCGACTGACCGTCGTAACTCTGGTTGAACGGTCCCTTGGTATGCGCTTGCGACAGGTCGGCCGATATGGCGCCGAAATCGCGCAAATTCTTGCCGACCCCGAACACCACCGACTGATGGATATCGGAACCGATGAGGCCGCCGTATACCGAAAATTCCCGCCCCAGTCCGCGCGCCACGGTGCCCTGCATGAAAAACGGCTTGGAGCCGCTGACATTCGATCCCAGGCCGTTGCGGTATTGGCCGGCGGTAGCGCTGTAGCGCCAGACGCCTTCGCGCAACAAGGTCGGCACGGCGGAGAACGCCTGCTTGAACTTGGTTTCGCGGCCGTCTGCTTCGGTAATCGTCACTTCCAGGTCGCCGCTGGTGGAAGTCGGGTACAAGTCATCCAGTACAAATGGGCCGGGTGCGACATAGGTGCTGTACACCACGAAGCCGTTCTGGCGCACCGTGACGCGGGCGTTGGTTTGCGCCACGCCGCGGATGGTTGGCGCATAACCTTGCTGGCTGTCGGGCAGCATGCCGTCGTCGGACGCCAGCTGGACGCCGCGGAACTGGAAAGAGTCGAAGAAATTGCCCGGCGTGGTGCTGTCGCCTAGCGTCAGCTGGCCGCCCAGCGCAGCGATATCGCGCTGCAGGTAGGAAGTCACCGACTGCCAGTGGCCCTGGCCGTCGAGGCCGCGGTTGTAGGTCGAGAAATTGCGGAAGCGCCAGTCGCCCAGGTTGAAACCGCCGCGCAGGCCGGCATACAAGGTATTGCGGGCCTGGCTGGTGGGGGTGCTCGGGTTGCCATTGAAATCGGTGATGCTGTTGGTGCTGCTGCCGGCGTTGTTGCTGCCGAAGTTGTTGCCACCATCATAGCGCGCCGCCGAAAACTGGTAGTCCAGCATGCCGACATTGATGCCCTTGTCCCATTTGTCCGGAGTGATGGCGCCGCGCGCCTGGCGCTTCATGGCGGCCTGCGGAATGCTCAGCGTCAGGCGCAGTTTCTCGCCATTATAGGAAACGCTGGAACCGGGAATGACCTTTGCCAGGTCAACGCATTGGTCGCCGGCCGCCATCAGCGCAGGGAATACTTCTACCTTGACGCCCCAGCCCTCCAGCATGCTGCGGGTGATGCAGGCCTGGGCGCTCTTGCTGTCCGCAGCATCGTCGGGATTGTCGACAAAATTGACCTGGCTCTGGCCAACACTGCTTTCATTCAGGCTGACATCGACCAGATAACTGCCGGGCAAGACCCGGTTGCCGAACGCGAACAAGGACAGGTCGGCACGGCTTTGATCGCCGCCGATGTCCAGGAACTGCTCGTTGAATATCGAGCCGCCCTGGCCTTGGGCGTGCGCCACCTGCGCCAGCACGGCCAGCGTAATCGCGGACAGTGCCAGGCGTACCGGTTTGCGTTGATGCGACAATCTGATCACAGCTTTCCCTTCCTCTATTTCTGCCTTGCGCGGCAGACTGACTTGCCTTGACAGGATCCGTTGCTTGCTATCTGGGAGACGACGATGGTGTTATTTGCCTGCGGCAGGCGCGGCGCTGCCAACTGCGACCTTGACCGTTACTTCCGGCGTTTCACCGCCGTAGTCGTTGATCGTGGTGTAGCTGGCGTCAATCGCCTGCGGCGCGCTGATAACGGTCAACGGAAAATCCAGCGCGCCGAAAGGCGGCACCATGCCAGCTCGGGTCTGCTCTTTGTCGCCGTTGATCTTGAAACCGGTAAACGTGATGTTGTAAGTGCTCGGATTGTTCACCCGCAGCGCGGCGCCCTTGCCATCTTCGCCAGGCACCACCGACAGCGTGACCAGGCCACGCGCCTCGTCAGGCTTGCCAGCCAGGCCGGTCGGCCGGTAGAACACTTTGATGCGGGTGCGCACGGCGACCTGCAGCACGTTCTGCTGATCCGATTTTTCCGGGATTTCCTTGACGTTGAGCCAGAATACCGATTCGCGGTCGCTCGGCAAGTCGCCGGCGATGCGGACGATGCGCAAGATGTTTTCCGCGCCCGGATCCATGCGCGCCAGAGGCGGCGTCACCAGCAGCGGCGTCTTGTTCTTGCCTTCGCCGGCATCGATCCAGGTTTGCACCACATATGGCGCGGTGCCGGTGTTCTTCAGCGGGATCGACGCTTGCCGGTCTTTCTCGCCCAGGATCACGCGGGTGCCGCCCAGCATCACGCCGGCGCCAGCCGACAGTGCGCTGAATGCCAGCACGCCGCCGATCGCAACGGAAGTGAAGAATTGTTTGCCTAACATGGAAGACCTCGTCTATCAAAATGTCCTATGCACAAATTTCTAAGCAAGCACAGGATTCGCGTACTCACAAATTGATGCATGGGTAGTGCGGGAAAATGACGGCCGGCTTGCCGCTACCGTTGCGGCAAACCAGCCCATCCTTAAAACCTGGCCGTCGCAAGCGCCAGGCTGCCCGTTCCGCACTTAGCGGAGCGAAACGGGATAAAACCTTTTTAGGATTTTTGTGAAGCGCGTCGATTACAGGTAAGCAACGACGAACTGTGCCGTCGAGTTAGCTGGACCAACGGTCACTGCAGTGCTGGTCGAAATGTAGGCAGCCTGGAACTTCAAAGGATTGTTGCCCAGACCCAGAACGTAAGTGCCCGATGCCGAACCGACAGGGATCTTGGTGCCGGCGGAGTCGCCCAGCTCGATCGCCACGCCTGTTGCAGCAGTCACGCCGACTTGGCCGGCGTTAGCGATCGCCAGGTCGTCTTTCACTGTAGCGTCGGTGGTGCCGGTAAAGGTCACGGTTGCGCCCTTGGCAGTCGGACCGCAGTCGGTCAGCAGGATAGTGAACTTCGACGGTGTCGACTTCTTGCCGGCAACGGCGCCGAACACTGTGCGCGACACGTCGCCCATAGGTACGGTGATGTTTTGGCTGGATGGGTCGACTGTGCATGGGGAGTCAACGATATTGCCGTTGAAATTTACTGTGCCGCCGTCAGCGAAGGCCGCTTGCGACAACAAACCTGCAGCAGCAACTGCAACCAACTTAGCGATAGTCATTTGTTTCATTTTTTACCCTCAGATATAAAGTGGATGTTCGATTCAAATTAATGAATTGCCAACACGGCGAAGCACATTCTAGGGGTAAAAAGTCACAAAAGTGCATTCATGACAATGTTTAACAATTACTAACCATCATTAGTTATCTGATCGCAATAAACAATGCGAATATTTCTCAGAATTTGTATATTTATTACTATTTACAACAATCAATTGAATGTGCAAACCCCAATGATCTAGCCCCTTTCAGGGCGATTCTGGAAATTTTGAAAAATCCTGGCGGCAATCAATTATTCGGCGGAAACACTATCAATACCCGGCAGCAACGTGTAATTTTGTAGTGCAAATACGACAACTTTATTGGATTCAATGACACATTTCCATGTGGACGAAGAAATCGCTCAATTTTTCCTGAAAACAACCGTTAACACTATTCAGGAAAACCGATTTGCAGTCCCCTTCACCATCCACCATAAAAAAAATCCAAGATGCGCAATGACAATTTCATAGTTCGAGAACCTTTACTTGATCCGAAACAAGGCGTAGTGGGCTACGACCTCACCTGGCAGGAAATCGGCGACGGCGGCGGCGGCGCCGACGGCCAGGCCGACGAAGGGGACTTGCATGCGCTGCTGAGTTTCGTTGCCGCTCAGTTGAGCGATGAAAAAAACGGCTGGCTGCTGGGCAAGAAGCTGCTGTTCCTGGAAGCGTCCCCGGCCCTGCTGAGCGGCGTTGCGATCAAAAGGATGCCGGCCGCCAGCACGGTGCTGACGCTCAAGCACGGCGACCTGGCCGACCCTGCCGCCCTGGCCGCGGTAAAAACCCTGCGCGCCGCAGGTTACGGCATCTCCCTGCGCGGCGCAGAACTCAGCAGCGGCGCCCTGCCTGCCGACATTTCCCATCTTGAAGTGCGATTTTCCGCCGGCGATTTTGCGGCGCAGGCACGTCGTTACGCTTCGCTGAAAAAATCGTCGCTGCGCATGGTCGGCCGGCCGGTCAGCAACTGGCAGGACTATGACGCCTGCGCCATGCTGGGACTGGATGCCTTCATCGGCAAGCTGCACCTGACGCCGCGCCCGGGCAAGCGCGCCACCGGCCTGAACCCGGCGCAGCAGATCATCGTGCAGATCATGAACCTGGTCGCCAAGAACGAGAACCTGCAAAAGATCGAAGAAATCTTCAAGCGCGATCCCGGTTTGTCCTATGAACTGCTGCGCTTCATCAATTCGGCGGCGTTCGGCCTGAAGACTGAAGTCCAGTCATTGCGCGCCGCCCTCGCCTTGCTCGGCTACGAGGCGCTGTTCCAGTGGCTGTCGCTGCTGCTGGCCACCGCCAGCAGCAGCGGCTATTCGCCGGTGCTGATGGAAACCGCCATCATCCGCGGCCGTTTCTCGGAACTGCTGGGACAAAAATACCTGCCCAGGGGCGAATCGGAAAACCTGTTTGTCGCGGGGATTTTTTCGTTGCTGGACCGGCTGCTGGGCGTCAGCATGGAGGAAGTGCTGGCCAGCATCAAGCTGTCCGACCAGGTGGCCGCAGCGTTGCTGACCCGTTCCGGACCGTATGGTCCCTATGTAGCGCTGGCCGAGGCTTGCGAACTGAATTCGCCGCTGGTCGGCCCCTTGGCCAGCTCGCTCAAGATCACCCCCGAGGAGGTCAACCTGGCGCATCTGTCGGCACTGGCGTGGGCGCAAAAACTGGGCGTGCCGGCAGCGTAGGCAATTATTCTCCGCCCGCCCTCTTGCAGGGTGGGCACCTGTACCCACGCAGTCGCTGCGTCATCTACAAACGCGTGGGCATTGCACTCCCACCCTGCCTAAAGCGCTGCGGCCGCAGCTGGCGGGTGATTCCCCGGCAGCTGCCGCTGCCAGTTGCGCAAGCCGACAACCGCCAGCACGATGAACGCTGCGTACAGCCCTGCGGTCAGGTCCAGGTCTTTATAGATATACACGCCGACGTAGATGATGTCGACCGCGATCCACAGCCACCAGTTGGCGACGTATTTGCGCGCCATCCAGAACTGCGCCACCAGGCTGAAGCTGGTCAGCGCCGAATCCAGCCATGGGATGTGGGCATCCGTGAAACTGGCCATGACATAACCCAGCACTACGCTGCCCACCGCGCCGGCCAGCAAGCCAACCAGCAAACCCTGCTTCGGCAGGCGCTGCGGCTGGATATGCTGGCCATCCAGGTCCGACGCCCCCTCTTCCACTGCCACCAGCCGTAAAGTTGCATGACGGCGAAGATCAGCTGCAGCAGCAGATCCGAGTACAGCTTCGCCACCAGGAATATGCGCGCATACAGCAGCACCGAAACCAGGCCGACCGGCCAGCACCACAGGTGGCGGCGCGCGGTCAGCCAGACAGCCAGGGCGCTGAATATGACTGCAATGATTTCCAGACCTGACATCAAAGCTCCTGTGGGCGGGTTTTACGGTCACAGCGACGCTGCAGGTGACCCAGCAGGTAACGGCCAGCGTCACTATCAAACCATGCGGCATGGCCGAGGAAATAGGTATCGTAGGCCAGCGCCGAGTTCTCGGCGGATTTTTGCACGCCGTGAAAATACGCCAGCTCCGACAATGCAAATTCGACATGCACCAACGGCAGCAGCGCCGGCAAGGCGGCCGCTTCCAGCGCCGACAATGGCCGCACTGCTTCATAAGCGTCGAGCATGGCGTCCAGCTGGCCTATATGCACCAGCGGCCGCTGGGCAGTCGGCTGCATCGACGGCAAAGCCAGCCATTCGATCATGTTGCGCTCGATGGCGATGGCCAGATCGTAGACCGCGCAAGTGCGGTCGGCCAGGCCAAAATCGACCACCGTCGCCACCGCCGGAGGTTCTTGCGCTTGCCACAGCAGGTTGGAAGCATGCCAGTCGTTGTGCGTCCACAAGGGCGCCAGGCCATCCAGCAGCGGGGCCAGCCGCGCATGGAACGGCAGCAGTACCTGCGTTACTTCCTGCCGCCAGTCGCGCTGTGCCAGATAGTCGGCCAGCGCCGGCCGCTCCTGTATGTAGCGCCGGATCCGCTCCAGCACCTGTTGCGGATCTTCGGTATTGAACAAGGTAAAGCCGGAGGCCAGCAGCTTGGTGCTGCGCGCAGGCGCGTCGTAGCCGCCAGCGGCAAGATGCAGCCTGGCTAGCGCGCTGCCGGCCGCTGCGGCGTCTTCGGTGCTGACAAAAGGGGTCCAGGAGGTGGCGTCGCGATAGCGGTCGACGCCCTGGCCGACACGCTGCACCTCGTAGGTCCAGCCGCCGTCGGCATGGGCGGTGCTGCCGTCGCTGGCTTGCAATACCTCGCTGACCGCCAGGCCGCGCTGCCGCAGGTGCGCCATGAAGCGATGTTCGTCCGTCAGTTCGTCGACAGTCCGTATTTCGCGCAACAGGCGTTTGATGAACAAGGGACCGGACCCGGTGTCCGCTACGCAGGCGCTGGAAAACGGCCGCGGACTGTGCCAGCCGAGGCGCGTGACGGCGCCGGCCTGCGGATAGTGGCGCAACAGCCGCGCCACCTCGTCCAGGGTCAATGCAGGCCAGCTCGACGTCACCACGTCAAAACCCATGCCGTGGCTCAGCACCGTGCCATTGTCCGCAGCAGCATCTTGTCTTGCTTCGTTCATGCGGCGTTTCCCGGCCTGTATCAGAAGTCGTATTGGACCGACAGCCGCGCCGTGCGCGGCGCGCCCAGGTGCAGGTAGCCATCGCCGATGTATTCGCCGACATCTTTCCAGTAGCGCTTGTCGAACAGATTGTCCACGCTCAGGCGCAGCACCGTGGAGTGGCCCCACCAGCTGGTCTTGTAGTGCAGGCCGGCGTTGAACAGATGGTAAGCCGGCACATCGACATTGCCTTCCCGCGTCGCCGCTTTGCTGCCGCTGTACTGCCAGCCACCCAGCAGGCTCAGGCCGGTGACCTCGGGTACGGCATACGCAGCGTACAAGGCGGCGCGCAGGCGCGGCACGTTGATCGCCTGGTGGCCGTCGTAGGCCGCCGTGCCGGTATCTTCGGCGCGCGCCTGGATCAAGGCCAGGCTAGCCGTCAGCCGCAGCTGCTTGCTGACCTGGCCTGCCGCGCTCAGTTCTATCCCGCGGTGGGTTTCCGTACCTTGCTGGACGTAGCTGAAACCGTTCGCGTCCGGCTGTGGATATTCATAAGGCTTGCTCATCTGGAAGATCGCCGCGCTCAGGCTGAGCTGGTCGCGCCAGTCGTACTTGACGCCGGCCTCGATCTGGCGCGATACGGTCGGCGCCAGGAAGGCATAGGCGTTCTCGGTCCACCACGGCGCCTGGCCGCCCATCGTCAAGCCTTTGCTGTAGCTGGTATACAGCGACAGGTCGGCTTGCGGCTTGTAGATCAGAGCGATTTGCGGCAGCAGCAATGTCTTGTCCGTAGTGCGCGTCGCCGCACCGCTGATGTCGAACGCCCGTTCGTTGCCCCATACCTGGCGCGCGCCGGCGATCAGTTGCCATTGCGGATTGAAGCTGAGGCGGTCGACCGCAAACAGCGATTTTTGCCGGCTGTCCAGGCGCAGGTAGGCAGCATCCGGCGTCGATGCCGACGGCGCATACACGATCGGATTCGGGTTATAGATATTGTCGCTGCCGACATATTCATTGACGCCATCGCTCTGTGCCACAGTGCGGCGGAAAGTGCTGGCGCCCAGGGTCAGGTCGTGGCGCAGCTTGCCGGTATCGAAACGCCCCTGCAGCACGGCTTGCAGCTGGTCGTTGCGGCGGGTGTCGTCCGGAAACCGGTAATCGTAGATGTCGAAATCGCCGCTGGCGCTGAAATAGCGAGCCGGGGTTCCGCCCTCGCCGCAAGTGCTGCCGTAACCGCAGCCGTACGGAAAGGCCGAATTATCGTCGATCACTACCCGGCTGCGGCTGGCCGCCACATATGCGTGCCAGTCCGGCGCCAGGTCGAGATCCAGGCGCAGATTCAGGTTCAGCGAGTTGATCGTCACCGGCTTGGCCCACGGCTGCGCGCCCAGCAGCTTGCCGGGTGAAACATTGCTTGGGACGGCTGTGCCGCCCAGCAGCTGGTAACCGGGCGCCGAACGTTGTTCCCGATGCTGGTACTCGGCGTCGAATTGCAGCCGTGCCTGCGGCGTGATCACCCAGTCGGCCGCCAGCGAAGCGAAATTACGCTGGCCGTCGGCGTCGTTCACATACGAATGCAGGGTTTCGTGGGCGGCATTGATGCGGATACCAAACTGCTTTTGTTCGCCGAACAAGGTGCCGATGTCGGCCGCCAGGTAACGTGAGCCGCGCGAATCGGTTTCCATGGTCACCGAACGCACGTCGGCCGGCCGCTTGGTCACATAGTTGATCAGGCCGCCGGGCGCCGCCATGCCGCTTTGCAACCCGGCCAGGCCTTTCAGGATTTCGACGCTCTCTTTGTTTTCCAGCGCCACGTTCTGTTCGCCGGCAATGCTCATGCCGTTGATCTGGTAGCTGGACGCCAGGTCTAGCGCAAAGCCGCGAATGGTGAAGTTTTCGTAGTAGCCGACCGGCGTGTAATTGTCGCCAACTGCAGCATCGTTGCGCACCACTTCGCTCAGCAGGCGCGATTGCTGGTCGTCCAGCTGGCTGCGGGTAATGACTGAGATCGAAGCAGGCGTGTTTAGCAGGGAGGCGTCGCCGAAGGTGGCGATCGAAGCCGAGTTCTTGCGATAACTGTCGGCGCCGGTTCCAGCGCCGGTCACCGTAATGGTCGGCAAGGTCGGATCGCCTTCCGGCCGGGCTGGTGATTGCGCAGCCTGGCCGGATGGGTTTGCCGTTTTTTCCTTTTGATCGGGAACGCCCTGCCCATGCGCCATCTGGGCTGTCGCAGCGGCAATCACGGTAATCAGCAATTTTCTTTTGGCCGGGAGCGGCAAGCCGCCGCCGAACGCTGGATAAAACTCTTTTATATTTATCATTACTTTATTGCCAGTCTAAAACCAAAATCTGCGCTGCCAGTCCTTATACCCGCCGGGTGCCGGTATCCACCGCCTTGGTCTGCCCCGATTCGAGGGTAAAGCCGGCGCCGGAATCGGTGCCCAGCACTTTCACCAGGTAGGGCATCAGTTCCTTCAGCATCGGCTCCAGCGTCCATGGCGGGTTGATCACGAACATGCCGCTGCTGTGCAGGCCGAAGCCGTCCGGCGACGGCGTCTTCACCGTCAGCGTGACGTTCAGCCAGCCGTTCGCCTTCATGCGCTTCAGCTTGTCCGGCATCTGGCGTGATTCCATGCGGTTCAGCAGCGGATACCAGACGGCGTAAGTACCGGTGGAGAAACGCGTGAGCGCATCTTCTATGGTGTTCTTGACGTGGCGGTAATCCTCTTTCACTTCATACGGCGGATCGATCAGGACCAGGCCGCGCCGCGAGGGCGGCGGCAGCAAGGATTTCAGGCCGAGGAAACCGTCGCCCTGTTGGATCATGACGCGCTTGCCGCGGCTATTGCTGCGCTCGCGTTCCGCTTCCAGGCGGCGGAAGTTGTCGGTCAGGATCTTGCTGTCGCTCGGATGCAGCTCGAACAGGCGCAAGCGATCCTGCTCGCGCATGATGGCGTCGGCGCAATACGGCGAACCGGGATAGAACTTCAGCTTGCCGTCCGGGTTCAGCTGCCGCACCACGTGCACATATTCCGCCACCGCCGGCGGCAGGTCCTTGCGGTCCCAGAGGCGGCTGATGCCAGTCTCGAATTCGGCGTTTTTCGACGCATAACCGCCGTCCAGCGCATACACGCCGGCGCCGGCATGGGTGTCGATCACCATGTAGGAGGTGTCTTTCTGGCCCAGGTAGCGCAACAGCTGGATGGTGACCAAGTGCTTCAGCACGTCGGCATGATTGCCCGCATGGAAGGCATGGCGGTAACTCAACATAGGAAACTCTATCGTGGTGAAGTGTGTTGCCACACTCTACATCAAAGCGCCGCTCGGCTGCTGTGTAAAGGTATGGTGTAGATGGCTCGGGAGCTGCGCGGCACATGGCGCCCGTGCGCAAACGACCCGCATTCTACCATCGCGGCAATCGATAAGAAAAAGCTATTCGATAGAAGATTGCATTTTCAGCATCTCTTCCGCCACCGCGACGCAGGCTTCGATGTGGCGGTTGCCTATGGCCCGGAAGGCTGAGAAGCCGATCGCCGCCGACACCATCTGGCCGGCGATAGGCACCAGCCGGGTGGCATTCTTGGAGAGCACCTTGACGCCGCTGCGGGTAAGGATTTTCAGCATCAGTTCACGCGTCACCGCCCGCCCTATCAGCGTGCTGCCGAGGCCGACGATGGTGCTGTAGGTCGCCACCTTGAGTTTCGGCTGGAGTTTGTCGATCTGCTGCGGCGTCAGGCCGAACTCGGCGTTGATGTCTTCGATCAGGCGCGACAGCAGGTGGATGTCGACCGCGATATCGACGCCCATCACCGGCAGCGCCGAAGCCCCGGCCGACAGCAAGGCCCGCTTCGCTACCATCTGGCGGCAACGGTGACGCACCGCGTGCAGCGCGTGCTCGGTAGCGGGAATCAGGACCAGTTCCGTCTGCCTGGACGGCATCTTGCGTCCAGGCAGACGGCCACGCAGGGCGTCCAGCATCAGCTGGCCGCCTTGCCTTTGACAAAGCCGTAGATCAGCAACAGGATCAGAGCGCCGACGATCGAGCCGATAAAACCCGCGCCCTGGCCGGCTTGGTACCAGCCCAGGGCCTGGCCGATGTATCCAGCCAAAAACGAACCGGCAATACCTAGCAAGGTAGTCACGATAAGACCCATGTTCTCCTTCCCCGGATGAAGAAATTTAGCAATCACTCCGACTACGAAACCTACGATGATTGTCCACAGAATTCCCATTGCTGCTCCTAAGAGTTGATATTGTTTGCAGGGCGGCTGCCAAGCCGGTGACCCGCTGTCCAATATAGAGCAAACTCCGGCTGCGCGCAGCGCTTGTGTACTAAATTAGAGCTAAATTTATGTAAAATATTGTCTCGACAACATGATTCAGGCATGCAGTTCCTGCGACCGGTCCAGCCTGAAATAGGCATCCAGCAAGGATGTCTTGTAGACCGCGCCCAGCAGCTCCGGATCTTCATGGCTACGCACCACCGGCAGCCGTTCGCCCTGGTGGTCGAGGAAGGATTGCAAGGCGTCGCCCAGCGACATCTCGGGCGTCACCACGTGCAGGAACTCACGTCGCACGAAATCGGCGGCCACCTTCCCCTGCGTTTCGCTCTTCTCCAGCAGGCAGGAGGTAATGTCCTGCAGGGCCACCACGCCGCAATAGCGATTGCGCTGGTCGACAATATAGATGTATTTCACCGGATATTTCAGGAACAGGCCGCTGATTTCAGCAAACGGCGCAGTCAGCGGCAGCACGGTATCGGCCGGCCGGATCAGTTCGTTCATGTGGATGCCGCGCAGGCGCACCCGTTCCTGCGCATCGCGATTGCGCTTGATCGTGATGTCGTACATGGAAGCGCCGTTGATGCTGCGCGCGATGAAATAAGCCACCACGCAGGACAGCATCAGCGGCAGCACCACCTGGTAGCTCAGCGTCATCTCGAAAATCATCAGGATCGCCATCAGCGGCGCGCTGGTGGCCGCCGCCAGGAAAGCACCCATGCCCACCATGGCGTAGGCGAATGGCGCCGAAGTAAGGTCCGGCAGGATGATATGCATCAGTTGCCCGAACAGATAACCGATGGCGGCGCCGACAAACAAGGTCGGCGTGAAGATGCCGCCGACCGCGCCTGAACCGGTGGTGATGGCGGTGGCCAATACCTTCAGCACCAGCACCAGCAAGACGCTCCACCACAGCCAGGGCGTATGCAGCAGCGAATTGACCACGCTGTAGCCGTTGCCCCAGACTTCGGGCATCCAGACCGAAATCAGGCCCACCAGCAAGCCGCCCAGTCCCAGCCTTAGCGGCAGCGGCAAGGCGGTCCGGGTAAACATCTTCTTGGAGAACGCCAGCAAGCGCAGGAATTGCGGCGCGGCGACGCCGGCCATGATGCCCAACAGCACAAACCACAGGATCTCGATGCCGGCGACCGGCGGGAACGGCGGCATCTCGTAAGCCGGATGGTAGCCGGGCAGCTCGCGCATGGTGATGTTGGCGACCACCGAGGCCACCACCACCGGCCCGAAGCTTTCCATGACGATCGCGCCCAGCACGATTTCGGTGACGAAAAAAGCGCCGGCAATCGGTGCGTTGTAGGCCGAGGTGATGCCGGCCGCCGCGCCGCATGCCACCAGCAGGCGCAAGCGGGCTGGGCTGAAATGAGTGAAGCGGCCTACCAGCGATGCCGCCAGCGCCGCCAGCTGCACCATCGGCCCTTCACGCCCGATCGACCCGCCGGAGACCACTGTCGCCAGCGAAGACAGGCTGCGCAGCAGGCTCTGCCGCACCGGGATGTTGCCGTCGCCGATCGCCACCGCTTCCATGTAATCCGAGGTAGCGCTGGACGGCACGCGCTTCGCCAGCACCAGGATCGCCCCGGCCAGCAGACCACCGGCAGCCGGCAGCAGCAAACGCATCGGCCACGACAAGCTCTTGGCCATGGCGACAAAACTGCCGCTGTGCCCGGTCAGCAGCTGCTGCAAGCCATAGATGCACTCGCGGAACAGCACCGTCGCCAGCGCACCCAGGAAGCCGACCACAGCTGCCCACAGCAGCATCGAATGGCTTTCGGAAAAATGGAACAGGCGTTGCAGGCGGATCCGGTATCTTAAAAGCGTGCTACCTGCGGTGCTACGTACAGTGCTGCTTGAGGGCATGGTGTGTGGTGGCGAGCTTATTTGATTGGTTATGTGACTGGAATACTAGCGTTTCAAGCGCCGGCAGGATTGTCTGGCGCCGCCATCAGTGCGTCGAAGTACGCCATATCCGTGCCAACCGCTGCTTCCGCCTTGTTTTGCATGGCCTGGTAGCGCGCCATGATTTCGTGCCCTATCGGCGTCACCTGCGCGCCGCCGCCTTTGGCGCCGCCGGTCGCAGTCGCCACCAGCGGCGACTGGAAGCATTGGTTCATCGCTTCGACCAGCAGCCAGGCGCGGCGATATGACATGCCCAGCGAACGTGCCGCTGCGGAAATCGAACCGCTTTGATGGATGGCCAGCAGCAGCGCTGCCTTGCCTGGACCGAAGGCGATTGCATCGCCCTGCAACACTCTGAGCCGAACCGATTTGGAATTTGCCATATGCGGGATTGTAGCAAGGAGGCAGGCGGCAAATCAGGTATTTTGTTGGCATATTCGCCATGCCGGCAAGATTTAGCACTGACTCCGTGTTGGAAAGTTACACTGCGAGTTGACCTACGCTATATCCTGCCATATATTTCGATGTTGCCCGATTTTGCCACCCGCTTGCCACCCACCACTCAGGAGATATTCCATGTTGCGCCGTCTTAAACGCCTGATCCTTGCCAGCGCCCTGCCTCTGTTGCTGCTGTTGCTATCGACGCCGGCAGTCCATGCGGCCGACCTGGTGGTCTCGGCAGCCGCCAGCCTGACCAATGCCTTCAAGGACCTCGGCCAGGCGTTTGAAGCGCAAAACCCCAACACCAAGGTGATTCTCAACTTTGCCGCCTCCGATGTCTTGCTGCAGCAGATCATCAAAGGCGCGCCGGCCGACGTCTTCGCTTCGGCCGACCAGGAAGCCATGAACAAGGCCGAAGCCGAAAAGGCCGTGCTGGCCGCCAGCCGCAAGAATTTTGCGAATAACCAGATCGTGCTGATCGTGCCGGCCGACAGCCAGCTGCGCATACAGCAATTGCAGGACTTGGCGCAGCCGGCGGTCAAGCGCGTCGCCTACGGCAATCCTGCTTCGGTGCCGGTCGGCCGCTACACCAAGGCCGCGCTGGAGCACGCCAACCTGTGGGACGTGGTTGCCGCCAAGGGCGTGCCGGCGCAAAACGTACGCCAGAGCCTGGACTATGTGGCGCGCGGCGAAGTCGACGCCGGTTTTGTGTTCTCCACCGACGCCGCGATCATGCCGGACAAGGTCAAGGTCGCATTGCAGGTGCCGTCGCAAACCGCGGTCAGTTATCCGATCGCTGTCACCAGTAACACCAGGCAGGCCGATATGGCTGCCAAGTTCGTCGCCTATGTACTGTCGCCGGCCGGCCAGGCCACGCTGGCGCGCTACGGTTTCTTGAAACCCTGATGACAGGGTGTTATCGTCAAGCTCCCCTGACAGCGGTAAAGGTTAGTAGTGAATAGAAAGCAGAAGCCATGAACAGCGGTGTCTGGGTTGCACTGCTGCTGTCGTTGAAAGTAGCAGGCTGGGCCACCCTGCTCAACATGCTGTTTGGCGTCGCTGCCGCCTATGGCTTATCGCGCTGGCGCTCGCCGGCGCGCGACCTGGTCGACGCCATCCTGACCCTGCCGCTGGTGCTGCCGCCGACCGTGCTCGGCTATTACCTGCTGGTGCTGCTGGGCCGCCGCGGCGTGTTCGGCGCCTGGCTGGAAAAATGGGACATCCAGCTGGTATTCACCTGGCAAGGCGCAGTGATCGCCGCCACCATCGTCGCCTTTCCGCTGGTGCTCAGGTCGGCCCGTGCTGCTTTCGAGAATGTCGACGTGCAACTGGAAAACGCCGCGCGTGTGCTGGGCGTGTCGGAAGCCGGCGTGTTCTTCCGCGTCACCTTGCCGCTCGCCTCCAAGGGCATCGCGGCAGGTGTACTGCTGGCATTTGCGCGCGCGCTCGGGGAATTCGGCGCCACCCTGATGATCGCCGGCAACCTGCCTGGCCGTACCCAGACCTTGTCGGTCGCCATTTATGAAGCGGTGCAGGCTGGCGACGACCAGACCGCCAACCTGCTGGTGCTGATCACTTCCGCCACTTGTATCGTGGTGCTGCTGATCGCCGGCCGCCTGTTGCCGAAAAGCCCTCAGCGCAGGCAGACATGACGAATTCACCATGACCATCGAGATCAGCATACGCAAGCATCTGCAGGCCGACGACCGCGGCTTCAATCTCGATATCGCGCTGCAAACCGAAAGCGACCGGGTGGTGCTGTACGGCCCGTCCGGCGCCGGCAAGAGCCTGACCTTGCAGGCGATCGCCGGTTTGCTGACGCCAGATGAAGGCATGATCCGCCTCAAGCAAAACACCTTGTTCGACAGCGCCGGCGGCATTTGCCTGCCGCCGCAGCGGCGCAAGGTCGCCTACCTGTTCCAGGACTATGCCTTGTTCCCGCACCTTACCGTGGCGCAGAATGTGGCTTTCGGCCTGCGCCCGGGCTGCTTCAACCTGCGCCGCCCGCACGACCATCCGGTCGTCAAGAAATGGCTGGCCTCGTTCGAACTGAGCGCAGCCGCCAACAGTTATCCGCACCAGTTGTCGGGCGGCCAGCGGCAACGTGTGGCCTTGGCCAGGGCGCTGGCATTGGAGCCTGACATCCTGCTGCTGGACGAACCGTTTTCCGCACTCGACCTGAGCTTGCGCGACCGCATGCGGCGTGAACTGTCCGAGCTGCAAAAGCAGCTGAACGTGCCGATGATGGTGATCACCCACGACCCTGCCGACCTGGCCTTGCTGGGCGACGAGATCTTCGAGATCCGCGACGGCATGATCGCGCCGCCGGCCAGGGTATAAAAAAAAGCGCAGCCGAAGCTGCGCTTTTTATCACCGGGTTTCTTTATTTAGAAAATGTGACGGATGCCGACCGCAACGCCGGTCACGCTATCCTTGCCAACCAGTTCCGACAAGGCCGCGTTCTTGGCCTTGTTGTAGTCGACCGTACCATAGACCTGAGTGCGCTTGGACAAAGCATATTCCGCCACGCCGACCAGCGCGTAACGGGTGCCGTCGCCCAGGTTGCCCAAGGTGGCGACCGTAACGTTCTTGCTCTTGTCATAGTAGCCGGCCGCGGTCAGGGACCAGGCTGGAGTTGCCTGGTAGGTCGCACCCAGGAAGTAAGCATCGTCCTTGCGCTCGACGCCGCCGATGCCGCCATTGATCGAAGCCGCGCTGTTGGTGACGCCGAAATATGCCGGGGTCGTGCCGGTGCTGTCCTTGATGCGATAGTAGCCGCCGAACAGCTTGGCCGCGCCCAGCGTGTAGGACAGGCTCAGGTTGTAGGCAGTGTCTTTCCAGTCCGAATTGGTCGGGCTGACAGTTTGCTGGAAGCCGCCGCCGATGGCAAACGGGCCGGCGGTGTAGGCCAGGGTGCCGCCGATCTGGCTGCCCAGCTTGACCGATCCGGCCTTCTCGCCGGCAGCATAGCTGATGCCTGCAGCGAGACCGCCGAAAGTGCCGTAGTACTTCAGCATGTTCGAATTGCGGATCAGGGTGGCGCCGGCCGGCATCCAGGCATTCTGGTCGTAGTTGCCGACGGTCAGCGGATCGAAATGGTCCGCCATCAGGTCAAACAGCGGAGTTTGCTGGCGACCCAGGGTGACCGTGCCGAAAGAACCACTCAGGCCGACGTAGGATTGACGGCTGAACAGAGTATTGGCGCTGGACATGCTGCCGGTATCGGAATTGAAGCCATTCTCCAGGCGGAAAATAGCTTTCAGGCCGCCGCCCAGGTCTTCAGTACCCTTGAAACCGATACGGCTGTTCGAGATCGCACCATTCGTGATGACAAAGTTTTTTTGCCCGGCTGCGTTATCGCTGCTGAGATAACGGATGCTGGTGTCGACAATGCCGTAGATCGTGACATTAGTCTGGGCCATCGCGCTCCCGCTGGCCAAACCTGCTGCTACCAGCATCAAGGAATATTTTTTCATGCATCTCTCCGTAAGTTAAACATTTTTTAGATTTTATTCGACGGCCTGGCGACGCCTGCTCCCACGTCGCCCCGCCATCGCTTTACCGCCACTGCTGCTACCTCACGCTGCCATTTCAGCGTTGCCGGGGTAAAGCTGAGCAGACATCATATCAGCACAACTTTCCCCCAAAACAAGTTGTTGCTAAAATCCAACTAAGTTTATTCGGATTTCAGTACGCCACGACGTATCTGGTCGCGCTCGATGGACTCGAACAGCGCCTTGAAATTGCCTTCACCGAAGCCTTCGTCGCCTTTGCGCTGGATGAATTCGAAAAACACCGGACCCAAAGTGGTGGCCGAGAAAATCTGCAGCAGCAGGCGCTGGCCATCCTGGTTCGAGACACCGTCCAGCAGGATGCCGCGCATCTGCAGCTCGGCGGTCGGCTCGCCGTGGTTTGGCAGGCGCCCTTCCAGCATTTCGTAGTAGGTAGCCGGCGGCGCTGTCATGAATGGCGTGCCCATCTTCTTCAAGGCGTCCCATGTCTGCACCAGGTTATCAGTTTGCAAAGCAATATGCTGTATCCCTTCGCCGTTGAACTGCATCAGGAACTCTTCGATCTGGCCCGAACCTTTGGACGACTCTTCATTCAGGGGAATGCGGATCTTGCCGTCCGGCGCGCTCATCGCCTTGGAAGTCAGGCCGGTGTACTCGCCCTTGATGTCGAAATAACGGACTTCGCGGAAATTGAACAGTCGCTCGTAGAACGCCGCCCAGTGCGCCATGCGGCCGCGGTATACATTGTGGGTCAGGTGGTCGATGGTTTTCAGGCCGGCGCCGACAGGGTTGCGCTCCGCGCCTTCGATGAATTCGAAATCGATGTCATAGATTGACTTCCCGGGAGTGAAACGATCGATCAGATACAGCGGCGCGCCGCCGATGCCCTTGATCGCCGGCAAACGCAATTCCATCACGCCGGTGTTGATTTCCATCGGCTCGGCGCCGCGCTCCAGCGCGCGCTGGTACGCCAGGTGTGCGTCATTGACGCGGAACGCCATGCCGCAAGCGGACGGGCCATGCTCTTTGGCGAAATAATAGGCTGGGCTCTTGGGCTCGTAATTGATGATGAAATTGATATCGCCCTGGCGATACAGGGTCACATCCTTGGAGCGGTGGCGCGCCACCTTGGAGAAGCCCATGGCTTCGAATGCCGGCTCCAGCACATTCGGGGTCGGCGAGGCGAACTCGACAAATTCAAAGCCGCACAGGCCCATGGGGTTTTCAAACAGATCGGACATGATGTACTCCTGCAAATAAAGTCTGGTGGACTGGATCAAAACGGATCAGCCGCGGGTAGCGGCAGATTCCGAGGTTTCTGGCGTAATCAGTTGTTGCAAGGCGATTTCAAAAGCGACTTTGGCGATGCCCGTACGGCTGGCCGAACGGCCGTGGCATTTTTCCAGCGCCGCGGCGACGGTGGCCGAAACGTCGCCGAAGATGGCTTCATCGGAAATTTCCACCTCGCTTTGCATCAGGAACGCAAAGGCTCGCGCCATGCCGCAGTTGGCGACGAAATCCGGGATCACTGCGACCTTGGTGTCGGCGTATTCATAGATCGGGCCGTAGAAAATATCGCTGTCGGCAAACGGCACGTTGGCGCCGCTGGCGACCACTTCCAGGCCGTGGGCGACCATCTGGTCGACCTGTTCCTGCCGCACCAGGCGCGAGCCGGCGCAAGGCAGGAAAATGTCCGCGCCTACGCTCCAGATCGCCGCATTGCAGGCATCGAACGACAGCATGTCGCCGGCAATCAGCTGGTTGCCCTGCTTGGTCAGGAACAAGGCATGCACTTCTTCGTGGCTGTAGCCTTCGGCTTTCACCAGGCCGCCGTTGCGGTCGATGATGCCGACTACACGCGCGCCAGCCTTGGACAGGTAGTACGCCGCGGTCGAACCGACATTGCCCCAGCCCTGCACGATCACGCGCTTGCCTGCGACGCTGCCGCCATACAGGCGGTAGTAGTGCAACACAGATTCGGCCACGCCCCAGCCTGTGATCAGGTCCGCCACCAGGTGTTTGCGGCTGGCGGCTGGCGTGTAACGCGCATCTTCCACTACCTTGGCCACGCCCATGCGCAACTGCCCGACTTTCTGGATGCGGGCGCTGTCGCTAGGCTGGAAATGGCCGTTGACGATGCCTTCCTGCGGATGCCACAGGCCGTAGCTCTCGGTCATCGGAATCACTTCATGGACTTCGTCGACATTCAGGTCGCCGCCGGTGCCGTAATAGGTTTTCAGCAAAGGCGTGACCGCCTTGTACCAGCGCCGCAGCACGCCATCCTTGCGCGGATCGGCAGGATCGAAATCGATGCCCGACTTGGCGCCGCCGATGGCCGGGCCGGAGACGGTGAACTTGACTTCCATGGTCTTCGCCAGCGATTCCACTTCGCGCCGGTCCAGGCCGCTGCGCATGCGGGTGCCGCCGCCCGCCGCGCCGCCGCGCAGCGAATTGATCACGATCCAGCCGCGCGCCGGGGTCTCCGCGTCATGCCATTCAAAGACGATTTCCGGCGCCCTGCTTTCAAACGCGTTGAGTAAAGCCTTCATGCTGCTCCTTCAGATTTCCTTGGTTACGACGACCCTGCCGCTATCTACGCAATTAACCCAGCAGCAGCTTGTCGTCATCGATTTTTTCGCCGCGCGTGGTTTCAAACATCCGCAGCAGATCCGGCACATCCAGGCCGCGGCGCTGTTCGCCGTGCACATCCAGGATGACTTTGCCTTCGTGCAGCATCACCGTGCGCGTGCCGTAATCCAGCGCCTGCCGCATGCTGTGGGTGACCATCATGGCCGTCAGCTTGCTCGATTCGACGATCTTGGCCGTCAACGACAAGATGAAGGCTGCCGTCTTCGGATCCAGCGCGGCGGTATGCTCATCCAGCAGCAGGATGCGCGACGGCCGCAGCGAAGCCATCAGCAGGCTGACCGCCTGGCGCTGGCCGCCGGACAGCAGGCCCATGCGGTCGGACAGGCGGTTTTCCAGGCCCAGGCCGAGGATGCTGAGCTTTTCGCGGAACAGCGCGCGCAGGTTGCGGTTCAGGGAAAAACGCAGGCCGCGCGGGCTGCCGCGCTTCCAGGCCAGCGCCATGTTTTCTTCAATCGTCAGGCTCTCGCAGGTGCCTGCCATCGGATCCTGGAATACGCGCGCCACCAGGTCGGCGCGCTGCCAGCTGGAACGGCGGGTGGCGTCGGTGCCGTCGATGGTGATGCTGCCGCTGTCGACCATCAGGTCGCCGCAGACTGCATTCAGCATGGTCGATTTGCCGGCGCCGTTGGAGCCGATCACGGTGACAAACTGGCCAGAAGGAATTTCCAGCGACAGACCGCGCAAGACCTTGTTTTCGATCGGCGTATCGGGATTGAAAGTGATTTCCAGGTTATCGAGTTTCAACATCAGTTTTCCCCTTTGCGCGCTGCCAGGCCATTGTTGATACTGGCGGAAGGCTTGGTTTTTCCATTGCCACGCATGCGCCTGTAACTGCGCTTGAAATTGGGAATCAGCAGCGCCAGGCCGACCAACAGCGCCGTGACCAGATTCAGGTCCTGCGCCTTGAGGCCAATAAAATCCATGTCCAGCGCCAGCGCAATGAAAAAGCGATACAGCACCGCGCCGAAAATACAGGCCGCCGTGGTCACTACCAGGCTGCGCGCCGGCAGCACGGTTTCACCGATGATCACTGCTGCCAGGCCGATCACGATGGTGCCGATGCCCATCGAGATATCGGCGCCGCCCTGGGTCTGCACAAACAAGGCGCCGGCCAGCGCTACCAGCGCATTGGAAATCGCCAGGCCCCACACCGTTTGCCGGTTGGTGGAAATGCCCTGGGCGCGCGCCATGCGCGCATTGGCGCCGGTGGCGCGCATCGACAGGCCAGTTTCGGAAGCAAAAAAGGCATCCAGCAAGAGCTTGGCGATCAGCACGATCACCAGCATCACCAATGGCTGCACCCAGTAGTCCGACAGGCCGCCGATGCTGGTCATGCTGAACACCGTCGGCTCGCTGATCAGCGCCACGTTGGGTTTGCCCATGATGCGCAGGTTGACCGAATACAACGCGATCATCACCAGGATGCTGGCCAGCAATTGCATGATCTTCAGGTATACATTCAGGCAGGCCGTCACGCAGCCCGCCAGTCCGCCTGCCAGCAGTGCAATGAAAGTGGCAAGGAAAGGATTCCAGCCGGAGACAATCAGGGTAGCGGCAACTGCACCACCGAGGGGAAAACTGCCGTCGACCGTCAGGTCGGGAAAATTGACGACACGGAAAGACAAGAACACGCCAAGCGCGACCAGGCCAAAAATCAGGCCGATCTCAATGGCGCCTAGCGAAGCGATGAGCGACATAAACTTCCTTCAATAAGCTCGGGACCGCCCTGCCGGCAAGGCGGCAGGCGGTTCACCAACAAGACAATCACCAACAATCAATCACCAACAATGCGCAGACTGATGGCCGTTGCGGCCATCCGCGCGCATCTTATTGTTCGACTACCTTGGCCGACTTGACCAGGTCAGCCGGCAAGGTCAGGCCTTGTTTCAGCGCAGCTTTAGGATTGACGTAGAGTTCGAATGTCGTGCTGGTTTGCGAAGCGATCTTGCCGGCGGCTTCGCCCTTCAGGATGCGCACCACGATCTTGCCGGTCTGGCGCCCGAGGTCGTAATAGTTGAGGCCGATGGCGGCGGCCGCGCCGCGTTTCACGGCGCCGGTGTCGGCGGCGACCACAGGCAGCTTGGCCTGTTCCGCCACCTTGACGATGCCTTCGAAGGCTGACATGACGTTGTTGTCGGTAGGTGCATAGATGACGTCGACCTTGCCGACCAGGCTTTGCGCAGCGCTAGGCACATCGATGGTGCGGGCGGCGGCGCCTTCGACCAGGGTCAGGTCGGTGCCGGCCAGCAGCTTCTTGAGCGATTCGACGATGGATACCGAATTCGCTTCGCCCGGGCTGTAGATCACGCCGATGCGCTTGGCTTTCGGCGCCACCTTGCGGATCAGCTCGATCTGCTTGTCCAGCGGCGACATGTCGGAAACGCCGGTGACATTGGTGCCGGACGCATCCCAGCTCTTCACCAGCTTGGCCGCGACCGGATCGGTCACCGCGGCGTACACGATAGGCACGGTCTTGGTGGCGGCCACCAGCGCCTGGGCCGACGGGGTGGCGATCGCGACCGCGACATCCGGCTGGCTGCCGGCATATTTACGGGCGATCTGCGACGCCGTAGCGTTGTTGCCTTGCGCGCTCTGGTATTCGAACTTCAGATTCTTGCCGGCTTCATAGCCGGCCGCCTTCAACTCGTCCTTGACGCCGTCGCGCACAGCGTCGAGCGCCGGATGTTCAACGATGGCCGTCACCACTACTGTTTTATCGGCAGCATAGGCAGCGGAGGCGGATACGCCCGCCAGGCTAAGCAAGACTATGGATGCAATAGCGGAACGCAAGAAAGGAAATTTCATGACTTTGTCTCCAAATGAGTCAGTTTGGTTGCCGGAAATCGGCTTCGTTATTATATTGCAACAGGAACATGCATCATGTTGTACCTATGCTGTTCCCCTGCTGCGCCATATGTTATTTTGAAAAAAGTATAGCTTTTAACGCTAAAAATTGGCTTGCGACTTGAGGCCGATGTTTACCCGGTTATGAAATATAATTTCGCAGAAAACCCGTAAATCGAGAATAAATTGCACAAAATAGACATCGATCAAATCGACCGCAAAATGTTGACTTTTCTGCAGCAGAACGGCCGCGTGTCCAACCTGGAGCTGGCACAGGAAGTCAATCTGTCGGCTCCTCAGTGCCACCGGCGCCACCGGCGGCTGGAAGAAGCGGGGTTTATCGTACGCTATGAAACCCGCCTGAATCCAGCCAGCCTGGGTTTGTTCGTGATCGCCTTCGTCCATGTCTCGATGGAAAAAGGACATATCAACGACTTGTCCGGCTTCAAGAACGCCATCAACGAATGGCCGCAGATCCTGGAATGTTACTCGGTAACCGGCGACTTTGACTATGTCCTCAAGGTCACCGCGCACGACTTGAAAGAGTTGTCGGATTTTCTGATGGAAAAGCTGATGCGCATGCGCGGCGTCAGCGGCGTGCGCTCCAGCGTCTGTCTGGATGAAATCAAGTCGACCAACATGCTGCCCTTGCCACCGGCCTGAAGCAACGCTCAAATGAAAAAGCCGCACCCTTGTGGGATGCGGCTTTCTGGAGCGCTGGCGAGATAACACCCGCACTCTGCCGGCGGACCGGCGTTCAATAAACCTGATCGTTCTACTGAATCAATCTAATCAAGCAACCTTGGCTTCGAAGAACTGTTCATCTTCAGTCGAGCCGTGCAAAGCGGTAGTCGAGGACTGGCCTTGCTGGATCGCCTGGGTCACTGCATCGAAATAACCGGTGCCGACTTCGCGCTGGTGCTTGACCGCGGTGAAGCCCTTGTCGGCGGCAGCGAATTCGGCTTCCTGCAGTTCGACGAATGCGGACATCTGGTTGCGGGCATAACCGTGCGCCAGGTTGAACATCGAGTAGTTCAATGCATGGAAACCGGCCAGCGTGATGAATTGGAACTTGTAGCCCATCGCGCCCAGTTCTTTCTGGAACTTGGCGATAGTGGCGTCGTCCAGGTTCTTTTTCCAGTTGAACGACGGCGAGCAGTTATACGCCAGCATCTTGCCTGGGAACTTGGCATGCACCGCTTCCGCGAATTTCTTGGCGAAAGCCAGGTCCGGCTTGCCGGTTTCGCACCACACCAGGTCGGCGTACGGCGAATAAGCCAATGCGCGCGAGATAGCCTGCTCGATGCCTGGGCGAGTCTTGTAGAAACCTTCGACGGTGCGCTCGCCGGTCAGGAACGGCTTGTCGTTTTCATCGACGTCGGAAGTCAGCAGGTCGGCCGCTTCCGCATCGGTGCGTGCGATCACCAGGGTCGAAGTGCCGGAAACGTCAGCCGCAAGGCGCGCCGCGTTCAGCTTTTCAACCGCTTCCCGGCTCGGCACCAGCACCTTGCCGCCCATGTGGCCGCATTTCTTGACCGAAGCCAGCTGGTCTTCGAAGTGGACGCCGGCAGCGCCGGCATCGATCATCGATTTCATCAGTTCATAGGCATTCAACACGCCGCCGAAACCGGCTTCAGCATCCGCCACGATAGGTGCGAAAAAGTCGATATCGTTTTTGCCTTCCGACCATTGGATCTGGTCGGCGCGCTGGAAAGTATTGTTGATGCGCTTGACCACCAGCGGCACCGAGTTGGCCGGATACAGCGACTGGTCGGGATACATTTCGCCGGCCAGGTTGGCGTCGCCGGCGACTTGCCAGCCCGACAGATAGATCGCTTTCAAGCCTGCCTTGACTTGCTGCATCGCCTGGTTGCCGGTCAGTGCGCCGAGGGAGTTGACGAATGGCTCTTCGTGCAGCAACTTCCACAGTTTGTCGGCGCCGCGTTTTGCCAGCGTGTGTTCGATCTGGACCGAACCGCGCAGACGCACCACGTCTTCTGCAGAATAATTGCGGGTAACGCCCTTCCAGCGTGGATTCTCGGCCCAGTCCTTGGCCAGTGCGGCAACTTGCTGTTCACGTGTAGTCATCGTCGTTCTCCTGTTAAAAACAAAAAGTAAAATCAAATCCGATGACTAAATAGTAGGCCTATCTGTGCGAGGCAACAATGTCTTATATAAGACATATAAGTATTTTTATTTTGTTTAAATTCAATAACTTAACTTTCATTTTTTGCGATATGAAATAAAATTCCTGAGAGTGAAATATGAAAATGGTGCTTCGCATTTTAAAATTTCATATTATGAAACGCATGTCGTATCCTGAAATATGCGAAAAAAAACGGGGAGCAAGCTCCCCGCGAGTTTCCCGTCCTTATGGCCGTCCCTTGCTTCAGAACGATTTTGTCAAGGCCAGGTAGAAAGCGCGGCGCTGGCCAAACTGCGGCGCACCGACGCCGATGCCCGAACCGTCGCGAATTTCATAGACCTTGTCGAGCAGGTTGATCACACTCAGGCGCGTGGTGAACTTGCCGATCGGGCTGTCGTTGAAGGTATGGCTGGCGCCCAGGTTGACTTCGGTATACGCCGGCAAATGCTCGGTATTGGCGAAACCGCTGCGCAAGCCGCTGCCGAACAATGCATCCGCCGTCAGCGTGGTGCCCTGCCACAGATAGGAAACCCCGGTCGAGGCGGTAATGCTTTGATCGTGGTCCAGGTGCACCCAGTTGCTGGAGATGTAGTTCAGTTCATCCTGGCCGAAGTTGTACTGGCTCGACACGATGTTCTTGCCCAGCGCGGTAGAGCGCGCCAGGTTCAGGTAGGCCGACAGGTTGTCCTTGTGATAGTTAACCGTCAGCTCCAGGCCGTACACCTTGCCCTGCGCATAGTTGAACGGCGTGTACAGCAAGGCCGAACCGAACTGCCCTTCGTCCAGCATGTTCTTGACCTTCTTGTAGTAGCCGTCCAGCCCCAGCGTCACATGCTCGGTCAACTGGTGGTTGACGCCCAGGTCGTAATAATCCGAACTCTCGGCCTGCACCGCGTCGTTCTGGTTGTTGGCCGGAGCGTTAGTGGTGCCGTTGAAGCTGGCGATGGTGTTCGAACCGATCAGTTCGCTGGCGGGCGGCGTGAAGTACCTGGCATAACCGGCATGGAAGGTAGTCTGCGGCGTCATCTGGTACACCACGCCGATGCGCGGACTGAACTGGCTGGCGCTGACATAGGCATTCACCCAGTCGGCGCGGGCGCCGTAATTCAAGGTCACTTTATCGCTCAGTTTCCATTCGTCCTGCAGATAGATGCCGGTCTGGTTGGTCGTCTTCTGGCTGCTGTCGGCCAGCGCGATCGGCTGCGTCGACAGCTGCGCGCCGCTGTCGTCCGCAGGGAAAGTCAGCGAGTTGTCGCTGTTCTTCAAGTTCTCGCGGGTGTAGTTGATGCCGGCGCGCAGCGTATGGCTGGCGTTCAGGCGGTAACTGCCGTCAGCCTGCAGGCCGTTCGCCAGGCCGGTACGCAACACCCGCGAGGCGACGCCGGTATACAACAGGTCGCCCGCCTGGTCCGGCTCGAACAGCACTTTTGAATAACGGCTGAATGCCGCCACCTGGTAATCGATGTCGGAACCGATTTTTCCTTGCAGGGCAAGGATGCCGTAGCGGTTGGTTTCATGCTGCCGTTCGTTGAGGTCGGCGGACGGCAAATCGGCCGCGCCGTCCAGCTGGAAACCCGGAGTCTGGCCGGCGCTGTTGGGTATCTGGAAACGGCCGTCCGAATTGCCGAGGATCAGGCTGACCCGCGTATCGGCGTCGAGCAGGTAAGAGAAATAACCGAAAGCCTTGTTTTGCAAAGTGCGGTCATGCAAGGCGCTGGACGCGCCGGTAGGATTTTCGATGCCGAGGTTGTTGGCTTCAAAGGAACCGTTGATATAGTAGCTGAAGGAATCAGTGCTGCCGCTCACATCGCCGCTGACCTGGCGCGTGTTGTTGCTGCCGATCTGCACGCCGATATTGCCGCCGTTCTGCAACTCGCCGTTCTTGGTATGGATATCGACCACGCCCGCGGTGCGGTAGCCGTATTGCGCCGGCAAGGCGCCGGTGAGGACGCTGACGCTGTCGACAAAGCGAGTGTCCAGTGTCTGGCCGAAACCGGAAATGCTTTCCGGCAGGATGATGCCGTTCAGGCGGTATTGCAGGTTGGCGTGGTCGCCGCGCACGTGCAGTTGGCCGAAGGAATCCTGGGCCACGCCGGGCGCGCGCAGCAAGACTTCATTGAATGCCGTGTCCTCGCCCTGCGGCATGGCGGCGATTTCCTTGCGGCCGATGCGATAGATGCTGCTGCCGGTTTCCACCTGGATGCCATTCCTGGCGCGATCCAGGCGATCGGCGGTGACCACCACCGCATTGCTGGCCGTGACCGTGCCGGCCTGGCTGGCTTTCAACGTGATATCGGCAGTCGCGCCAGCCTCGTCGGCCACCGTCACCGTGCCGTTTTCCGACTGGAAGGAAGGCTTGCCGACGCTGATCGCATAGCTGCCGGGCGCGATGCCGCTAAAGACAAAATGTCCCTGCTGGTCGCTGCGGGTGCTGCCGACGGCGTTGCCGCTTGCATCTTTCAAGGCAACCGTGGCGTCAGGCAAGGGGTGGCCAAGGGCGTCATGGATGGCGCCGCTGATTTGTTTGGCAGCGGACTGCGCATAAGCAGCGGGAACGGCAAAACCGTAGGCGAGCGCAATCAAGGCGCTTAATTGTAGTGGACGCAACAAGCGTGTTTTCATTCTCAAAACTCCAATAGCGGGATTAACCCCGCAGATAAGCCGGCCGGCGATCCGGCGGCCGGTGGCAAACGCCGCAACACGATCGGAAATGGCGCAGCCTCAAGGCTGGGTCAGCAACAAATAGGGAAAAACAAAGAGGGGGTCAGGCGATGGAGGTCGGCGGGGCTTGAGAATGCGGAGTCAGGTAGTGCTTCTGCGCCGGGATGAAGGCATACACCAGTTCGATGGCGCTGCGGTAAGCAAACACCAGGACCGGCGCCAGCACCGGCACCGGGCTGGACGGGACAGGAGAAGGGAAATCGGCAGCCAGGTCGCAGCTGACGCAATCGGATGAAATTTCGGCCAGGCTGTGGTGATGGAACGCCATGCCGACCAGCTGCAGCACCAGGATAGCCAGCGCCAGCCATAACGCCAACTGCTGCAGGCGCAGCTTGAGCCGGCGCTTGGCGTGGAAATGCGGTTCGACGATCAGGCGCATGCGGCACCCGTGCAACCGCCAGCTACGTCCGCTTCGAGCAAACGCGCACCGGCCGCCCGTGCAAAGCACGGCGACGACATGGTGGAGCTGGTTTGCTGACGATACATGCGGTTCGGCCTGGTTATGTCTCTGGTAAAAAATCAAGGACTGAAGCTGCGAGTGTAATCGGGAACCGGCATCGCCTGCAAGTCAATTGCAACACAGTTGCATGGATTGAACCGCGTGTTGTTCATCAGGCAAACCCGGGCGGCGGCCATGCCGCCTCCTTCTCCGATGCGCGGTTAAAATCCCGCTTACAATCGATTGCCTTGGCATGAACTTGCGCCGCAACGGCGACAGGCCCAGCCTCTCATCAGCAACAGACAGGAGAATGAATGTCGAATCGTGAAGAAACCGTGGCGCAATGGCAGGCAGAGGATAGCGCCGTGCGGACCAGACTGGCGGCGCCCGGCGTGGCCTCGCTGGAACAGCTCAAGCAATATAGCGGCGTTGAATTCTTGCAAGCCATCCTGAGGGGCGAATTGCCGATTCCGCCGATTGCGCAAACGCTGGACTTCAACCTGATCGAAGCCGAATTCGGCCGTGTGGTGTTCCAGGGCACGCCTGCCATGCAGCATTACAACCCGATCGGCAGCGTACACGGCGGCTACTTTTGCACCTTGCTGGATTCGGCGCTGGGATGCGCGGTGCAGTCGGCGCTGCCCAAGGGCAGCGGCTACACCACGCTGGAACTGAAAGTCAACCTGATCCGCGCGCTCACGGATAAGACCGGGCCGGTGCGCGCCATTGGTAAAGTGATCCAGGTCGGCGGCAGGGTCGGCGTGGCGGAAGCCAATATCGTGGACGCCGAAGGCAAGATCTATGCGCATGCGACCACTACCTGCCTGGTGTTTCCCCTGCCCTGAGAATGATCGCGATGTAGCGGCTAGTCTGGCCGCACGCTGTCGTCGGCTGGCGTTTCCGCCGCCAGCTTCGCCAGCTTGATGTATTCGATGTTCAAGGTAATCGCTTCGCTATAGCGCAGTACAAAATAATTGCCGTCGACGCCATAGAAGCGCGCCAGGTCCTGCTCCACCGTGGCGTCGTTCTCCTTGTCGGCGACCAGCGGACGACGCATTACCTGCTGCAGGATGAGCCGGTCGAGGACACCGTCGACGTCAAAAACATAATCCGTCAGGAGGCCGGTAAACAGTACCGCCTGGCCAGCCACGTCGACAATCGCTGATACCGCGATCAGATCCGGCGGCCTTCCTTCTTCAGAATCGGCGCCGGTCAGCAGGTAGTACCACGGCGCCTGGTTAAAGCGTAGCCAGGGGGAAAAACGGCCGGTCCCGTCTAACCGGAAGCGGATGATGAGCAGCCGGAAAACAGTCGGCACTAGCCAGGCTCCACCATACAAGCTCAGGAAGTAGGAACCGATCCAGTAAAATTCCAAGGCGATCCCATTAATCGCCCTGGACTGGCTAGCTGGATCAGAAGACAGCAGTTCCAGCAACAGCAGCGGCTGCAATACGCGTCCAAACAAGACTGCAGACAGCAGCAGCCACACGGAGTGGAAAATGCAGTCCCACAACACCGCCTCGGTGACAATCTGACCGAACGGAGAATAATCAAAGGAAACGCGCTCTGCGCGTTTGAAACGGGAACGGGCGATAAAACCGGGGAGCAACAGCAGGAAGATAATGAAAGCAGGCAGTGCTACATTCATCAATACGCTCAGGCAGCGATGGGAACGACGGTAATCCGGTAGCGGACCGTTCCCTCTTGCTCAGAGTGCAAGCTGATCACATTGTCAGGCTGGACAGCGGTGGACAACGATGACCTCGAGTTCTTGCTGGCCAGATATGCGCGCAACTGCTGCGCAGCCTGCGGGTCAGCAAGAATTTTTTTGGCCAATTCGCTCTGAGGTGCTTTCATAGTTTCTTTACTATGCCATAAAAAAACATCGTTTGCATGTTCTCATCACAATATCTTCATTCATTAATAACCGGCTTAACAACGAGATTGTTATATACAAATAACAAGATATAACTTTGGTGTATATAGGGTCGCTGATAAAATGGCAAGCCTGACTGAATCTGTGAAGCAAACCTGTGATCCGCATCGAGCACCTGCATAAAACCTACCCGCTGGAACGCAATGCCAAAACCGCCGGCACGCCCGTCGCCGCATTGTCCGACATCAACCTGCACATCAAGAAGGGTGAAATCTTCGGCATCATCGGCCGCTCCGGCGCCGGCAAAAGCACCCTGATCCGCACCCTCAACATGCTGGAACGCCCGTCCGGCGGGAAAGTCCTGATCGAGGGCGAAGACATCACCGCGCTGGACAACAGTGGACTGCACCGGCTGCGCCAGCGCGTCGGCATGATTTTCCAGCACTTCAACCTGCTGGGCGCCAAGACCGTGGCCGCCAACATCGACTGGCCGCTGAAGATCACCGGCAAATACACGCCGCAGGAACGTGCCGCCCGGGTCAGCGAACTGCTGGATCTGGTCGGACTGGCCGAGCACCGCGACAAATACCCGGCGCAACTGTCCGGCGGCCAGAAACAGCGGGTCGGCATCGCCCGTGCGCTAGCCAATACCCCGCACCTGCTGTTATGCGACGAAGCCACTTCCGCCCTTGACCCGGAGACCACGCAAGCAATCCTGCGCCTGCTGCTCGACATCAATCGCAAGCTGGGCCTGACGATCGTGCTGATCACGCACGAGATGCAGGTGATCCGCAACATCTGCGACCGCGTTGCGGTAATCGAGGGCGGCCGCATCGTCGAAAGCGGCGACGTAGCCGAAGTGTTCCTCCATCCGCAGCATGCGGTAACGCAAAGCATGGTCGCCGAAAGCACGCCGTTTTCTGCAGAGACGGCATTGCTGCCGTCGACGGTACCGGGCGCCAGCCAGCTGCGCGGGCTGCTGGTGCGCCTGACCTATGTCGGCGACATCACCTACCAGCCGATCCTGAGCAGCATCGCCGCCGCCACGCCGGCGCTGATCACCATCCTGCAAGGCACCATCGCCCGCATCAAGGACACGCCCTATGGCCAGCTGCTGGTGGAACTGCGCGGCGAACCGGCCGACGTCGCGCAAGTCTTCACCACGCTCGATCAGCACAACATCCGCCATGAGGTGCTCGCATAATGGACTTCTCTCTCATCGACTGGGGCGACATCTGGCAAGCCACCTGGGAAACCCTGGCCATGACCGGCTTTTCCCTGCTGTTCACGATACTGCTCGGACTGCCGCTCGGCATCCTGCTGTTCATTACCGGCAAACGCCAGCTGCTGGAACAGCGCGGCATCTACCGGGCGTTGTCGCTGGTCGTCAACGTGCTGCGCTCGGTGCCATTCCTGATCCTGCTGATCGTGATGATCCCGGTCACGGTAATCCTGGTCGGCACTTCGCTCGGCGTGCAGGGCGCGATTCCGCCGCTGGTGCTGGGCACCGCGCCGTTCTTCGCGCGCCTGGTGGAAAACGTGTTGCGCGAAATCGACCGCGGCGTGGTGGAAGCCTGCCAGGCCATGGGCGCCAACAAGCGCCAGATCATCTTCGGCGCGCTGCTGCCGGAAGCCCTGCCCGGCCTGATCGCCGCCACTACCGTCACCGCGATTGCCCTGATGTCGTATGCCGCCATGTCCGGCGTGATCGGCGGCGGCGGCCTGGGCGACCTGGCGATCCGCTTCGGCTACCAGCGCTTCCAGACCGAAGTCATGGTCACCACGGTTGCGGTGCTGGTGGTGCTGGTGCAGGCGCTGCAGTTTTCCGGCGACCGGCTGGTGCAGCATTTCACGCGCAAGTAATTTTTCTGTTTTTTTTAAAATCAAAAAAAGGGAGTTTATATGTCACGCAAATTTTCACTGTCTCTGGGACTGGCTGCGGCCGTGTTCTCTACCTTCAGCCTGATCGCCGCCGCGCCGGCGCAAGCCGCCGACAAGCTGGTGATCGCCGCCACGCCGGTGCCGCATGCGGAAATCCTCGATTTCGTCAAACCGATCCTGGCCAAGGAAGGCGTCGACCTGCAGGTCAAGGTGTTCACCGACTATATCCAGCCGGCAGTGCAGACCAACGAGAAACGGGTCGACGGCAACTTCTTCCTGCACCAGCCCTATCTGAACGAATTCAAGAAGAGCCACAAGAACGATATCGAAGTAGTGATCACCAAGGTCCACGTCGAGCCGTTCGCCGGTTATTCGACCAAGTACAAGAAACTGGCCGACTTGCCGGACGGCGCCACGGTCGCCATTCCGAACGACCCATCTAATTCCGGCCGCGCCTTGCTGCTGCTGTCGCGCCAGGGCCTGCTGAAACTGAAGGACCCTGGCAATATCTCGGCGACCCAAAAGGACATCATCGAGAATCCCAAGCACCTGAAGTTCAAGGAACTGGAAGCAGCCACCCTGCCGCGCGTGCTGAACCAGGTCGACCTGGCCCTGATCAACACCAACTATGCGATCGAAGCCAAACTCAATCCGGTCAAGGATTCGCTGTTCATCGAAGATGCCAATTCGCCTTACGCCAACCTGCTGGTCGCCCGTCCGGACAACAAGGACAGCGCCGCCGTCAAGAAACTGGCCGCGGCCTTGAACTCGCCGGAAGTGAAGAAATTCATTGAAGAGAAATACAAGGGTGCAGTAGTACCCGCCTTCTGATCGCCCTGACCACAGTCAGACAGCAATAACAAAAGAAGCCTCCGCGATTTGCGGGGGCTTTTTGGTTTACACTGGCTCTTTTGCGGTTAATGAACTCCCCAACACCTTAGAGGTACATCATGGAAGAAAAAGTGGAAACCAATGCATCCCAGCGCGACGCCTTCCTGGAAGAGAAAGCGTTCAAGTCACGCACCGTACTGCTGTTCGGCCAGATCAACGACACCGTAGCGCGCGATACCGTGCGCCAATTGATCGCCCTCTCCGGCGAATCCAAGGCGCCGATCAATTTCCTGGTCTGTTCGCCGGGCGGCCACGTGGAATCTGGCGATGTGATCCATGACGTGATCCGCTTCATCGATGCGCCGGTCAACATGATAGGCAGCGGCTGGGTCGGCAGCGCCGCGGTCAACGTGTTCCTGTCGGTGCCCAAGGAACGCCGTTTCTGCCTGCAAAACACGCGCTTCCTGATCCATCAGCCAAGCGGCGGCGTCGGCGGACAGGCTTCCGATATCGCCATCCAGGCGCGCGAAATCATCCGCGTGCGCGAAAGGATCGGCGCCCTGATCGCCAAGGAAACCGGGCAAAAGCTGGAAAAGGTAACGGCCGATATCGACCGCGATTTCTGGATGTCGGCGCCGGAAGCGATAGAGTATGGCCTGGTGTCCAAATCCATCGTCAGCGCCAAGGAAGTTTCTTAAGGCAGGATTGCTACCAATCGCAACAGCTTAAAAAAAAGGGGCGAGTATTACTCGCTCCTTTTTTTCATTCAGCTTTACGCTGCCTTGCGTTCCTGCTCTACCGTCTCACGCAAGCGCTTGGCCGCCAGCACCATGTTCTCCAACGCCTCGTAAGTCTCAGGCCAGCCGCGGGTTTTCAGGCCGCAATCCGGATTGACCCACAAGCGCGCATCGGGAATCACGCCGCGCGCCTTGCGCAGCAAACGTTCCATTTCGTCGACTTGCGGCACGCGCGGCGAGTGGATGTCGTAGACGCCAGGGCCGATATCGTTGGGATAGGCGAACTGGCCAAAACCGTCCAGCAGTTCCATGTCCGAACGCGAAGTCTCGATCGTGATGACGTCGGCGTCCATCGCGGCGATCCACGGCAGGATGTCGTTGAATTCCGAATAGCACATGTGGGTGTGGATCTGGGTTTCGTCGCCGACGCCGGCCGCGCTGATCTTGAATGCGCGCACCGCCCAGTCCAGGTAATGCGGCCAGTCGCGCGATTTCAGCGGCAAGCCTTCGCGGAACGCCGGTTCGTCGATCTGGATCATGCCGATGTTGGCCTTTTCCAGGTCGCACACTTCGTCGCGCAGCGCCAAGGCGATTTGCAGCGCCGTGGTTTCGCGCGGCTGGTCGTCGCGCACGAAGGACCATTGCAGCATGGTCACCGGGCCGGTCAGCATGCCCTTCATCGGCTTCGAGGTGAGAGTCTGGGCAAACTGGCTCCAGCCGACAGTCATCGCTTCCGGGCGATATACGTCGCCATAAATGATTGGCGGCTTGACGCAGCGCGAGCCGTAGCTTTGCACCCAGCCGTTGGCGGTGAAAGTGTAGCCCCACAGCTGTTCGCCGAAATACTCCACCATGTCGTTGCGCTCCGGCTCGCCGTGCACCAGCACGTCAAGGCCAAGCTGTTCCTGCTTCTCCACCACGACGCGGATTTCTTCGCGCATCTTGTCGAGGTAATCCAGGTGGCCGATCTCGCCGCGCTTGTAGGCGGCGCGCGCCTGGCGGATTTCCGCGGTCTGCGGGAAAGAACCGATGGTGGTGGTCGGGAAAGCCGGCAGCTGCCATTTGGCTTGCTGCTTGGCGATGCGCGCGGCAAAACCGGCGGAGCGCTCGGCATCGGCGGCAGTCACCGCGGCCAGGCGCTTTTGCACCAGCGGATTGTGGATGCGGCTCGAGCTGCGGCGGCTGGCCTGGGCAGCGCGCGAAGCGACGAACTGCGCTTCGACTTCTGCCGTGTTGCCGTTCAAGGCTTGCTTGAGGGCGACGATTTCCGCCAGCTTCTGGGTGGCGAACGCCAGCCAGCTTTTCAGTTCGTCGTCGAGCTTGGGTTCGTTGGCCAGGTCCACTGGCACATGCAGCAAGGAGCAGCTTGAAGCCACCCACAAGCGGTCGCCCAGTTGCGCCTGCAAAGGCTTGAGGCTGGTCAGCACCTGGTCGAGATCGGTACGCCACAGGTTGCGGCCGTCGACCACGCCCAGCGACAACACCTTGTCTTGCGGCCAGCCGGCAGCGATCTGTTCCAGCTGCCCGGCGCCGCGCACCAGGTCCAGGTGGACACCGGCTACCGGCAGCGAACGCAGCAGCTCAGCGTGTTCGCTGACTTCACCGAAATAAGTAGTCAACAACAAGGCCGGCGCGGTATCAGCCAACTGTGCATAGACCGGTGCAAAAGCGTTGCGCCAGGCGGCGTCCAGCTCCAGCGCCAGGATCGGCTCGTCGATCTGCACCGATTCGATGCCGGCGGCGTGCAAGCGCTGCAGCAGCTGCTGGTAGCCGGCCACCACTTTAGGCAGCAGGTCCAGTTTGTGGCCCAGGCCGGACTTGATCTTGCCCTGGTACAGCAAGGTCAGCGGACCGACCAGCGCCACTTTTACCTTATGACCAAGGGCGCGCGCTTCGGCGATTTCATCATGCAGCCAGTCAACGCCGCCGTCGAACTGCACATCGGCAGTCCATTCCGGCACCAGGTAGTGATAGTTGGTGTCGAACCACTTGGTCATTTCCATCGCGAAGTGCTGCTTGCTGCCGCGCGCCAGGGTGAAATAGTCAGCCAGGGTCAGCTGTTTCGGAGCAAAGCCGAAGCGGCTTGGAATCGCGCCCAGCAAGGCCAGCGTGCCCAGCACCTGGTCGTACCAGGCGAAATCGCCGACGGTGACGAAATCCAGGCCGGCATCGGCCTGCGCCTGCCAGTGGCGGGCGCGCAGCGTGGCACCGGTGGCGCGCAAAGCCGCTTCATCGGAAGCGCCCTTCCAGAACGACTCTTGGGCGAATTTCAGTTCGCGGTGAGCGCCGATGCGCGGAAACCCTAATACGTGTGCCAATGCCATCTTTATCTCCATAAAAAACAAGTTCGATGTCTCGCATGTTGGGCCAGCTTGGATTATGATTCAAACGATAAATATTAAGAATCAACTTGAATTTTACTAATACACCGAATTTTAATTATCAACTAAGCAATCAATATGCAATCCATCCTGGAATTACGCCACCTGAAAACTCTGCATGCCCTGCGCGAAGCCGGCAACCTGCTGCGCGCGGCGACGCTGCTCAACGTTACCCAGTCGGCGCTGTCGCACCAGATCAAGCAGCTGGAAGATCACCATGGCACCACCCTGTTCGAACGTAAATCGGTGCCGGTACGGTTTACCCCGGCCGGCGAACGTTTGCTGAAACTGGCGGATGCGGTATTGCCGCAGGTGGCGGAAAGCGAGCGTGACCTGGTGCGGCTGGCGCAAGGCGTGGCCGGCCAGCTGCGGATTGCGGTGGAATGCCATACCTGCTTCGACTGGCTGATGCCGGCCATGGATATCTTCCGCAAGCGCTGGCCGGAAGTGGAGCTGGATATCGTCTCCGGCTTCCAGGCCGATCCGGTCGGGCTGTTATATGAACATCGCGCCGATGTCGCGATCGTGGCGGAAGTCGATCCCGATGAAAAAGTCGATTACCACGCCTTGTTCAGTTTCGAGATCGTGGCGCTGGTGGCGCACGACCATCCGCTGGCGGGCAAGGAATATCTGGTGGCGGAAGATTTCGCCGGCTACACGCTGATTACCTATCCGGTGCCGGACGACATGCTGGATGTGGTACGCCAGGTATTGAAGCCGGCCGGCATCCAGACCGCGCGCCGCACCACCGAACTGACGGTGGCGATGCTGCAGCTGGTCGCCAGCCGGCGCGGCATCGCTACCTTGCCGATCTGGGCTGCGCAGAACTACCTGACACGTGACTATGTGCTGGCCAAGAGGATCACCGCCGCCGGCCTGACCGGGCGGCTGTATGCCGCCTGCCTGCCGGAGATGTCGCAGCAATCGTATCTGGCCGACTTTGTCGGCACTACGCGCGAAAGCTGCTACCTCAACCTGCTGAGCGTGGAGCTGCTTTGATTGGCTAGCGGTCGCATTGCAGGTAGCCGTTGATATTGGCGAAGCTGCCGCTCCTGCAGGAACGCACGGAGATCGACGACCGTATCCTGCTGTTGTCTCTGCCGCCACAGGTTGCTTCCAATACACCGCCGCGAACCCCGATATCCGAACAAGATTGGAGGTAGCTCCCCGGTGGCACGTCTCTGTTGGAACGACCGTAGTCACGACCGCCGCCAGCACATTGCAGGTTGCCGTTTATATTATCAAAACTGCCGCTACGGCAGGAAGACAGCGGGATCGACGTCCTTCTGCCGCCATTGTCGCCGCCGCAGGTGGCTTCCAGCATGCCGCGCCGGACCACGATATCGCGGCAGGAATCGCGGTAGCTGCCGGGCGGCGTCCAATTGTCGCGGCCGCCATAACGATCGTCATTGCGGTCGCCGTACGAAGGAGAATCGCCGTATCCGCCATAAGCGACAACAGGCGCATCGCCATAGTAGCCGGGCGCGGCAGATGGGTATTGGGGATAACCGTCGTCATACGGGCTTGCGGCACAGGCGGCGAACGAACCGCAGCAGGCAATCAGGCCCAACATGGATTTGATTTTCATTTTTCTCTCCATTCAATGAAACGTTTTGTATATCTGTAATTGTACTTCGACAGAACAGGACTCTTAACGTTTCTTGCGGTTGTCCGACTGCGAAATATCTTCCCGTCTCCCTCCTTCGCCGGCAATCCGGCGCCGCGCCACCCTGTAAGAAATGACAGCTGTCTAGGCATTGGGAATGCAGGTATGTTGCCGCATGGCATTCATTTTGTAACAATACGTAACTTTAGTCACGTATTTGATTTGTGAAAGTCATCGCCGCCGTCCTGGTGGTCAACGGCTCTTCGTACACGCTGAATCAATCGCAATAGCCGCAAGCGATCCAGCGCACCAATCGATCGGGTCGGGAACCGTCCTGGACTGCCGGTAGTGTTTTTGTTCGCGAAGTATCTGGTCAATCTTATGAAATATCCACGCATCCATTTAAAGAGAGTGAGATAACATGAAGCCAGCATTACGTCACGTCGAAGGCCCTTTATTTCTGTCACTGCTGCTAGCAGCAAGTTCAAGCGCCATCGCAGCCGACCGCGTTGATCTTGAAAGCTACACGCCACAGGCAGCCGCAGCAAAACAAGCCGGACCTGGCCCGATAACGGCGCAAGCCTTTCTCGGCCTGACCGCCGATGAACTGAAACCGCTGCGCAGCCAGAACTACGCCAACGGCAAGGTCGTCACCCGCTACCAGCAATATTTCCAGGGCGTGCCGCTGTGGGACCAGGCCATTGTCGAACAGCGCAGCGCCAGCCAGGCGCAGCCAGCCATGTCCGGCAGCCTGATCCGCAATATCGAGAACGACCTGCCAGCGCCAAACCGGTCTATGCCGCCGCTGACGTGCTGCTGCAAGCCAAATCGATTGCACGCGCCGCGGTGACCGAAAACGAGCAGGCCAAGTTGTATGTCCAGCTCGGCAGCAATAATGTGGCGCAGCTGATCTATGTGGTGTCCTTCGTCAACAAGAGCGCAGCGAAGCCAAGCCGTCCGTATTTCATCATTGACGCCAACACCGGCGCCATCCTGAAAAAATGGGAAGGCATCACCCATTACGAAGCCAGCGGTCCCGGCGGCAATGCCAAGACCGGCCAGTACGAGTACCAGCCCGGCGGCAAATACGGCCCGCTGATTGTCGACAGCAACTGCAACATGATCACCACCAATGTGATCACTGTCGACCTGCAGAACGGCACCAGCGGCAGCACCCCCTTCCATTTCACCTGCCCGCGCAATACCTACAAGGCTGTCAACGGCGCGTTTTCGCCGCTGAACGACGCCCACTACTTCGGCAATGTGGTGTTCAACATGTACCGCGACTGGCTCAGCCTGCGCCCTATCAGTCAGACCCTGTACATGAAGGTCCACTACGGCAACAGCTATGAAAACGCTTTCTGGGACGGCAGCGCCATGAATTTCGGCGACGGCGCTTCCACCTTCTATCCCCTGGTAGCGCTGGACGTCTCCGGCCATGAAGTCAGCCACGGTTTCACCGAGCAGAATTCCGGCCTGGTGTACAGCGGCATGTCAGGCGGCATGAACGAAGCCTTTTCCGACATGGCCGGCGAAGCTTCCGAAAACTACATGAAGGGCACCAACGACTTCCTGGTCGGCACCGAAATCTTCAAGGCCACCGGCGCACTGCGCTACATGGCCAATCCGACCCAGGATGGCCGCTCGATCGACAACGCCAAGAACTACACCAGCAGCCTCGACGTGCACTACAGCAGCGGCGTGTACAACAAGGCGTTCTACCTGCTGGCGACCACCGCCGGCTGGAGCACCCGCAAAGCGTTCGAAGTCATGGCCGACGCCAACCACCTGTACTGGACCGCCAACAGCACCTTTAACCAGGGCGCTTGCGGTGTCGAGAAAGCCGCCACCAGCCGTGGTTACGTCGTAGCCGATGTTACCGCGGCATTCAAGGCGGTGGGCGTCAGCTGCAGCACCAGCAGCGGCAACGTGCTGGTCAAGGGCGTGCCTGTCACAGGCATCTCGCTTGCCACCGGCGCCAGCAACGTGTACAGCATCACGGTGCCGGCCGGCGCCAGGAACCTGAGCTTCCAGTTGTCTGGCGGCAGCGGTGACGGCGACATCTACGTCAAGTGGAATGCCACGCCGACCACCAGTTCCTACGACGGCAAATCGGAAGGCGGCACCAATTCCGAAAGCGTGACCATCAGCGCACCGAAAGCAGGAACGTATTACCTGCTGCTGAATTCCTACCGCACTGTCAGCAACGCCAGCCTGGTCGCCAACTACCAGTAAGCGGCAGACGAGGCGAACCCGGGCCGCTTGCTTGCACATCGGGCGAGCGGCCCGGATCCTTGGTTGAATGCAGGATCAGGACCAGTTGGAAGCAGTGGCGGTATTCTTCAGGATTTCAGCAGCGTTAGCCGCCACCGAACGATTGTAGCGGGACAAATGCGGCGCCAGCGTAGCCAGCGCCAGGCAGGCGGCTTCCGCCGCCCTTCCCTGCAGCAGGTAAGTCAGCGCAAGCGTAGCGCGCGTTTCATCGTACAGAGCCTTGCCATATGCAGCATCGGCGTAGCGCTGAAGCTGCGCGGCCAGCAAACGTTCGCTCTCATCCAGTTGCCCCAGCAGACGCAAGGTGCTGCCAAGCTGGATCGAGGCTCGCGCCTGGCGGTAAGGATCGAGGCCCTGGCTTGCCAGCGCCGCCCGGTACAGCGGCTCCGCCGCCGATTCCAGCCCGGCCGTGTCGCGCGCGCAGGCGCGCTCGAATAAAGCCAGGGCGTCATCTGCAGGCCGCTCGGCCGCCAGCAGATCGATGCGGCTGACCAGCTGCTCCGGCGTCACCGAGTCGACCTGCTTCCAGAGCGCAGCGACACGCGTCTCCCAGTCGTGCATGCCGTCGCTCATTGCCTGATGGCCGCCAGCGCGTTGCGCATGTCGGTTTTCAGGTCCTCGATATTTTCCACACCGACCGACAGCCGCACCAGCGAATCGCTGATGCCGAGCTTGGCCCGGTGTTCCGCCGGAATCGTGGCGTGGGTCATGATGGCCGGATGTTCGATCAGGCTTTCCACCCCGCCCAGGCTCTCCGCCAGCGCAAAGATCTCGCAGCGTTCCAGGAAGCGCTTGGCGCCGGCCAGGTCGGTATCGAGCTCGACCGAGATGATGCCGCCGTAACCTTGCATCTGGCGCTGAGCCAGTTCGTGCTGGGGATGCGAAGCCAGGCCCGGATAATGGACCCGTTTTACCAGCGGCTGGCTTTCCAGCCAGCTGGCCAGTTCCAGCCCGTTTTCGCAATGGCGCTGGACCCGCAGCGCCAGCGTCTTGACGCCGCGCAAAGCCAGGAAGCTGTCGAACGGCCCGGCGATGGCGCCCACCGCATTCTGCAGGAAAGCCAGGCGCTCAAGCCATTCCGCCTGGCGCGCTTCGCGGCCGACCACGGCGATGCCGCCGATGATGTCGGAATGGCCGTTCAGGTACTTGGTGGTCGAGTGCAGCACGACGTCGAAACCGAAAGTCAGCGGCTGCTGCACCATCGGGCTGGCGAAAGTATTGTCGGCGACGGCGATAATGCCGCGCTCGCGGCAGATCTTGGCGATCGCTTCCAGGTCGGCCAGCTTCAGCATCGGATTGGTCGGCGTCTCGACCCAGACCATCTTGGTTTCCGGCCGTATCGCCGCCAGCAGGTTGGCCGGGTCGACCAGGTTGACGAAGCTGAACGACAAGCCGGCGCTGCGCTTGCGCACCTTGTCGAACAGGCGGTAAGTGCCGCCATACAGGTCATCGCCGGCAACCACGTGGGCGCCGCTGTCCAGCAACTCCAGCACGGTCGCCGCGGCGGCCATGCCGGAGGCAAAGGCAAAGCCCTGCGAGCCCTGCTCCAGGTCCGCCACGCAGCGCTCCAGCGCCCAGCGCGTCGGATTGTGCGAACGGCCGTAGTCGAGCCCCTTGTTGACGCCCGGACTCTGCTGCACGAACGTCGAGGTGGCGTAGATCGGCGGCATGATGGCGCCGGTGGTGGGATCGGGGGCTTGCCCGGCGTGGATCACGCGTGTGGCGAAATGCAGGTCGGACGGTTGCCCGCTATCCTTGTTGTTGCTCATGAAAGACTCCTTCGAAGATGGTTGAGTAGATCGAAACGGGTAATCAGGCCGTAGAAGCGGTCGCCGTCGGCAATGATGGCGACCAGGCCGCGGGCCAGGGTGCTGCGTAGCGCATCGACGCTTGCGGTCGGCGCCAGTTTTTCTATCGCGCTGGTCATGGTGCTGCTTACCGGCTGGCTGAAATTGGCAGCGTCGGCGGCGACTTTCAGCAGCAAGTCGGATTCGTCGATAATCCCGATTACTTGCCGCTCTGCGCCGTCGATCACTGGCAGCTGCGAAATCTCGGCGCTGCGCATGCGGTTGAACGCGGTCATCAAGGTGTCGCCTGGCGCCACGCTGATGACGCCGCCTTCTTCGTAACGGCGGCCGATGATGTCGCGCAGGTCGCCCACGGTCTCGCGCTTGAGCAGGCCCTGGTCGTGCATCCAGTTGTCGTTGTAGACCTTGGACAGGTAGCGCGTGCCGGTGTCGCAGACGATGGTGACGACGCGCTTGGGCTGGCTCTGTTCACGGCAATAGCGCAGCGCCGCCGCCAGCAAGGTGCCGGTGGAGGAACCGCCGAGGATGCCTTCGGCGCGCACCAGTTCGCGCGCGCTGCTGAAGCTTTCTTCGTCGCTGATCGTATAGGTGTGCTTGACGCCGGACAAGTCGGCGATGGACGGCACAAAATCCTCGCCGATGCCCTCCACTGCCCAAGAACCCGGGGTCGATTCTATTTTTCCGGTATTGATGTATTCGGCCAGGATAGAGCCCTTGGGATCGGCCAGCACAAACTCCAGCGCCGGCTGCGCCTTGCGGAAAAACCGTGTCAGGCCGGTAAGCGTGCCGGCCGAGCCGACGCCGCAGACGATGGCGTCGAGCTGGTGCCCGCACTGTTCCCAGATCTCGGGGGCGGTGCTTTGTTCATGCGCCAGCGGATTGCTGGGATTGTTGAATTGATCGGCATAAAAGGCGCCCGGCATTTCGCGCGCCAGCCGCGCGGCATAATCCTGGTAATACTCCGGATGGCCTTTGCCGACGTCCGAACGGGTGATATGGATTTCGGCGCCCAGCGCTTTGAGGTGCTGTATTTTTTCCCCCGACATCTTGTCCGGCACCACCAGGATCACGCGGTAGCCCTTGGCGCAAGCCACCAGCGCCAGGCCCAGGCCGGTATTGCCGGCGGTAGCTTCGATCACGACGCCGCCAGCCTGCAGGCGGCCATCCCGTTCAGCCGCTTCTATCATGGATAAACCGATGCGGTCCTTGATGGAGCCGCCCGGGTTTTGTGATTCCAGCTTGAGAAACAGCTGGCAGCAGCCGGTGTCCAGCCGCGTCACTTCTATCAATGGGGTATTGCCGATCAGGTCCAGCACCGCTGGGCGGCTCGATAAGTTCATGGGCAGGCCTTCCTGTTAGAAAATCGACAGCACTCGCCGTCTGCTTCAATCAAGTTGATCGGCCTATCTTATCAGTTCTTCACTGCAACATTTTGGTGCAAGGAAACGACCGGACGAAAAAAAACCGGCCGGACGCAAACATCGCATCCGGCCGGCCTGGCAGCTTGCAAATTAAACGGCTGTTAGAACTTGTAGGTGCCGGTTATGTAGAACTGGCGTCCCAGCGGATCGGTATAACGGGCATCGTAGCCAACCTGGTTGCCGCCGCCCGCAGTCACCAGGGACAGAGGCGGAGTACGGGCAAACAGGTTCTTGATGCCGCCGGTGAATTCCAGCCCTTTCTTGACCGTCATCTTGGTCTGCCAGTCGAACGTGGTGTAAGACGCCACCTCGTGGTTAGGCATGGCGACGAAAGCGCCGTAGGAGCCGTCAGGATTGACGATGCGGACCGTGGCGTCGTCCGCCGTATAGGTCTGGTCGTGATAGCCGGAGCGATAGTTGGCGGTCAGGGTGTGAGTCCAGGTATCCGACTGTTTCCATGATCCTGCCAGGCGCGAAATCACGCGGAACACCACGTTCTGGTCGGCGCCGTATTTACCCAGGCTGCTCTGGGTGCCGGTACCCGGGAAATCCTGCTCGGCTTTCAGCATGTAGGTGCCGGTCCATTGCAGGCTCATGTCGCCGATCGGGGTCTTGGTCTTGAAGCTGTGGTCCCAGTCTATCCCCTGGTATTTGGCGCTGGCCAGGTTGACCGGAGTCTGCAGGAAGGCGATCGTCTGCGATCCCTGGATCGGGTCGTTGAACAAGGTGAACAGGTTGGAATAAGCGGTCGGATTGGAGAACGCGATATTTTCCTGCAGGATGCTGATCTGGTTCTTGATGCTGACGGTCCACAAGTCGAAGCCGATCGACAGGTTGCGTATCGGTTCAAGACGGAAGCCGACCGTGCTCTGCTTCGAGGTTTCCGGCTTCAAGCCGCTCGAACCACTGAGCTGGTTGCCGCCTTGCAGCACGTCATACTGGGTCACGCCCTGGCAGCCGGCAGCCCTTGGATCGGGCGCCGAAACCGGACATGGGTGCTGTTGCGCGGTATTGCCGCTGAACTGGATCGGCGAAGTGATCTGCGACAGGGTCGGCGCCTTGAAGCCGGTGCCGTAGGAACCGCGCAGCAACAGTGATTCGACCGGTTGCCAGCGGGCAGAAATCTTGTACGTGGATTTGCTGGCGGAGTTGCCCTGGGTTGCGGAACCGAGCGGATTGCCGGCGTTGTCGAAGTTTGCATCGTTTTTCGCCGCATCGTAGCTGTCGTAACGCAGCGCCGCCGTGACGTCCAGGTTCTTCATGACCGGCACCAGCATTTCGGCAAACGTCCCGTAGTTCATCCGGCTTGCCGAAAACGGCAAGGCGCCGGCGTTGCCGCCGATGATGGAATCGGTGAAGTTCGGCTGCAGCGCGTTGGTGCTTTGCAAAATCGCGCTAGGACTGTCGGTATGCTGCTCCTTGGTCGCTTCCACACCCAAGCCGATTTGCGACATGCCGCCCGGCGCCTTGAACAGGTCGTGGGAAGCATGCGCGTTGATGATGTCGAGCTTGGAGGTCGCCTGGTCCAGCGTCTGGTGCAATACGGCCGGCGCCAGCGCGGCTACCCCGGTTCCCGAAGGCGCAAACGGATCAAAGCCGCCGGCGGCGACGATGTTCTGGAACATATTGTTGCTGAGATAACCGTTGATCGCCTTGTCGTAGAACTTGTTTTGCGAATGGGTGTAGGACGCGTTGTAGTCCCAGCCCAGCGCGTTGCCGTCTATGCCGAACGCCAGGTGCAGGGCGTCGGTGCGGTATTCATCGGTGCGGCCGCCGGCGTCCACAAGGCGCAGGTTCATCACCGCGCCGTTGATGTTTGCAGGATTTTCTCCCAGCTGCGCCAGGTAAGGCGTCACATATTTGGCGTACAGCGGGCTGCTCAGCGACAGCGCCAAGGGCTGGGCGGACGGCGCATATTGCGGCGTGATGGAATAACGCGAAGCGACAGCCTCGGCAAACAGGTTGGTGGCGCTGTTGAGCTTCAAGTTGCCTGACACGACAAAACTGTCGCGCTGCGATTCCGGTATCAGTTCGACCGTCGCCGCATAGTTGAATTTGCAATAATTCCCGGCCTGGAAAGTATTCGGTCCGCAGCTGCCGTTTTTCAGGAAGTCAGGCGAAAACTGGGTCGGATCGGAACCGTCCGCATGGCGCAATGAAACGCCGCCCGGCGCGGTATAGCTGCTGGTCTGGTAGAGCGAATAATTCTGGCCGCCGACGCTGAACGGCACTATGCCGCTGCTGGCAAACCCACGCTGTCCCGCAACCAGGTTTTTTTGCTCGTCGTGGCTGTATGCCAGCAGCACGTTGTAGCCGTCTTTGTCGAGGTCGCCGAAACCCTTGGAGATGCCGACGTTAAAGCTCTTGCCGCCGGCCTTGGTCGGTGCATTGTAGGTGGCGGTGATGGTGGCGTCGGTAGCGTTTTTCTTGAGGATGAAGTTGACCACGCCGGCAATCGCGTCGGAGCCGTACAGCGCGGAGGCGCCGTCGGTCAGGATTTCAACCCGTTCCACCGCCGCCAGCGGAATGCTGGCCAGGTTGACCGCATAGTCGTTGTGGGAGATTGCCGATTTGGCGATGCGCCGTCCGTTCAGCAGCACCAGGGTGTAACCGGAACCGATGCCATGGATGGAAGCCGTCTCGACGCCGCTGCCGTTGCCGTTCACAGAACTCGACTGCGGGATGAACCCCTGCATCGCCGGCAAGGCCTGGATCAGGTCGGCGACGCTGTTGGCGCCGCTCTTGGCGATGTCTTCGTGGGTCAGTGTCTGCACCGGCAGAGCGCCCTCCTTGGTGATCCGCTTGATCGACGAGCCTGTGATTTCGACGCGTTGCATCTGTTGTGGTGCGTCGTCGGTCTTGGTCTCCTGCGCGTGCACCGATTGCGCCAGCAGCCCGAATCCGACAGCGACGCCGCCGGAAAACATCAGTCGCAGCGAACGTTGCAGTCTTCTTTCTTTCATCATAACCACACTCCCCATGGGTAAGTATCAGAGTAGAAATCTAATTTTTGTGACGGATACAACCATTTGTTAATCGCCTTTTGGGCGATGCATCGGTCACCGTTGCACCAATTGCTGGCGCACAGGTTTCTTTTGCGTCAATCATTTCCAGCAGAAATTTCTCGTATTGCTACAGGTAGTTGCAATCTGAAACATTTCCGCAGAAACACTAAGCAACAAATATGCCACTCGGAAACATTGACGTTAAGCCATGTAGACTGGCTTGCCGCCTGGCTTTGCGTCGACATTTCCATATGGAAATATCTGCAAGGTTGGAGAATGAAGGAATCTGCCGCGTACAACAATGTGCAGTTTGGGAATAGGACTTTTGCGCTGGCGGAACAAATCAGCGCTGGACAGGCATCCGGAGGATGGGCAGCAGTTTACCCGGGAGGCAGTCTTGACGGCGCGCCGAGGATGGGAAACGGGAAATGCACCGAGAACACCGTGCCGCCTGCGGCGGCGGGCTCAACCGTGATCCTGGCGCCATGGTCCTTGGCGATATCGCGCACGATCGCCAGCCCCAGGCCGTTGCCGGCGACGCTGTCGTCGAGGCGACGGAAGCGGTTGAAGATCAGCTCCTGCTCGGAAGGCGCAATCCCGGGACCAGAATCTTCCACCGAGAAAATGCCGCCGTCCTTGCCATGCAGCGAACTGACGGTGACCTTGCCGTCCTGGGGTGAATAGCGGATCGCATTGTCGATCAGGTTGTCGATCAGGTCGCGCAACAGGAAATGATCACCCATCACCCGCGTCGGCTGCAGGTTGAAGCCAAGGTCGATATTCTTCCGGTGCGCCTGCTCGACAAAATGCTGGATCGATTCTTCCACCAGCCGGTTGAGCTCGACCACCCGCAAGCGCTCCTTCTCGAACTTGGCCGGCTCGGCGCGCGCCAGCGTCAGCAGCTGGTTGGTCTGGCGGATCATGCGTTCGGTCGACGAAGTCATCAGTGCGATCGAATGCGCACTCTCCTCTTCGCCGATGTGTTTCTGCAGCAGCCATTCCAGCTGGGTGCGGAATCCGGCCAGCGGCGTGCGCAGCTGGTGCGCCATGTTGGCAAGAAAATTCTGCTGCGCTTTGGCATCCTGCTGCACCTTGTCCAGCAGGCGGTTGATGGCTGTCACCACCGGGCTCAGTTCGAGCGGCACATGGCGCTGGTCCAGCGCCGATAAATCGTCGTCGCTGCGCGTCTCCAGGTCGGCGGTCATTTTTTTCAGCGGCAGCAATCCCCTGCCGAGCGCCAGCCAGATGACAACCGCCAGCACCGGGACCAGCACCGCCTCCAGCCACACCATATCCATCAGGATCCGAGCCTGGTCGACTGCAGTCCGGGCCGGACTCCAGGCCAGCCAATAAACCAGCCCGGCGCCGGCCAGGTTGACGACCAGTAGCGGGAGCAGCAGCCATTTCAGCAGCCTGACGCGAATGCTGGTCATGCTTCTGTTTTTTCCAGCATGTAGCCAAAACCGCGGATGGTGCGGATCTCGATGCCGGCATCGGCGATTTTCAAACGGATCCTGGATATGTATACCTCCACCGCGTTCAGCGTCAGCTCGGCGCCCCAGGGCAGGATGGCGTCGATGATCTGCTGCCGGGATACGACACGCGACGCCTGCTGCAGCAGGTATTCAAGCACCGCCCACTCGCGCACCGACAGCTCGATCGCCTTGCCGTTGATTTTGGCGCGCCGCGACGACGTGTTCAGCGACAGCCCGCCCAGGTGCATCTCCAGCGGCTGCGGCGCACTGCGGCGCAGCAGCGCGCGTACCCTGGCCACCAGCTCCTGGGTGGCAAACGGTTTCACCAGGTAATCGTCGGCCCCCAGCTCCAGGCCGTAGACCCGGTCCTGCACCGAATCGCGCGCAGTCAGCAACAGCACCGGGATGTTGCTGCCGCGCGCGCGCAAACGGCGGATCACTTCAAAGCCGTCCATGCCAGGCAAGCCGATATCCAGCACCACCACCGAAATTTCCGTGCGCTGCAGCAGCGCATCGGCGTCGCTGCCGTTCTGCACCACGTCGACCACCATGCCGTGGCCTTTGAAGATGCGCAAGATGCCGTCCGCCAGCACCGAATCGTCTTCCACCAAAAGAATATGCACTTGATTTCCTTAGCTGCAATGGCTACTTACAATCAAGTCGCTGATTTTAATGAGGATGCAGCTGTTTCAGCACTTTATTTTTGCAATCTTGATGACGAAAAGCGATGATGGTGCAGCCGGGTTATCAGACCGGCAGCGGATTGCGCTCTGTGAAGCCGCGCTGGTGCCAGTATGGATAGGCCACGGTCACCGCGCTGGCGGCGTCCAGCCTGGCGACCTGCTCGGCGTTCAGGTTCCAGCCGATGGCACCCAGGTTCTGCAGCAGCTGCTCCTCGTTGCGGGCGCCGATCACCACGGTGGCGACAGTGGGCCGTTGCAGCAGCCAGTTAAGCGCGATCTGCGGGATGGTCTTGCCGGTTTCCGCAGCGATTTCCTTTAATGCGTCCACCACCCGGTATAACAGCTCGTCCGCCACCGGCGGCCCCATGTCCGCAGTCTTGTGCAGGCGGCTTTGCTCCGGCAGCGGCTGGCCGCGCTGGATCTTGCCGGTCAGGCGGCCCCAGCCCAGAGGGCTCCAGACCACGGCGCCGACGCCCTGGTCGAGGCCCAGCGGCATCAGTTCCGATTCATAGTCGCGGCCGATCAGCGAATAATATGCCTGGTTGGCGACATATCTCGGGTAGCCGTAGCGGTCAGCCGCCGCCAGCGATTTCATCAGGTGCCAGCCGGAGAAATTCGACACGCCGGCATAACGGATCTTGCCGGCGCGTACCAGGTCGTCCAGCGTCGACAGTACTTCTTCGACCGGGGTCAGGGCATCGAATCCGTGCAGCTGGAACAGATCGATGTAGTCGGTGCCGAGGCGCTTGAGCGCGGCGTCGCAAGCCCGGATCAGGTGGAAGCGAGAAGAGCCGACCGCATTCGGTCCCTCGCCGGTGCGGAAGGTCGCCTTGGTCGACAGCAGCACGCGGTCGCGCCGGCCCTTGATGGCTTCGCCCAGCACCGATTCGGCTACGCCGTCGGAGTAGACGTCCGCGCTGTCGAACATGGTCAGGCCGGCATCGAGGCAAATGTCGACCAGCCGCCTGGCGTCGGCGACATCGGTATTGCCCCAGGCGCCAAAAAAATCGCCTTTGCCGCCAAACGTGCCGGTGCCGAAACTGAGCGCCGGCACCTTGAATCCTGATGCTCCTAAACGTCGGTATTCCATGATGATCCTTTCGTTTGAAGAAATGGGATAGAGCAGGGAGAAATGGTCAGGTAATCATATCCCGTAATGCCTATCCCGACTTTTAGCGGGCCATTGCGGTGAACAGATTGCAGTGCTGCGATAATAAACGCTTGACCTAGAGTGCACTCTAACTTCTAAACTTTATTCCATGGCCACTTCCATCACGATCCAGCAAGCTGCGACAGCCACCGGGCTCAGCATCCACACTTTGCGCTATTACGAAAAGATAGGTTTGATCGATCCTGTCCCGAGGCAAAGCAACCAGCATCGCCTGTACCGCCAGGAAGACCTGAACTGGATTGCATTCCTGCTCAGGCTGCGCGCTACCGGCATGTCGATACAACAGATGCTGCGTTATGCCGAATTGCGCAGGCTGGGGGACCGCCTTGGCAGTGTGTCAGAACGCAAGGCATTGCTGGAGCAGCATACGGTTGCGCTGGAAGCTGAACTGCTGGAGCTGCAGGAAACACTCGGCATGCTGCGCGACAAGGTCGCGTTGTATGCCCGCATGGAACAGCAGCTGCAGGCCGACCACCACGAATGACTCACTTGGAGAAAAACATGGAACAAAGCACTTATGAAAGAGGTTTGCAACGTTTGAAGGAAGTCGACGACATCGCCGGCGAAAAGGTAATCGACAGCCTGGCCGATATTTCTCCCGATCTCGGGCGCTACGTCATCGAATTCGGTTTCGGCGAAATTTATTCCCGCCCCGGCCTCAGCCTGCAGCAGCGCGAACTGGCGACGGTGGCTGCGCTCACCGCAATGGGCACGGCCCAGCCGCAATTGAAGGTGCATCTGGCGGCGGCCCTAAACGTTGGCCTGTCGCGCCTGGAAATCACCGAAACGATCATGCAGATGGCGCTGTATGCCGGCTTTCCTGCGGCATTGAACGGCATGTTTGCGGCAAAAGAGGTATTTGCCGAACACGACGAACTGGCCCGGCGCCAGGAAAACACACGCTGAAAAATACGGCCGGAGTCAGGCGTGATTCCGGCTCGCTCCGTTTGATCAGGACGGAGCTGCGGCACGGATTCCGGATAACGGCAGACGACGCTGCATGTGCGGTTTTCGATACGATTCCAGAATGATGGTCCGGAAACAAACCTGCCATGTGAACACCCGATAAGGTATCCGACTGTCAGGCCAGACGGCCATGGTGGCGGCCCTCGCAGCACGCATTGAACTCTGCTGTGACTGAAGTCTAAGGGACTGGCGGCGCCAACAGGAAATACTGATTCTGGATAGGGATATAAGAAAAAACGATGGCTCGGATACCGGACTCACGGCCGCGCCAGAATCTTCGCATGCAGCCATTGTCCGCTGCGGCACAATTCGTCGGTCACCTCCAGCACCAGCCGTTCTACCGCCGCTGCCGCCGTGGTCAACGGAATATTCTTCGACGCGCATAACGTCAGCGTGCGCGACAGCTTTTCGCCGCTGATGGAGTAAGCGCTCATCTCGCCGCGCTTGATTTCCGGCAGCAGCGGCGCCACCGGCAGGATGGTGGCGCCGATATCGGCCAGGATGGCTGATTTCATGATCGTCACCGAACTGATTTCCACCACGTTATCGAGCGTCAGGCCGGCGGCACGGGCCACGCTTTCGATGCGCGGCCGCACGCCGTGCTGCATGCCGGGCAATATCAGCCTGGCCTTGGCGGCGCGCGCGAAGGTTATCGAGCGGCGCTTGCCCGCATACTGGGAACCGCTGCGCGTGATGAACATCATCTCCTCTTCCACCAGCGGCGTGGTGGCGAACGCAGTCAGCTGGCCATCGTCGAACAGTATCGCCAGGTTGATGCGGCCGGTCTTCAACTGCTCGATCAGGTTGCCGGTCAGTTCCTCGGTCAATTGCAGCGAAATATCCGGATAGCGGGCGCGCATCGCCGTCAGCAAAGGCAAGGCCAGGATGCCGGAAGCGCTTTGCGGGATGCCGAGGGCGACCGTGCCGGCCGGCTTGTCGGTGGACTGGGCCACGGCCGATCTGGCGTCGGTCACCTGCTTCAGGATCGCCTGCGCATGTTCATAGAAAATCTTGCCGGCGTCGGTGGCGATCACCCCCTGCGCCGAGCGATGCAGCAGCTGCGCCGCCAGCTCATCCTCCAGCTGCTTGATCTGTTGCGTCAGGGCCGGCTGGGCGATATGCAAGACTCGCGCAGCGCGCGACAGCGAACCATGGTCGACGATGGCGACAAAATAGCGCAGTTGACGCAACTCCATGAAATAGGAACCTCAGTGCTGTGGGGTGGATGCGCTGAGTATAGTTGAGATCATTGCAATCGGGACGCATTTCATCCCGGTTCCGGCGCCGCCGAATTGCAATCCTGCCATCGCGGCCGGCCCGCCTCCATCAAACACAGCCAGGCAATGTGCACCCTGCGCAATCAAGCACTTAGCAAGGGCCTGGAGGAATCCGCCGAATCGATATAAATAATTTCACCAAAACATGTCCCCTTTTTTCTTGTTGACGGGCAACCCTAATAAGGGAACGGCAAGCACCCGCACAGCCCGCCTTCCCTTGCTTAGGCCGGTCCGGCCGCATTCCGGCGAACCGGCCAAATATCGCAAGCCTTTACTGAAGGAGGAATCCGGATCTGATCACGCCAACCGCACAGCGCAGGTTTTTGCAGATGAAAGGCTTACCCGCCATTTCGATTACGCGAAAACCGTCATTTCTATATCACTGAAAGTTCCTATGCATATCAAATCCTATTTGCTCAGTCTTGGATCTAACAAAATAACGCAGGCTTCATTACCGGTGATCCTTGCCGCAACCCTCAGCGCCTGCGGCGATGGCAACGGCAATGGCGGCAATCTCACTAGTGCCCAGGCAAAAGCCGCTTCCTCGCAGGCCCAGGCGCAATCGCCGGCGCAGCAGGCAGCCGCGGTTGCACCAGGCTTGTATCTCAGCGAAGTGGCGGCGAACTATCGCGGAACGGCGGGAGTAAGCTGGGTGGAAGTTTTCAACAATTCGCCGGCAACGATTCATTTGAACGACTACCGCTTGCGCGCCAACGGATTGGACAACGCCAGCAAGGCGCTGAGTCCGAATCCGGTAACATTTGACCTTCCGAAAATCGATATCCCGGCCGGCGGCTATTTTGTCCTTGCCGGCAAATCCTCAACTTACCTCAAGGACACCGACAAATCGGCCTATATCCTGGCCTCGGTCGCACCGCAGCCGCCCGCCACGGGAAGCGCCCGAACATATCTGCCGTACTGGACCGACAAAGCCGGTTTTGTCGAACTGGTGACTGTCGCCGACAGCAAGACAGTGGACTTCGTCCGCTTCGGCAGCGAGGCGGCCAAGCCGGCCACTGTTGCCGCATGGAGCGGCGACAACGTAGCCGCATTTCCCACCTTGCCGAATTTTGTATCAGCCAAGACGCTCGATCCGCTCGACAACTTCGATCGTTCAATCGTGCGCCTGAGCAGCGACTTCCGAGCCAGCGCCGGCAAAAGCGACTGGACCCTGGTGCAGTTCCCCACGCCGGGCGGCCCTAACGATGTGCCAGCAGGCACGGTGGACAGCGACAACGATGGCATTCCGGACACCGCCAAAGTCGCCGGAGGCAGGTTCGCCGGCCTCGACCTGTATAGCCTGGGTGCGCGCAAGGGCCAGAAAGACCTGTTCATACAGGTCGACTACATGACCAGCGCGGACCCGGCCCTGAGTCCGCGCAAGGAAGCATTGCAAAAAGTGGCGGCGGCATTCCAGGCGCACAACACGCAAGTGCATTTCGACGTCGGCAACCTGTTCAACGCGGCGCTGGCCCCCGCAGATTTCAATTTGTCGGGCGACGTCAGCCGCGCACAGGTGTTTGATAAATGCACCAACACGCCTGACGACCCGCAGAACGCCAACTGCGGCTCCCTCTACCAGTATTCCAGCGGTTCGCTCGACGTCCGCCGCAAGCCGGTGTTCCGCTACATGCTGATGGCGTCCTCGCAGGAGTCCGACGGCAGTTCAGGCAGTTCAGGCATCGCTGAACTGCCTGGCAATAAATTCCTGGTGACGCTTGGGCAATGGGGATTCAGCGGCCTCGACCTGACCGTCCAGAAATACAAGAATCTCTTGATCAATTACCAGGCCGGCACCATCATGCACGAATTCGGCCATACCATCGGCCTGCATCACGGCGGATTCGAGGATGCCAATTACAAACCCAACTATTTCAGCATCATGAACTACCTGTACCAGCTGGACGGCTTGCCCACCAACCCGAAAGGCATAGGACCGACCCAGCGCTGGTATCACACCATCAATACAACGATCCACGTGGCAGTGCCGGGATATGCAGCCGATGCCATGCCGTCCAGCGCGCTGGACGACGGCCCCATGACCAACAGTTTCAGGATCGATTACTCGAATGGCTCTGGCGCCAACCTGAACGAAGCCTCGCTGCTGGAGAGCGACAATATCGGACGCGGCCATGACGCCGGCGCCTACGGCGACTGGAACTACGATGGCGTGCAGCAGGCAAAACGCTATCGCATGGACCTGAACGGATCCGGCGCGGGCATTCTCAGCGACAACGACGACTGGAGCAAGCTGCAGCTGGTGCTCAATTCGCATACCGATCCGCTGCCAGGCGCAGCCCAGTCGAAAGCCAGCAGCAGGACGACCAGCCTGCCGGTGCTCGGCACGCTGGTCAAGGAAGATGCACCGCCGGCCAGCTTGCTCAGGGACCTGGCGAACATGCGCAAGTCGGCACGTTGATGGACGCCTTGCCGCGCTCCTTTCAGCTATGCCTGTGCGGCGCCCTGCTGCTCGGCTGCGCCGCCTACGGCACAGCCGCGCCGTTGCGGTTTGACGGCGTTCCTTTCGAGGCTCAGACGCTGCTGGCAGAGCGCCTGGATGTCGCTGCCGACGGCGCACTGGTGATCGATCTCGGCAAACAGGAGCCGGCAAGGATAGCGCCGTGGCCGGCTGCCTTACCCAGGCATCTCGGTGCGCAATACGTCACGCTTCGCCGCACCATGCATCCGGCCGGTGCGATCCAGTCGCTCGATTTGCGTGCTCCTCGCGCCAAGACGCCCTGGCTCAGGATGACAGCCAACGGTCCGTTCCATCGCGAGCTGTTGCCTGGTTTCCTGCTGGAGCGCGACGCCGGCGGCGGCATCCGCGTCGATGGGCCGGCAGCAGCACAGCCGGTAGAGCTCGACAAACCGGTCAGGCTGCGCGACCGGGCCGGGCACTGCTGGCAGTTTGTCCTGCTAGATGCACGGATACCGCAAGCCACTCCCGGCATTGCCCAGGAAACCGAGCCGCGCGCGGACTGGTATCTGCGCGGCGATCTGGGCTGCCGGAAACGTTGAATCAGACCGACCCGCGCAGCCCAAAACTGCGCGGGTCAAACCGTTTTTCCCCAATCATCGACCTGCAACTCCTGCTCCTCCCCAGACCTTTGCGGCGGCAAGCGCGCCGTAGCCATTCCACCGTGGTGCAGCTACAATGCATTCCAATCCGGCATCCCGGCCGAGCTGAATTCTTCCCCGCCGTTTCTTACAACTAAACCAACAGGTAGAGACATGTCAGATAATTCAAACGCGCCAGCCAGCAGTGCATTCGAAGCCGCTACCTACGCCAAGGTCACCTGGCGCCTGCTGCCCATGCTGTTCCTTTGTTATGTCGCCTCCTACCTGGACCGCGTGAATGTCGGCTTCGCCAAGCTGCAGATGCTCAACGACCTGAAATTCAGCGAAACCGTCTACGGCCTGGGCGCGGGGATTTTTTTCATCGGCTACTTCATCTTTGAAATACCCAGCAACATGATCTTGCACCGGGTCGGCGCCCGGCTCTGGATCGCCCGCATCATGATCACCTGGGGCATCGTTTCCGGCGCCATGATTTTTGTCGACAGCCCGGCCACGTTTTACGTGATGCGCTTCCTGCTGGGCGTGGCCGAAGCCGGCTTTTTCCCGGGCGTGATCCTGTACCTGACCTACTGGTATCCGGCCCACAGGCGCGGCAAGATGACGGCGCTGTTCATGACCGGCGTGCCGATCTCGGGCGTGATCGGCGGGCCTTTATCCGGCTGGATAATGAAAGCCATGCCTGGCGTGCACGGCCTGGCAGGCTGGCAATGGATGTTTATCCTGGAAGCGATTCCCTCCTTGCTGCTGGGCGTGGTCGTGATCTTTTACCTGCAAGACCGGATCCGCGGCGCCGGCTGGCTGAGCGAAGCGGAAAAGCAATTGCTGGAATCGCAGATACACGCCGAAAGCAGCCAGAAACCGGAAGCTACGCTCGGCCAGATGTTCGCCAACCCGCGCGTGTGGCTGATGGCGCTGATCTACTTCTGTTTCGTCATGGGCCTGTACGGCGTCAGCTTCTGGCTGCCGACCATCATCAAGGCTACCGGCGTCACCGACACCTTCAACATCGGCCTGCTGACCGCGATTCCCTACGCCAGCGCCGCTGTCGCCATGATCCTGATCGGCCACAGCGCCGACAGCCGGCGCGAACGCCGCTGGCATGTGGCGATCCCGGCGCTGCTCGGCAGCATCGGCCTGATCCTCAGCACGGTATACGACCACAATACCCTGCTGGCGATGTCGGCGCTGACCCTGGCGACCATCGGCATCATTACCGTGCTGCCGCTGTTCTGGAGCTTGCCGACGGCGTTCCTTGGCGGCGCCGCGGCGGCGGCCGGGATTGCGCTGATCAATTCGCTAGGCAACCTGGCCGGTTTCGTCAGCCCCTACCTGGTCGGCTGGCTGAAAGACCAGACCCAGAGCACCAACAGCGGTATGTTCGTGCTGGCGGCATCACTGGTGCTGGGCGCCCTGCTGACGCTATCGGTGCCCAAGCACCTGGTGAACAAATAACCCCGAGTCGCCTCGCCGCCAGGAAGGAAAGCATGCCAGCCTTGGAATTCAGAAGCGCCACCACGGCCGACCTGCCTTTCCTGATTGCCCTGCGCCATGCGACCATGAGCGAACACCTGGCGCGCGTTAACGCTGCGCGCGATGAGGCATCGCAGCTGGCTCGCGTACTGGTCCAGTTCGAACATGCACGGATCGTCTCCGTCGGCGGCCAGGATGCCGGCTTGCTGAAAGCTTACCGCGAGCAAAACCAGTGGTATATCGCGCAAATCCAGATCGCGCCGCAATTCCAGGGACAAGGCCTGGGCCGAACCATCATCGAGAAGGTGCTGGAGCAAGCCAGCCGTGAGCAATTGCCGACGGCGCTCAAGGTATTGACCGGCAATCCGGCAAGGCGCCTGTACGAAGCGCTCGGCTTCAAGGAGATCAGCCAGGAGGACGCCGAACACCTGATGCTCTGCCCGCCCTGGCCAGAGCGGCTTTCCCCGGCTGGTTGAGGCCGCCTGACCTGCGCCGGAAATAAAAAAACAGCAAAATGCTTGCATTCGGGATCGGCTTGGATAATAATTTAAATGAGAATCATTACTATTTAAAACCAGCCGAGCTAGGAGCATCTGATGAACAGTTCACGCAATGCGGCGGATCCGGCCGCGGCCGAGGAATATCGCACCCCGCCTGAACTCCTGATCTCGGCGGTGCTGCACCTGATCTCTCAATACAATATGCACAACCTGGCAAACGACGCCTGCGTGCAGTCGGCCAGGACGATTGAGCGGCACCTGCGCACCCTGTCCGACTGGCCTGAACTGGCGCCGGTGCTGCGCGCCACCTGCCAGCAGCTGTCGGAGCAATGGACCTCGGTCATCGAACGCGCCTTGCCCAAACAAAAGACCGAGCGTTCGGCATATTCGGCATTCGTCACGCGCCTGATTTCCGGCACCCGCGCGCTGTAATGCCATATTGATTTAAGGCGGATTTCGGCAGATTTGCGAAACCGCTGATGGATTCCCCGGGAAGGGAGTAAATCCGTCTCTTGCCCGACCTGGAATGGTGATCGCCAACGACCTGCCCGTTGCTGACGATGACCGCCAAGTTCCAGCTCGGACACCTGACGGAGTGTGTGTCCTTATCGGCATTAGCCAACATTGCTGCAGTATCTCCTCCTGCCGCAATGGATAGCCAAGCCGTTTTTTTCTCCCAGAATCAGTGCAACTCCTACGCTATCGGGCGACATTGTCCTACACGGGAATAAACGCCGGCGACGTACCATCGAGTCAGCAGCACAGCAATTCCCCCACTCGAAAAAAGGAGCGCACATGATTACCAGCCTGCACCTGACCCCTATCGTTTCGCTGATCGCCGGGGTATTGATACTGGCGATTCCGCGTCTCTTGAACTACATCATCGCCCTGTACCTGATCGTCATCGGCCTGATCGGCCTGTTTGGCCGCTAACAACGCCCTCTGGCCGCTATATCTGCACAGATTCCGCCATATTTTCGCCATGCGGCAAGCGGCGCTTGACAAGATCCGGCTTTATCTCATACATTAAGTGCATGTTTTCCACACGCATCCAATCCCGCTCCCTACTGCACATTGCTGGCGCCCTGCCAGCGATGCTGCTAGTGCCGCTACTAGCGCTATCGCTACTACGCGCACTATGATCTCGACCCCGTTCTGACGGGGACGCAACTGGCAGCAAAGGCAACACCAGCGCCAGCCAAGAAATCAACGGTAGTAAAACTGAGATTCCGATAGTTAGTTCCAATACGGAATCCCGATTTTGAAGAGCACGATTCTATGCAATCCCAGCCAATTCGCCCTACATCCTTTCGTTACAGCAACACGCTCGCCGCCTTGCGTTTGCCGGCCCTATTCCTGCTATCGCTAGCGATCGGTTGCCTGGCCTCGCGTTAATTTCCGAGTGGCAGTCAGGCAACCCTCCCGCCACCGCACCATTCCGTTTCATTTTTCTTCAGCACAATCACCAGCTCCAAGAGAGGCCTACCATGATGTTGCACAACCCTGCTGTCAAATATCGCCCGTTCCCGCCGATTCCATTGAGTGACCGCACCTGGCCCAACCAGATCATCAGCGCTCCGCCGATCTGGATGAGCACCGACCTGCGCGACGGCAACCAAGCCTTGATCGAACCGATGGATGCCGATCGCAAGCTGCGCTTCTTCAAGTTGCTGGTGAAGATTGGCCTCAAGGAAATCGAAGTCGGTTTCCCTTCCGGTTCGCAAACCGACTTCGATTTCGTGCGCAAGCTGATCGAAGAAAACCATATACCCGACGACGTCACCATCATCGTCTTGACCCAGTCGCGCGAAGACCTGATCCGCCGCACCGTCGATTCGCTGCAGAATGCCAAACAAGCCATTGTCCACCTGTACAACCCGATCGCGCCTGCCTGGCGCCGCATCGTGTTCGACAAGAGCCGCGATGAAGTCAAGGAAATCGCCGTGTCCGGCACGCGCCTGATCAAGGAACTGACCGACGCCCGTCCGGAAACCCAATGGCGCTACGAATATTCGCCGGAAACCTTCAGCATGGCCGAGCTGGATTTTTCGAAAGAAGTCTGCGACGCCGTGGTCGATGCCTGGCACGCCAGCCCCACCCGCAAAGTGATCCTCAACTTGCCCACCACAGTCGAATGCAGTACGCCGAACGTATTCGCCGACCAGATCGAATGGATGCACCGCAACCTGGCCCGGCGCGACGCGGCCATCATCAGCGTCCATCCGCATAACGACCGCGGCACCGGCGTCGCCGCCGCCGAACTGGCCGTGATGGCCGGCGCCGATCGGGTTGAAGGCTGCCTGTTCGGCAACGGCGAACGCACCGGCAATGTCGACCTGGTGACCCTGGCCTTGAACTTGTACACCCAGGGCGTCAACCCGGGTCTCGATTTTTCCGACATCGACGAAGTGCGCCAGTGCGTCGAAGACTGCAATCAGATTCCGGTTCATCCGCGCCATCCATATGTCGGCGACCTGGTGTTCACTGCCTTCTCCGGTTCGCACCAGGATGCGATCAAGAAAGGCTTCGCCGCGCAAAAAGCCGACGCCATCTGGGAAATCCCTTACCTGCCTATCGATCCTGCCGATCTTGGCCGCAGCTACGATGCCGTGATCCGGGTCAACAGCCAGTCCGGCAAAGGCGGCATGGCTTACCTGCTGGAACAGGAATACGGCCTGGCCATGCCACGGCGCCTGCAGATCGAGTTCAGCCGCGCGATCCAGAAAGCAGCCGACGCCACCGGCAAGGAAATCGCCGCCAGCGACATCTACAACATCTTCAAGCAAGAGTATCTGGACAAGCAAACGCCATATGTCTATCGCGGCCACCGCATGAGCGAAGATTCGAGCCAGGCGCAGCCGGTGAAGATCGAAATCGACATCGTCCGCGACGGCCAGGCGCACACCAGCAGCGGCCATGGCAACGGCCCGATCGACGCCTTCGTCAACGCGCTGGGACTGGACATCAAGCTAATGGATTTCCATGAGCACGCGATCAGCGCCGGCGCCGATGCGCAAGCCGCCAGCTACATCGAACTGCGCCTCAACGACGCTCCTACCGGTTTCGGCGTCGGCATCGACGCCAATACCTTGACGGCATCGTTCAAGGCTATCCTGAGCGCAGTCAACCGCCAGATCGAAATCGCCGGCAACGCCGCCAACCAGGAAATCGCGGGCAGCGCAGCCGCAGCCTAGTTTTTGTTTATCCGGTTGCCGTGGCGATCACGCGACAACCGGTCCGGTGCAGCCTGGGCATTACCGTGCCCTCAGCAGCCGTAGGGTGAGCACCTGTGCCCACGCAGAACGCTGGTTATTCCAGGAGTGATTTCAGCGTGGGCAGAAATCTGCCCACCCTACCAAGTGCAAGGCACCGATTGCCGCTATCAGCAGCAGACGAAAAAAAACCGCTACCAGGTAGCGGTTTTTTCATTTCTGCCCTGTCTTTCAGGCCATTGCCACGGCGCTGGTCAGGTCGCTGATACGCGCACGCGCTGCCGCGAAGCTGGCTTCTTTCACTTCCGGACTGTAGGCCAGGCCGTCGGCACGAACCACTTCGATATCGGTAATCCCGAGGAAGCCGAACACCAGTTTCAGGTAGTCTTCATGAGCGATGCCGGTAGGGCCGCCGGCATGCTTGCCGCCTGCAGTCGACACGATCACGACGCGCTTGCCTGTGGCCAGGCCTTCCGGGCCTTTTTCCGTATAACGGAAAGTCACGCCGGCGACGCTGATCTGGTCGATCCATGCCTTGAGCTGGGTCGGCACGCTGAAGTTGTACATCGGCGCGCCGAGCACGATCACGTCGGATGCCATGAATTCATTGAGGATCGCTTCGCTGAGATCCACTTCCAGTTTTTGCGCCAGATTGCGTTTTTCCGCAGGCGTGCCTTTGGCGGCGAAGGTGGCGCCGCTCAAATGGGCGGTAACGTCTTTGCTGAGGTCGCGGTAAGTCAGTTCAAGGTCCGGATCGGCGGCTTGCAGCGTAGCCACCACTTCACGGGTCAGTTGGCGCGAAGCCGAAGCATCGCCGAGGATGCTGGAGTCGAGTTGTAAGAGTTTCATGATATATACCGTTCGATTAAATTAAGAGTGGGTCAAAATCTATAGCGTCCGTAATATCGCGATGCCGACAGAGTTTGATTTACTGGTTTCTGAACCATTGGGCACATCCTACCCCCGCCTCAAAAATAGAACTAGATAGCAAAAATAAGATATATTGTTCTATATACAGAACAATGGATGACTGCCATGCAAGACTTGAACGACCTGTATTTCTTCGCCAACGTAGTGCAGGAAGGCGGTTTCACGGCCGCCGGCCGCAGCCTGGGCATCCCCAAGTCGCGTCTTTCACGGCGCATATCGGACCTGGAAACCCGCCTTGGCGCGCGCTTGCTACAGCGCAATACACGCGGCATCGCCCTGACTGACCTCGGCAATCGCTATTACCAGCATTGCCAGGTGGTGATTGCCGCCGCCGAGGCGGCGGAGCTGGCGGTGACCAGTTCGCTGGCGGAACCGAGCGGCACGGTAAGGGTCAGCTGCGTGGTGGCGATTGCGCAGACGGAAGTGGCGTTCGCGCTGCCGGCTTTCCTCGAGCGCTATCCGAAAGTGAATATCGACCTGCTGTTCACCAACCGCCGCATCAACCTGCTGGAAGAAGGGGTGGATGTCGCGGTGCGGGTGCGCGCCACCGACGATGAAGATCCCAACCTGGCGACGCGGCGTTTGCGCTCCGCCTCCGGCGTGCTGGTGGCGACGCCCGAGCTGCTGGCTAGGTATGGCGTGCTTAACCATCCGCGCGAACTGACAAAACTGCCCTTCCTCGGCGCGGTTGAACGCGATCGCCGCGTCCACCAGCTGCTCGACGGACCCGGCGATGAACGCTATGAACTGGTCACGGAAGCGCGCCTGGCTGTAGAGGATTTTCCCTTGCGCAAACGGGCGGCGCTGCGGCACCTCGGCCTGACCATGCTCCCTACCGAGTATTGCAGCGAAGACCTGGCGCAAGGCCGGCTGGTCCATGTGCTGCCAGGCTGGACCACGCCGGCCGGCCATGTGCAAGTGGTGTACCCGACCCAGCGCGGCTTGTTGCCGGCAGTGCGGGTATTCGTCGATTTTCTGATTGAACATCTGAGCAAGGTGCAGCTTCCTGCTGACCAGCCGGAAATGACGCAAAAAATCGTGCACAAAATCGCTTAAGAACGCGCCAGGCGGATCCCGCTGAACTGCCAGCGCGCGGTGGCAGGGAAAAAATTGCGGTAGCTCAGGCGCGCGTGGCCGGCCGGCGTGGCGGAGGACGAGCCGCGCAGCACATACTGGTTCACCATGAACTTGCCGTTGTATTCGCCTACCGCGCCCGGCAAGGCGACGTAGCCGGGATACGGCGCATAGCTGCTGGTAGTCCATTGCCACGCCACCCCGAAATAATCCGCAGACTGGCTCGCCGCCGCGCACTCCCATTCCGCCTCGGTAGGCAAACGGGCGCCGGCCCAGCGTGCATAGGCCTCGGCTTCGAAAAAGGAAAGATGGGTAGCCGCTTCATGCAGGGCCAGCGGTTGCAGGCCTTGCAAGGTGAATTCGCGCCAGGCGGAGTCGAATTGCGCGTGCGCGCTCTGCCAGTATAGCGGCCGCGTCAGTTTCTGCTGCTGCACCCATTCCCAGCCGGCCGCCAGCCACAGCAGCGGATTGCGGTAGCCGCCATCTTCCACAAACGCCAGGTATTCGCCGTTGCTGACCAGCCGCGACGCCATCGAAAACGGTTCGACAAACTGGCGGTGGCGCGGTGTTTCGTTATCGAAGAAAAACCCCTGCCCGGCATGGCCGACCTCGACAATCCCGGCCTCGAACGGCTGCCATGACAAGGCTGCCGCCGCGCCGGCTCCGGTGCCAGGTTCGGTCATCGCATGCGACGCCAGATAAGGCGGCAGCAAGGGATTCATGGCCAGCAGATGCTTGATATCGGTCAGCATCAACTCCTGGTGCTGCTGTTCATGCTGCAATCCGAGTTCGACCAGCACCGACAACTGCTGCGCCTGCTCCGGGACCAGCGTTTGTCCCAGCAAAGCCAGCAGCCGCTGATCGACGTTGTGCCGGTAAGCCAGCACTTCATCCAGGGCGGGCCGGGTCATCAGGCCGCGCTGCGCGCGCGGATGCTGCTCGCCGACTCCTTCATAGTACGAATTGAACAGCACCCGGAAAGCTGGATGAAACGGCTGGAAGCTGGCTTCGAACCGTTCCAGGATGAAGGTTTCAAAAAACCAGGTAGTGTGCGCCAGGTGCCATTTCGCCGGACTGGCGTCAGGCATCGATTGCACGCAGCAATCCTCTGCCGACAACGGCTGCACCAGCTTGCGGGTCTGGTCGCGGATCGTGGAAAAAGCTTTTGCCAGCTTGTGCATCGTGTTCCTGTCTGGATGTTTTTGTTCAGGCGGCCTGGGCATGGCAGACCATGAACCAGTTGTCGGGATCGGACCATGTCTGCACGGCGCCGAAGCCGGCCAGCTGCAGCATTTCGATAAATCCCTTGCGGGTATATTTATGGCTGCTTTCGGTATGGATGCGCTCGCCGCGCGCAAAGCGCCGCTCGCCGCCATCCTGCCAGCGGACGGTGAGCTCGCGCCTGGCTTCCAGATGCATTTCTACGCGGTACTGTCCGCTATTGTAGAAAGCGCGGTGGCGCCAGTCGGCCGGCCGGAAATCGGCATCCAGCAAACGATTCAGATGATGCAGCAGATTCAGGTTGAACGCTGCGGTAACACCCAGCGAATCGTCGTAAGCGGCATCCAGGATCGCTTTGTCCTTGATCAGGTCAACCCCGATCAGCAAACCGCTGTCGCTGCCAGCCATGGCCTTGCGAATCCGCCGCAGGAACATCAATGCCTCCAGCGGCGCAAAATTGCCTATCGACGATCCCGGATAAAAGAACTGGCGATGGCGCATGTCCAGCGTCGCCGGCAATTCAAGTTCGGCGGAAAAATCCATGCCCAGGCAAGTCATCTTGATCTGGGGGAACTGCTGCTGCAGCGCGCTCACCGCTTCCGCCACGAACTGCACCGAGATATCGACGGCTACATACTGCCGCGGCTGCAGGCTCGGGAACAAGCGGGCCGCCTTGCTGCAATTGCCGGCCCCGAGGTCGATGAAAATCGAAGCGGGTCCGACCGCGGCAGCAATCTGCTGTTCGTTCTGCGCGAAAATCGCCGCCTCGGTACGGGTCGGATAATATTCGGGCAGTTCGCAGATCGCCGCGAACAGGCGCGAACCAAGCACGTCGTAGAGGTATTTGGGAGAGGTATGAGCGTGCGCGGCCAGCAGGCCGGCCACCAGCTGCTCCTGGATTTCGTCTTGCGCCACGCTGGTTTGCGCCACTTGCGACAATTGAGCCAAAAGATTCTCCTGAGATGGCAATCATATTCCACTGCCGGGATTCAAGTCCGCTCGATTGAGGGCCTGCGCTATCGCGCAACATCCACTACACTAGCAAGCTGCTCTTTCAAGCTAAGCATGCGGTACAAAGTATATCGATATTCGATTGACGGTTGAAGTTCCCTTTCAAGAGAATACAATGCGCAGCCGGTCTCTTAACGGATTGCAATACAAATGCAAAAAATATTGGCACAAACACATTTTTCCGGCGCACCCGCGGCATCTGCCGTACCTTGCGCCAGCGTTGCCAGACCAAGCTTGCAGGCAATTGCACAGCCTCCACTGAAACCGACATGACAACCATAACTTCCAAAGAACCTCAAAAAAGCAGTCTGGGCACGCTCGTCGGGCTGGTCCCCTTCCTGGCCCCGTATAAACGACAGTTCGTGATGGCCAGCCTGGCCCTGCTGGTAGCGGCCGGCGCCACCCTCGCGATTCCCTATGCGTTCCGGCAGATGATCGATCTTGGCTTCAGCGCCGGCGGTATACAAGGAGCCAACCATATTGACATGTATTTCCTGGCCCTGTTCGGCGTTGCCTGCGTGCTGGGCGTGGCTACCGCGGCGCGCTTCTACATGGTGTCCTGGCTTGGCGAGCGAGTCACGGCAGACCTGCGCAGCGCGGTCTATTCGCATGTCGTCACGCAAAGCCCGCAGTTCTTCGAAACCACCAAGACCGGCGAAGTGCTGTCGCGCATCACCACCGACACCACCCTGATCCAGGCCCTGGTCGGCACCAGCATTTCCATGGCCTTGCGCAACGCCCTGCTGTTCGCCGGCGGCATGGCCATGCTGTTCATCACCAGCGTCAAGCTGAGTGCGATCATTCTGCTGATGCTGGCGCTGGTAGTGCTGCCGATAGTCTGGTACGGCCGCCGCGTACGCAAGCTGTCGCGCGATTCGCAAGACCGCGTCGCCGATGCCTCGGCGATGGCTGGCGAAATTCTCAACGCCATGCCGACCGTGCAGGCTTTTACTCATGAAAGCATCGAAGCGCAGCGTTTCGAGGTCTCGATTGAAAATGCCTTCGGCACCGCGATGCAACGCATACGCGCACGCTCCGTACTGACCATGATGGCGATCCTGCTGGTGTTCGGCGCCATCGTGTTTGTGCTGTGGCTGGGCGCGCACGCCGTGGTCCAAGGCCGCATGAGCGGCGGCGAACTCGGCCAGTTCATCTTGTACGCGGCCTTGCTGGCCGGCTCCATCGGTGCCCTGGCGGAAGTCCTGGGCGACGCCCAGCGCGCCGCCGGCGCCACCGAACGGCTGCTGGAACTGCTGGCGGCGCAGTCGCCGGTGCAATCAGTGCTGCTGCCGGACACGCTGCCGCCGCGCACCGCGCAAGGTGCTGCGCTAACCCTGCAAAACATCAATTTCCGCTATCCCTCGCGCCCCGACAGCGCCGCCCTGTCTGCCCTGTCGCTAGACATCCGGCCGGGCGAAACGGTCGCCGTGGTCGGCCCTTCGGGCGCCGGCAAGACCACCCTGTTCCAGCTGCTGCTGCGTTTCTACGATCCGCAGCAAGGCAGCATCAAGCTCGACGGCGTCGACATCAAGTATCTCGACCTGCATACCTTGCGCAACGCGATCGGCATCGTGCCGCAAGACACCGTCATTTTTTCCGCCAATGCGATGGAGAATATCCGCTACGGCCGGGTCGGCGCCAGCGACGCCGAAGTCATCGCGGCGGCGAAAATGGCTGCCGCCCACGAATTCATCGAACGCCTGCCGGAAGGCTACCAGGCCTTCCTTGGCGAGCGCGGCGTACGTTTGTCCGGGGGCCAGCGGCAGCGCATTGCGATTGCCCGCGCACTGCTGAAGAATCCACCGCTGCTGCTGCTGGACGAAGCCACCAGCGCGCTCGACGCGGAATCGGAACGTGCGGTGCAAGGCGCGCTGGAAGCGGCGATGGTGGGACGCACTACCCTGGTCATCGCCCATCGCCTGGCTACGGTGCAGCGCGCCGACCGCATCATCGTGCTGGAGCATGGGCACATAGTGGAAACCGGCAACCACGCCGAACTGGTGGCGCAAAACGGCTTGTACGCAAGCCTGGCGGCATTGCAGTTCAACGGCCTGGTCGACGCATAAACCAACCTACAGAAAGAAAGACAGACATGACTTTTTTATTTTCTCCGCTAACGCTGCGCAGCGTAACCTTGGCAAACCGCATTGCAGTTGCCCCCATGTGTCAGTATTCGGCAGAAGACGGTTTCGCCAACGATTGGCACCTGGTGCATCTGGGCAGCCGCGCGGTCGGCGGCGCCGGCCTGATCATTTTTGAAGCCAGCGCGGTGCTGCCGGAGGGGCGCATTTCGCCGCAGGATCTCGGCATCTGGAAGGACGAGCATATTGCGCCGTTGCGCCGCATCACGCACTTTATCGAGCAGCAAGGCACGGTAGCCGGCATCCAGCTGGCGCATGCCGGCCGCAAGGCCAGCGTCTGGCGTCCGTGGGAAGAACAGCAAGGCCGGGTCCATCCCGACCAGGGCGGCTGGCGCACCGACGGTCCGTCGGCGATTCCGTTCGACACCAACTACACCACGCCCAGCGCGCTCACCGTCGACGGCATCAAGGGCGTCGTCAAGGCGTTTGCCGACGCCGCGCTGCGCGCCCAGCAAGCAGGTTTCAAGGTAGTCGAAATCCACGCGGCGCATGGTTACCTGCTGCACCAGTTCTTGTCGCCGATCAGCAATCATCGGACCGACCAGTACGGCGGCTCGTTTGAAAACCGTGCGCGCCTGGCACTGGAAGTAGTGGCGGCGGTACGCCAGGTGTGGCCGGAGCAGCTGCCGCTGCTGGTGCGCCTGTCGGCCACGGACTGGATTGACGGCGGCTGGAATGTAGATGAAACGGTGGCGTTGAGCCGCTTGCTGCGCGAAGCCGGGGTTGACCTGATCGACGTTTCCAGCGGCGGCAATATCGCGGCCGCCGCGATTCCGGTAGGACCAGGCTACCAGACCCAGTTTGCGGCCAGGGTCCGCAATGAAGCCGGCATCCCCAGCGGTACGGTCGGCATGATTACCGATCCCGGCCAGGCCGAACACATACTGCGCACCGAACAGGCCGACCTGGTGCTGATGGCGCGCGAACTGCTGCGCGATCCTTACTGGCCGCTGCACGCGGCCGATGCGCTGCACGATGTCACTTCATGGGCGCCGCAATACATGCGCGCGACTTCACGCAAATCGCCGCAGCGGCCTACGGTCGACTTCAGCGACAAATCAGGCAACTAATGTAGGGTGAGCACATCGTGCCACCCTACTTCTTTCTATTTTTTTCCCGCCTTGCCGAGGTCGGCCGACACCTCGGCAATCAGGCGCCGCAGCCACACCACGTCCGGCGCCACATGCGAGCGCGCATGCCACAGCATGTAGAAACGCATCTTCGGCATGTCGAACGGCAGCGTAAACATGCCTATCGGCCAGTCTTCTATGATGTGTTCGGCAAACTGGCGGCCGGTGGTGAAAATCAGGTCCGATTTTGCCAGCACATGCGGCACCAGCGCGAAATACGGAATCGTTACCTGCACGTTGCGCTTCAGGCCTTGCTCGGCCAAGGCGACGTCGATGCCGCTGCGATGCCCTTCAATATAAGGCGTCGGCGCCAGGTGCGGCATTTCGAGATAGTACTTGAGGGTCAAGCCCTTCTTCGCCACCGGGTGGTCGCGATGCATCATGCACACCACATCGTCATCGAACAGTTGCGCCAGGTGCAAATGCTCCGGCGGATCTGGCCAGTTGCCGATCACCAGGTCGAAGCGGCCGTTTTCCAGCGCACTGGCGTAGTCCAGGTTGGCGTCCAGCGCGTGCACCATCAGGCTGGCGCCAGGGGCGCGCCGCCGCAGCTGCTCGATGATGGAGGGAATCAGCAGCATGTTCAGGTAATCCGGCGTGGCGATATGAAATACCCGCGCCGTGCTGTCGGCCTCAAACGCCGCTACCGGCGCCGCGATTTTTTCTATCACTTCCAGGCCCTGCTTCGCCAGCGCCAGCAACTCCTGGCCGCGTTCGGTAGGCACCATGCCGGTCTTGCCGCGCACCAGGATGGCGTCGCCGGTCAGCTCGCGCAGGCGCTTGAGCGTATTGCTGATGGTCGGCTGCGATTGTCCCAGCTTGATGGCGGTGCGCGATACGCTTTTTTCCACCAGCAAGGTGTGCAAAACGCGCAGCAGATAGGTATCGAGGTGATGGTTGGTACGCGATGTCATGGGCGGCGCTAGAATTAGTATAGGAGTGCGAACGTTTAGACAAAAATGCGCAAGAAAATTGCACAATAAACCCCACTAGCATAACGGATATGCATAAGCATGGGTAGCCATCGCCTGAGCACGACAGGCGCTACCTCAGGTATCGAATCGTATCAAGTTTTCCATAGGGAAATTACGGTAAAAACAGCCATCGTTAGACGACCGGTCTAATTTTGAATTAGAATAGCTGAATCATGAGAGAAAAATACGACACCACCAAGCGCCACATCCTGGACGCCGGACAAAAGATCATCGCCGTCAAAGGCTTTTCCGGCGTCGGCCTCAGCGAAATCCTGAGCGCCGCGGCGATACCTAAGGGTTCCTTCTACCACTACTTCGGATCGAAGGAACAATACGGCCGAGCCCTGATGGAGCAGTACGTCGACAACTACCTGCAGGCGATGGATGAAGTCTTGCAGATTACGGTGCAACCGGCGCAGGAACCGGCCCGCGAACGGTTGCTGCGTTACTGGGGCCACTGGCTCGACACCCAGTCCGGTGCGGAAGCCATGGACAAATGCCTGGTGGTCAAGCTCAGCGCCGAAGTCTCCGACCTGTCGGATGACATGCGCCTGGCCTTGTGCGAAGGCACGACGCAGGTAATGGCGCGCCTGGCCGATTGCATCGCAGAAGGCATCGCGGACGGCTCGCTGCGGATCGAACTGGAACCGCAGAAAACCGCGCAGATGCTTTACCAGCTGTGGCTGGGCGCCAGCCTGCTGGCAAAACTCCAGCGCGATCGCAGCGCACTCGAAAGCGCCATGGACGTCACCCTCAACATCCTGGCGCCGCCCCCAAACTAAAGCACAACTGAAGCACAACACAGTTCGCACATTTTTTACCACTCCGCCGACGAGCGGATCACTTCCCAAGGAAACCCCATGCTGAATTTTGAATTCTACAATCCCACCAAGATCGTCTTCGGACGCGACACCATCGCCAAACTGGCCGACCTGGTTCCCCATGATGCCCGCGTGCTGATCCTGTACGGCGGCGCCAGCGCCCAGAAAACCGGCACCCTGGACGAAGTCAAGGCAGCGCTAGGCAAACGTGAAATCCACGAGTTCGCCGGCATCGAACCCAACCCAAGTTACGAAACGCTGATGCAGGCAGTCGAGCAAGTCCGCGCGCAAAAGATCGATTTCCTGCTGGCGGTAGGCGGCGGCTCGGTCATCGACGGCGCCAAGTTCGTCGCCGCGGCGGCGAATTTTGAAGGCGAAGCCTGGGATATCGCCGTCAAGCGCGGTACCAACATTACCAGCGCCCTGCCCTTCGGCAGTGTGCTGACCTTGCCGGCGACCGGCTCGGAAATGAACAACGGCGGCGTCGTCACCCGCAAATCGATACAAGCCAAGCTGGCCTTCCACAGCCCGCTGGTGTTCCCGCAATTCTCCATCCTCGATCCGATCAAGACCTTCACCTTGCCGCCGCGGCAGATTGCCAACGGCGTGGTCGACGCTTTCGTACACACCGTTGAGCAGTACCTGACTTACCCGGTGCAAGGCCAGGTGCAGGACCGTTTCGCCGAAGGCTTGCTGCTGAGCCTGATCGAAACCGGACCAAAAGTGCTGGCCGAACCCAACGACTACGACGCCCGCGCCAACCTGATGTGGGTAGCCACCTTGGCGCTCAACGGCCTGATCGGCGCCGGCGTGCCGCAGGACTGGGCCACCCATATGCTGGGCCATGAATTGACCGCCCAATACGATATCGACCATGCGCGCACGCTGGCGATCGTACTGCCGTCGTTGCTGTCGGTGCGCCGCAACAGCAAGCGCGCCAAGCTGCTGCAGTATGCCGAGCGCGTCTGGCAGATCACCGAAGGCAGCGAAGATGCGCGCATCGACCTGGCAATCCAGCGCACCCGCGACTTCTTCGAAAGCCTGGGCATCAAGACCCGCCTGGCGGATTATGAACTGGGCCAGGACGCGGTCGAAACCGTGCTCGGGCAGCTGGACAAGCATGGCATGACGGCGTTGGGCGAACATCAGGACCATACCCTGGCTGTCAGCCGCACCATTCTCGAAGCAGCGTTGTGATGCACAACTGATTTTGTCCGTGCCGGCAGTTCGTCGCCGGCGCTCATTCCACTGAAGGAGTAACCACATGCCACAAAATAAAACAGTCAATCGCCGCATCTTGCTGGCTTCACGTCCGCAAGGCGCGCCGACGCCCGACAATTTCAAGCTCGACCAGGGCCCGGTGCCGAAGCCGGCTGCCGGCCAGCTGCTGCTGCGCACCGTTTACCTGTCGCTCGATCCCTACATGCGCGGGCGCATGAGCGACGCCCCTTCTTATGCGGCACATGTCGAAATCGGTGAAGTGATGGTCGGCGGCACCGTGTCGCGAGTCGAAGCTTCCGAACATGCCGACTACAAAGCCGGAGACCTGGTCCTCAGCTACAGCGGCTGGCAGGATTACGCGCTGTCGGATGGCAAGGGCCTGACCAAGCTCGACGCAAAACTCGCCAAGCCATCCTACGCTCTAGGCGTACTTGGCATGCCTGGCTTCACCGCCTACATGGGCTTGCTTGACATTGGCCAACCGCAGGCCGGCGAGACGGTGGTGGTGGCGGCAGCCACCGGTGCGGTCGGTTCGGTGGTCGGGCAGATCGCCAAGATCAAGGGTTGCCGCGTGATCGGTATCGCCGGCGGCGCCGACAAATGCAAATACGCAGTCGAAGAATTGGGCTTCGATGCCTGCATAGACCATCGCGCCGCCGACTTCCCGCAACAGCTCGCAACCGCCTGCGACAAGGGTATCGACGTTTATTTTGAGAACGTCGGCGGCGCTGTCTTCAACGCCGTCCTGCCGTTGCTGAACCTGCACGCCCGGGTGCCGGTATGCGGCCTGATCGCCAACTATAACGCCGCCGGCAAGCCCGAGGGACCGGATCATCTGCCGGGGCTGATGGGCAAGCTGCTGGTACGCCGCATCAAGATGCAAGGTTTCATCATTTTCGACTACTACCATCGCTACCCAGAGTTCTTCAAGGACATGAGCGGCTGGCTCGCCGCCGGCAAAATCAAATTCCGGGAAGATATCGTCGACGGCCTGGAGAATGCGCCGCAAGCCTTTATCGGCCTGCTGGAGGGAAAGAACTTCGGCAAGCTGGTGATACGCGCCGGCGACGAATGAGACATCACGCAGTAAACACTCAAAAGGAATCCAGATGAAAATATTAATGGTGCTTACCTCCCACGACCAGTTGGGCAATACCGGCAAAAAAACCGGTTTCTGGCTTGAGGAGTTTGCAGCTCCCTATTACGCCTTCCTGGACGCCGGCGCCGACATCACGCTGGCGTCGCCAAAAGGCGGCCAGCCGCCGCTCGATCCGAAGAGCGACGAAGCCGATGCCCAAACCGAGGCCACCGAACGTTTTCGCAAAGATGGCGCGGCGCAGGCCGCATTGGCAGCGACCATCAAGCTGTCGACCGTGCAAGCTGCATCTTATGACGCCGTATTCTATCCGGGCGGCCATGGCCCCCTGTGGGATCTGGCGGAAGACAAGGACTCGATCGCTTTGATCGAAACCATGTACGCTGCGGGCAAGCCGGTATCGGCCGTATGTCACGCACCTGGCGTACTGCGCCATGCACGCGCGGCAGATGGCAGCCCGCTGGTGAAAGGCAAGAAAGTCACCGGTTTTTCAGACAGCGAAGAAGCAGCCGTGCAGTTGACCGATATCGTGCCGTTTCTGGTGGAAGCTGAACTGAAACGCCTGGGCGGAAATTACAGCAAGCTGGCCGATTGGCAGAGCTATGCCGTTACCGACGGCAATCTGGTTACCGGACAAAATCCGGCGTCTTCAGTTGCAGTGGCGCAGCATGTATTGAAATTTCTGAGCTGATGTAGTCACCATTAAATAGGGTCGGAGTCGAATTAAAATAATTCGACTCCGACCCTATTTAACTGCTGCGGCGGATTATTTGGTGCCGAAGATGCGGTCACCGGCGTCGCCCAGTCCGGGCACGATATAAGCATGCTCGTCCAGGTGCGAATCCAGGCTTGCCACGTACAGCTTGACGCCGGGATGGGCGCCCTGGAACACTTGCACGCCTTCCGGCGCCGCCACCAGCGCCAGGAAAATGATTTGCTCGTCGCTGACGCCGCGCTTTTTCAGGACGTCGACGGCATGCACTGCCGAATTGCCGGTTGCCACCATCGGATCGCATACGATGAAGATCCGCTCCGCCAGGTCCGGCAAGCGCACCAGGTACTCGACCGGCTGATGCGTATCGGGATCGCGATACACCCCGATATGCCCGACCCGCGCCGACGGCACCAGGTCCAGCAAACCGTCGCTCATCCCTATCCCGGCCCGCAGCACCGGCACCACCGCCAGCTTGCGGCCGGCAATCACCGGCGCCTGCATGCTCTGCATCGGCGTTTCGATCTGCTGTGTCGTCAGCGGCAGGTCGCGCGTGATTTCGTAACCCATCAGCAGCGTGATTTCACGCAGCAGCTGGCGGAATGTGCGGGTAGATGTTTCCTTGCTCCGCATGTGGGTCAGCTTGTGCTGGATCAGCGGGTGGTTGAGGATGAAAAGATTGGGGAAACGCGGATCGCTGAGCATAAGTGTAATTATTCCAAATACAAAAAAGGGAGATTGCTCTCCCTAGTTTATTCAATATTCACTCAATATTCACTGAGTGGCTTGCTCGACCTTCGGTATCAGCAAATCGAGTATCTGTTCCAGTTCGTGCCGCACTTCGACCAGATTGACTTCGTTTTGCCGGGCCTCGGCCAGCTCGGCTTCGGCCGCGCCGCCCAGCCGGCCATCTAGTTTGTTGCGGGCGCCGCTGATGGTGAAACCGTGTTCATACAATAATTCGCGGATGCGGCGAATCAGCAGCACTTCGTGGTGCTGGTAATAACGACGGTTGCCGCGCCGCTTGACCGGCTTGAGCTGGGTGAATTCCTGTTCCCAATAACGCAGCACATGCGGCTTGACGCCGCACAGGTCGCTGACTTCGCCGATGGTGAAATAACGCTTGGCCGGAATCGGCGGCAATACGACAAGTTCGGATTTACTAATGCGATCGTTCATGAATTAGCTGGAAGAGCGGCGGCAAACTGTTGGATAGGCTGGATCGGCTGCAGGCTTGCAGCTTCAACCATGCCCTTGAGTTTTTGGCTGGCATGGAAAGTGACCACGCGGCGCGCAGTGATGGGAATTTCTTCCCCGGTCTTCGGATTGCGGCCCGGGCGCTGCGGCTTGTCGCGCAGCTGGAAATTGCCGAAACCCGACAATTTCACTGATTCGCCGCGTTCCAGCGCATCCCGGATTTCATCGAAAAACGTTTCAACCATGTCCTTGGCCTCACGCTTGTTGAGGCCAACCTGTTCAAACAAAAGTTCAGCCAGTTCCGCCTTGGTCAATGTCGGCAAATTCTTTTCTGCCTGCGAACGGGCTTGCGCTTCACGCATCGCCCGGTTCAGGTCGGCGTCCAGAACGGATTCGAATTCTACTGTCTGCATATTGTTCATTCTGTCGTTACGCCCCTGTCTTTTTGGGATTGCCGCTGCCGACGCCGCTCTGTGTCGAGCGCACCGGCATTTGCTGCAGGTTTAATCATCATTAAAGCCACTCAGTTAAAGCCACTCAATTACAGATCAGGCGCGCAATCTTGCTGTTGGCACCTTGCTGACAGCAGCGATCAAAGCCGACATGGCGGCTTCTACTGTGTCATCTTGAAGGGTGTTTTCAGTATCTTGCAAGGTAAAACGGAAAGCAAGACTTTTTTCGTCATTTTCCAGTCCTTTGCCATGATATTCATCAAATAAAACAATGGCTTGCAGAATCCGGCAAGCTGGATTTCCTTGCTGCTCAGCAGCAAAAACGTCCAGTAAATCCTGTGCATAAACGGCTTGTTTGACCACCACCGCGAGATCGCGCACCACGGCCGGGAACTTCGAAATCTCGACATACGCAGGTACTTGCCGATGCTGCAACGCCAAGGCGTCGACTTCGAACAAAACCGGCGCCAGCGGCAACTCATATTTCTGCTGCAGGCGCGGATGCAATTCGCCGATAAAACCTACCGCCACGTCGCCCAGCAGCACCTGCGCCGAACGACCCGGATGCAAAGCAGGATGCTCCAGTTTGGCAAAACGCAAAACGGCAGGCGCAAACAAGGCCTCCAGGTCGGCCTTGACGTCGAAGAAATCGACGGTGCGGCTGGCTTGTCCCCACTGTTCGTCGGCTTGCGGACCATAGGCCAGGCCTGCGACCCGCTTCGGCTGTTCAAAACCGGCTACCGCCAGCGGCCCGTTCTGGACTTCCTGGTTGCGCGTATACACGGCGCCTGTTTCAAAAATACGGACCCGGTTCAGCTTGCGGTTCAGATTGTATTTGACGTTGGCCACCAGGCTGGCGACCAGCGACGAGCGCATCACGCTCATCTGGCTGGCAATCGGATTGAGCAGCTTGATCGGCTGCAGGTTGCCGGCGAAATCGGCTTCCCAGGCTTCTTCGACGAAACTGAAATTGATCACTTCCTGGTAATCCAGGTCGGCCAGCTGGCGCCGGATCGGGAACAGCGAGCGCTGGTTTTCCGGCGCGATGTACATGGCGTTAGGCGCCACCGGCGGCAAGGCCGGGATATTTTCGAAACCGTAGACGCGGGCGATTTCCTCGATCAGGTCTTCTTCGATCTCGATATCGAAACGGAACGACGGCGGCGTCACCGAAAACACGCCGTTCTCCTGGGTGAAACCCAGTCCCAGGCGCGTGAAGATATCGGCGATCTGGCTGTCCGACAACGGTACACCGATCACCTTGATGGCACGTGAAGTACGCACTTTGACCGGATCGCGTTTCGGCAGGTTGACGCTTTGGTCGTCGACCGCGCCGACCTGGGTTTCAGGTGTGCCGCAAATTTCGACCAGCAAGGCGGTAATGCGTTCTATGTGCTCGACCGTGGTGGCGAAATCGACGCCGCGCTCGAAGCGATGGCCGGCGTCAGTCGAAAAATTGAAACGGCGGGCGCGGCCCTGTATCGCCTGCGGCCACCAGAATGCGGCCTCCAGATAGATATTCTGCGTTTCCAGCGATACCGCAGTGGCGTCGCCGCCCATGATGCCGGCCAGCGATTCGATCTGGCGGTCATCGGCAATCACGCCGATCCAGTCATCGACGCTGACTGTATTGCCGTTCAACAGCTTGAGCGATTCGCCTGCCTTGCCCCAGCGCACATCGAGGCCGCCGTGGATCTTGTCGAGGTCGAACACGTGGGTAGGACGTCCCAGTTCCAGCATGACGTAGTTGGAGATGTCGACCAGTGCCGAGATCGGCCGCTGGCCGCTGCGCTCCAGGCGCTGCTTCATCCAGCGCGGCGTAGCTGCCTTGGCGTTCAGGCCGCGGATTACGCGGCCGGAGAAACGGCCGCACAGGTCCGGCGCCGAAATCTTCACCGGCAGGATTTCAGCGATATTGGCGCTGACAGTCTTGAACAGCGGCTGCTTCAGCGGCGTGCCGGTCAGCGCCGACACTTCGCGCGCCACGCCCAGCACCGACAGGCAGTCCGCCTTGTTCGGCGTCAGCTTGATGGTGAACTTGAGATCGTTCAGTTCGAAATAGTCGCGGAAATTCTGGCCGACCGGCGCATCTTCCGGCAATTCCAGCAAGCCGCCATGGTCTTCCGCCAGTTTCAGTTCGCGCGCCGAGCACAGCATGCCCTGCGATTCGACGCCGCGCAGCTGGCCCAGCTTGATTTCGAACGGCTTGCCGTCCGCGCCCGGCGGCAGGATTGCGCCGACCATCGCGCACGGCACTTTCAGGCCTGGGCGCACGTTCGGCGCGCCGCACACGATATTGAGCATGGTGCCGGTGCCGACATCGACCTGGCAGACATTCAGGCGATCGGCGTTCGGATGCTTGGCGGTCTCGACCACCAGGCCGACCACGATATTGGTAAAAGGCGGCGCAACCGGCTCGACCTCTTCCACTTCAAGACCTGACATGGTCAGCAGATGGGACAATTCGTCCGAAGTCATCTTCGGATCGACCATGGAGCGCAGCCAGCTTTCAGAGAATTGCATAGGTAAAACCTTCAAAAACCTTTAGTCACAGAAGCAGGGAACGCTGGATTATCGGAGCAAAATCGGGAGCAAGATCGGGAGCATGACTCCAAGACAACCCAAGCGTCTTCGGCGAGGAGCTTTTAGTTAAATTGTTTCAGGAAACGCAGGTCGCCTTCGTAGAACAGGCGCAGATCGTTGATGCCATAACGCAGCATGGTCAGGCGTTCGATGCCGGAGCCGAACGCGAAGCCGATGAACTGTTCCGGATCCAGCCCCATGTTGCGCACCACGTTCGGATGCACCTGGCCGGCGCCGGATACTTCCAGCCAGCGTCCTTTCAGCGGACCGCTGCCGAAGGCAATGTCGATCTCGGCCGAAGGCTCGGTAAACGGGAAGTAGGATGGACGGAAACGCACTTGCAGGTCGTCGGTTTCAAAGAAAGCCTTGACGAAATTCAGGTACACGCCCTTGAGGTCGGCGAAGCTGATGTCTTCGGCGATCCACAAGCCTTCGACCTGGTGGAACATCGGCGAGTGGGTGGCGTCGCTGTCGACGCGGTAAGTACGGCCCGGCGCGATGACCTTGATCGGCGGCTTGTTCATGCGCGCATAACGCACCTGCATCGGGCTGGTGTGGGTGCGCAGCAGCAGCTGCTTGCCTTCAGTGTCCTTGCCGTCGATGTAGAAGGTGTCCTGCATCGAACGCGCCGGATGGTTTTCCGGGCTGTTCAGCGCGGTAAAGTTGGTCCAGTCGGTTTCGATCTCGGGGCCGTCGGCCACGTCGAAACCGATGGAACGGAAAATTTCTTCGATACGCTGCCACGAACGCATCACCGGGTGGATGCCGCCGACGCCGCGGCCGCGGCCGGGCAAGGTGACATCGATTGCTTCCGCATTCAGGCGCTCTTGCATCTGTGCGTTGGCCAAGGCATCACGGCGCGCATTCAGCGCGGCTTCGATCTGCTCTTTGGCGTTGTTGATGACTGCGCCCTGGACCTTGCGCTCATCCGGCGCCAGCTTGCCCAGCCCCTTCATCTGCTCGGTGATCTGGCCGGTCTTGCCGAGATACTTGGCCTTGGCATTTTCCAGCGCGGCGGCATCGGCGGCGGCGCTGAAATCAGCCTGGGCTTGCGTTACTAATTGTTCTAGGGAGTTCATGCAGTTTTCCTGCTCCAATGAAGCCGAAATACGCTGATATTAGTTGGGGACAGAGTAATTCGCCGCACTGCGGCGGCTCATAAACTCTTTCCCGCAAATATAAAAACTAAAACCAGCGGTTAAAAACACAAACGGGGCACAAGGTGTTGACCTCTGCCCCGCTCGGGATTGCCAAGCCGCAGAACCGCGCGGCAGTGGCAAAACTACGCAACTAAGTTACGCAGCGATGTTGGCCTTGACTTGATTGACAATCGCAGCAAACGCTGGCTTGTCCATCACTGCCATATCAGCCAGAACCTTACGGTCCAGTTCGATCGAAGCACGCTTCAGACCGTTCATGAATACGCTGTATGTCACGCCATGCTCACGCGAAGCGGCGTTGATACGGGCGATCCACAATGCACGGAATACGCGCTTCTTGTTACGACGGTCACGGTATGCGTATTGACCAGCGCGCATAACCGCTTGCTTGGCTACACGATAGACTTTACTGCGACGACCGCGGTAACCCTTGGCTTGCACCAAGATTTTTTTATGACGGGCACGAGCTGTAACCCCACGTTTTACTCTAGGCATAATAACTCCTTAGTATGAGGTTAAGCGTTCGGCAACATGCGCGAAACGGATACCATGTTGTGGTCATTGACCCCAACGGAACCGCGCAATTGACGTTTGTTTTTGGTGGTCTTCTTGGTCAGGATGTGGCGTTTGAACGCTTGACCGCGTTTAACGGTTCCACCCGGACGCACACGAAAGCGCTTTTTGGCGCTGCTTTTCGTCTTCATTTTTGGCATGACACTATCTGTCCTCTAGGGACAGCTCCTTTTTTAACATGATTGCAGGTGGCAACATGACGTTACGCTTGGATGCCTGCTCTCACTTGTTTAAACCCAGCTGCACCACAGCCACAACTGGATTTCGCAGCGGAATCAAGTCCGCCGCTTTTGGATGGCTTCGACGATCGCTCGCCGAGACCACCTAAAATCTTACTTTTTCTTCTTGGGCCCAATGATCATGATCATCTGGCGCCCTTCCATCTTCGGCCACTGCTCGACCTGTCCGTACGGCTCCAGGTCTTGCTTCAGACGTTCCAGCATGCGTACACCGATGTCCTGGTGAGCCATTTCACGGCCGCGGAAACGCAGCGTGATCTTGACTTTGTCGCCGTCTTCATCCAGGAAGCGGGTCAAATTGCGCAGCTTGATGTTGTAATCCCCATCATCGGTGCCTGGGCGGAATTTGACTTCCTTGACCAGGATCACCTTCTGCTTCAACTTGGCTTCGTGCGCCTTTTTCTGTTCCTGGTACTTGAACTTGCCGTAGTCCATCAAACGGGCTACTGGCGGCTGCGCAGTCGGTGCGATTTCCACCAGATCGACGTTTGCCTCTTCCGCCAGGCGGAAGGCCTCAGCCAGACTGACGATACCGAGTGCTTCGTTCTCGACACCGGATAAGCGCAATTCTGGCGCAGTAATTTCGCCGTTGATGCGATGTGACTTGTCCGTAGCTATTGCAGTTTCCTTTAAAAATCAAATAATTAAGCCGTGCTCTTGCGCTTCGGGTCGCCCCGTTCAGGCTTTGGTTTCAACCTCGTTCTTGAGGCGTTCCACCAGTACGTCGATAGGCATCACGCCCAGGTCGACATTGCCCGCGCTCGCACGGCCACTGTGTTTGCATCCCGCTCTTTATCACCGACAACCAGTATATAAGGCGGCTTCTGCAAAGAATGCTGCCGTATTTTATAGGTAATCTTCTCATTACGCAAATCGGTCTCTACTCTAAACCCTTGTTTTTTCAGCGTTTGTGCAACATTTTTAACATATTCTGACTGTGCGTCGGAGATATTCAAAACAACAACTTGCACAGGAGCAAGCCACAAAGGCATCGCACCGGCGTGATTTTCGATCAGGATCCCGATAAAACGCTCCAGCGAACCGACAATCGCCCTGTGCAGCATGACCGGCACCTTGCGGCCGTTGTCTTCGGTGACATATTCCGAACCGAGCCTGCCCGGCATCGAAAAGTCGACCTGCATGGTCCCGCATTGCCAGGAGCGGCCGATCGAATCTTTCAGGTGATATTCGATTTTCGGACCGTAGAACGCGCCCTCGCCCGGCAATTCTTCCCATTCCGTGCCGGAAGCCCGGATCGCTTCGCGCAGGGCGTTTTCCGCCTTGTCCCAGACTTCGTCTGCGCCAACCCGCTTTTCAGGGCGCAAAGCCAGCTTCACCGCCACTTCGGTAAAACCGAAATCGGTGTACACCTGGCGCACTACCTTATCGAAGGCCGCCACTTCGTCCTGTACTTGTTCTTCTGTACAGAAAATATGGCCGTCGTCCTGGGTAAAACCGCGCACCCGCATCATGCCGTGCAAGGCGCCGGACGGTTCGTTGCGGTGGCACTGGCCGAATTCGCCATAGCGCAGCGGCAAGTCGCGGTAGCTGTGCAGGCCGGAATTGAAAATCTGGATATGACCCGGACAGTTCATCGGCTTCAACGCGTAGCTGCGATTTTCCGACTCAGTTGTAAACATGTTGTCGCGATAATTATCCCAGTGGCCGGTCTTTTCCCACAGGGAACGGTCCAGGATCTGCGGCGCCTTGACTTCCTGATAACCATTATCCTGGTAGACGCGGCGCATGAACTGCTCAACCTGTTGCCAGATAGTCCAACCCTTCGGATGCCAGAAAATCAGGCCCGGCGCTTCATCCTGGAAATGGAACAGGTCGAGCGCGCGTCCCAGCTTGCGGTGGTCGCGCTTTTCCGCTTCTTCCAGCATGTGCAGGTAAGCTTCCTGTTCGTCCTTCTTTGCCCAGGCGGTGCCGTAAACACGCTGCAGCATTTCATTCTTTGCATCGCCGCGCCAGTAGGCGCCGGCCAGCTTCATCAGTTTGAACACCTTGAGCTTGCCGGTCGACGGCACGTGCGGACCGCGGCACAGGTCGGTGAACTTGCCTTCGGTGTACAGCGAGACTTCCTGGTCCTGGGGAATCGAGCCGATCAGTTCAGCCTTGTAAGCCTCGCCTATCGATTCGAAATAGGCGATGGCTTCGTCGCGCGCCACTACCTTGCGCGTCACCGGCTCGTCCTTCTTGGCCAGCTCGGCCATCTTCTTTTCAATTTCCAGCAAGTCTTCCGGAGTAAACGGGCGCTTGTAGGCGAAATCATAGTAGAAGCCGTTTTCGATCACCGGGCCGATAGTCACCTGCGCATCGGGAAACAATTCCTTCACCGCATACGCCAGCAAGTGAGCGGTCGAATGGCGTATCACTTCCAGGCCGTCGGCATCCTTGTCGGTGATGATAGCCAGCTCGACATCGCGCTCGATCAGGAAAGAAGTATCCACCAGCTTGCCGTCGACCTTGCCGGCCAGCGCCGCCTTGGCCAGGCCGGCGCCGATGCTGGCGGCGACCTGCGCCACGGTCAGCGGCGCATCGAATTGACGCTGTGAACCATCGGGAAGTTTGACTGCTATCATTTTGAGCCCCATATCGGCGGTCGCTCGGGACCACGCCGGATTGAATGAAATTAAGGTGTACTTAACTAAGGTGTGCTTAACAAAAACGCGGACGAAAAAAAACGCGGACCAGCCGCGCTTTTTTCATCATGCAGGTAGAAAAAGGCCTCGACTAGCGTCGCTCACAGATTGTGGTGGTAGTTCGCGGTGTCATAACCGGGATGCCTTTCTCGCTCTTACAGATGGTGAATTCGTTACAGTTGCCACCGCCAACAGTGAAAAAAGCGACGGCAACAGGATGCTTCCGATCATACCAGAAAATCTATGTGGCATGGCAAGTGCGCAAGATATCGTGTTGCGTGTTTGCCAAAAAAGAACCTTCGCCCGCCCTATGCCCAGGTCCCGCCTTATCGTTGCCTCCAATCAGCTTATCGCTGATCAGTCCTGATTTATGCCGCAGTCGCGTGCAGCCTCAATCCAAGCGCTTTCATGACTTTCAGAATGGTTCCGAACTCGGGATTACCCTCGCCAGACAGTGCCTTATACAGGCTTTCGCGCGCCAGCCCGGTATCCCGCGCTATCTGGCTCATGCCGCGTGCGCGCGCAATATTGCCCAGGGCATGCGCGATGAAGGCAGGATCATCGCCCGCCTCTTTAAGACATGCATCAAAATAGGCAACGATATCGGCGCTGGTTTGCAGATGCTCGGCAGAGTCCCACTGACGCAATTTGATCGTTCCCATGCGTTACTCCTAAAGTTTCCGCGCCAGTTTCAACGCCGTCTTGATGTCCTTGCTTTGTGTTGGCTTCCCGCCACCGGCAAGCAATACCACCATTTCATCGCCACGCTGCACAAAATATACTCGGTAGCCGCAGCCAAAATGAACCAGCATCTCGGAGACACCCTCTCCGACCGGTGCGCAATCGCCAAAATTACCGAACTCGGCACGATCAATGCGCATCTGGATGCGCACTTTGACGCTGCGATCGCGCAACGAGGCAAACCAATTATCAAATACCGGCGTTGTTTGAATAATTTTCACCGACAACTGTATCCCATAAATTACATCCCGTCAAATCAGCCTCCCATAAGTAGCTACATGATGCAGCGTGGCCGAGCTTGCTTAGGTTACGGATGTCACATCGGCGCCAGCGTCAATTGGATGATATTTAAGAAATGGCATAGAGAGCGGCGAGGAAACCGGTCACGAGTGCTTGCGGACAAGCGATCCGTGACGACAGCTTCCTATGCAAATCCTTCTACCTGACGGTCTCAGCCAGAGTCTCGCCGCAATTCCACCAGCCCCGCCCAAAGCCTGGAACAAGGCGGCCGTATCGACAAAACGAGCCGCCTGCGCCTGCGCCAGGCTGATCACTGCCTGCTGGTAGGTACCTTGCGCCGCCAGCAGGGTCTGCGGACCGGCCTCGCCCAGTTGCACCGACTTGCGCGAAATTTCCAGGCTGCGGGCAGCAGCGCGCTCGGCGGCATCCTGGGCTCGCAACGCATCGGCGTCGTACTGCAAGGCGCGCAGGCTGTCGGCGACATTCTGGAAAGCCAGGATCACCGTGCTCTTGTACTGAGCTGCGGCCTGTTCCAGCAAGGCTTCCGAGGCGCGCTTCTTGTGCAACAGCGCGCCGCCGGCAAACAGGGGCTGCGCCAGGCCGCCGACCAGTCCCCACAAGCCGGTGCCCGAGGTAAACAGGTTTCCCATTTCCGCCGCCGCGCTGCCGATGTTTGCGCTCAAGGTGACCTGCGGCAGCATGTTTGCGGTAGCGACGCCGACGGCAGCGCTGGCCGCGTGCAGCTGGGCTTCTGCCGAACGTACGTCGGGCCGCTGCCGCACCAGGCTGGACGGCAGGCTGACTGGCAGCTTCTGCGGCAGCTCAAGGCCGGCCAGGTCGAACGTCTGCTCCAGTTCCTCGCTCGGGAAACGCCCCGCTAATGCGGTCAGGCGACTACGCTGCTGCGCCAGCGATTTCTGCAAGGGCGGCAGGCTGGCCTTGGTCTGCGCCAGCGCTGCCTGCTGGGTCAGGACGTCGGCTTGGGCAACATCGCCGAGCGCATACTGGCGCTGCAGCAATTCAAGCAGCTGCCCCTGCACTTTGAGCACCTCTTGAGTCGCAGCAATCTGCGCTCGCAATCCCGCCTCCTGCACTGCCGCCTCCACCACGTTCGAGGCCAGCGTCAGATAAGCCGCCTCCAGCAAGAATCTTTGCTGTTCGGCCTGCGCCTGCAACCCCTCCACCTGACGCCGGTTGCCGCCAAAAGCATCAAAAGTGTAAGAGACGCTGATCTGAGCGGTATGCAGATTGAATGGCGATGTGCCCTGCCCGGCAGACACCGGCTGCTTCTGCCGCGTCGGCGCCAGGCCGGCGTTGACGCTGGGCAGGAATGCCCCTTGCTGCGCCGATACCAGCTCCTGCGCCGCGCGCAAGGCGGCTTGCGCCGATTGCAGATCGGGACTGGCTTTGATGGCCTCCTCGATCACGGCATTCAGCGCCGGCGAATTGAACAATGTCCACCACTGCGCGGGGATATCCATGCCGGCGACGAACTGCTGGGCATCGCCGCCCAGCGTAGCCGCGGAAGAAGTCTTTTCCGGCAGCGGCTGCCCGGCGTAGCCCTGTACCTGCGGCGCATCCGGTTGCTTGAAATCAGGGCCGGCGGCGCAGCCTGCGAGCGCCAGCAACACTGCCAGCGCCGGCGTCTTCAGTTTGAATTGTATTGTGTTCATGTTTTTACCTGCCAATGTTGATACGGTCCGGCTTAGCGGCCGTCAAGTTCTTTGCTTACGCCGCGACGTTTCTCGATCCAGCTCTCCAGCGTGTAATAAAACGCCGGCAGGATGAACAAGGTCAGCATGGTGGCGACCACCAGGCCGCCCACCACCACCGTCGCCAGGCCGCGCTGGACATCGGTGCCGACGCCGGTCGCCAGCGCCGCCGGCAGCATGCCTACCGATGCCACGGTGGCGGTCATCAGCACCGGCCGGAACCGTTCGCTGGCGCCTGCCAGCACTGCCTCCAGCAAGGCCAGTCCCTGGCGCCGGACGCGGTTGATATTGGAGACCATGATGATGCCGTTCTGCACCGCGACGCCAAACAGCGCGATGAAGCCGACTCCGGTCGCAACGTTGATGGTGCCATTGGTGACCCGCAATGCAATCAAGCCTCCCAGCGCCGCCAGCGGCACCACTCCCAGGATCAGCAATGCCTGCCGCAGCTTGCCGAAACCCGCATACAAGATGACCGCCATCAGGCCCAACACCAGGCCGAACACCAGCACCAGGCGCGCTTGCGCCCGTTCCTGGTTCTCGAACTGCCCGGCCCATTCGAGCCGGTATCTGGTTTTATCGAAATGGACCTTCTGCGCCACCTGTGCCTGCGCATCCTTGTAATACGATTGCAGGTCACGGTCGGCGTAGTCCAGCCGCACAGTGAGCTGGCGATGCGTGTTTTCATGGGCGATCGTGCTCTCGCCGGTGGTGCTGCGGATATGCGCCACCTGCGCCAGGGGAATCCGCGCGCCGTCGGCGGCAGTCAGCAGCAGCTGGCCCAGCGCCTCCGGACTGTTGCGGCTGCCCTTGGGGAACCGCACCGTAACGTCATGCACCCGGTCCGCCACATACAGCTGGGTCACCGGCGCACCGCCGATGCCGGTCTGGATCAGGTCGGCGATATCGGCCACGTTGATGCCCAGGCGGGCGGCGGCAGCGCGATCGATGTCGATCGCCACCTGCGGCACCGGCGGCTCCTGGAATATCGCCACGTCAGCGGATCCCGGCACGCCATGCAGCACCTCGACGATCTGGTTGCCGATGCGGCGCAGCTCCTTGAAATCGTCGCCATAGACCCGAATCACCAAGGGACTGTGGGCGCCGCCCACTGCATCGTTGACGCCGTCGCTGATCGGCTGGCTGATGCCGATGGAAAAGCCAGGCAGTTGCGCCAGGCGCGCATTGAGCCGGCGCACGAACTGTTCCTTGGTTTCGCCGCTGGCCCAGGTGCTGTAGGGTTTCAGACCGACCGGCACTTCCATGTGCGAGGGCGTCCAGGGATCGGTGCCGTCGTCGCTGCGGCCGAGCTGGGTCACCGCATATGACACTTCCGGAAACTCCAGCAAAGTGCGGCGCAATTCGCTGGCCATCTCGCTGCCCTGCTCCAGCGACAGGCCGGACGGCATCTGCACCTGCAGCCACAAGGTACCCTCGTCCAGGTTCGGCATGAATTCGCGGCCGGTAGCAGCGCCCAGTATGATCACCCCGGCCAGCGCCGCGGCGCCGATGCCATAGGAAACCAGCGGATGCCGCAGCAGGCGGCCCAGGGTTTTCCGGTAAGCGGCGCCCAGCCATTCAAGCGGCTTGTTATGGAAAATCCGGCGCGGCTTGCGCAACGCCATGTAAGCCAGGCCGGGCACCAGCACGATGCTGCACAACAGCGCCCCGATCAATGCATACGCCACGGTGAAAGCCATGGGCGACAGCAGCTTGCCTTCGGCGCGCTCAAAAGCGAACAGCGGCAGGTAGGCGACGATGATGATCAGGGTCGCGAAGAAGATCGGACGGATCACTTCGGTGGTGGCGTCGCGCACGTCGGTCTCGCTCAGCTCGACGTCGGGCCGGGCTTCACGCCGGCGCAGTATCGCCTCCGTGACCACAATCGCGCCATCGACAATGATGCCGAAATCGAGCGCCCCCAGGGAAAACAGGTTGGCTGGCATCTTGGTCAGGTACATCATGATGAACACCGCCACCAGCGCCAGCGGAATCGTGACCGCGGCCACCAGCGCGCTGCGCGGGCTGCCGAGAAACAGGATCAGCACGATGCACACCAGGCCGATGCCTTCCATCACGGTACGCCCGACCTTGTGTATGGTCATCTGGATCAGGTCGTTCCGGTCGATGTACGGCACCAGCTTGACATCCATCGCCGCCAGCCGCGTTTGCAGCTGATCTACCTTGGCGTGCACACCCTTGATGACCTCCGAGGCGTTTGCATATTTCAGCAGCTTGACCACGCCCTGGATGGTATCGGGATTATTGTCCTTGCCGAGGATGCCCTGCCTTTCCTGGTGGCTGTACTGCAGCTTGCCGAGGTCGCGCACCAGCACCGGTACGCCGCCAGTCTGTTTGACCACGACGTTGCCGAGGTCGGTCAGGCTGCGCATCAGGCCGATGCCGCGCACCACGTAACTCTGTTCGCCGCGCGTGATGCGGCTGCCGCCGGCGTTGGCGTTGTTGGCGCCGATGGCGGTCGTCACATCCGACAGCGAAACCCCAAAACGCTCCAGTTGCTTCTGGTCGACTTCCAGCTGGTACTCCATGGTCAGGCCGCCGAAGTTGCCGACTTCGGCGATGCCCGGCACCTGCTGCAGCTCAGGGATCACGATCCAGCGCTGGATTTCGGACAGCTCCATCAGGTTCTTGCTGTCTGACTCCAGCGTATAGCGATAGATCTCGCCGGCGGGGCTGGTCACCGAATCCAGGCCTGGCGTAATGCCGGCCGGCAGTTTCGCCTGCGCCATGCGCTCGCTGACGCGCTGGCGCTGCCAGTAATCTTCTGCGCCATCCTTGAATGTCAGGGTAATCAGCGACAAGCCGAAAGTGCTGGACGAACGCATGTGCACCAGGCCTGGCGTGCCGCTCAGTTCGCGCTCCAGCGGGATGGTGATCTGCTGTTCGATTTCCTCGGCAGCCAGCCCTGGCGCCTGGGTTGTCACCTGGGCGGTGATATCGGACAGCTCGGGATAAGCCTCGACCGCCATCCGGGTCCACGAGTAGTAGCCGAACAACGTCACCATCAGGGTCACCAGGATGACGGCATAACGCTTCTGCAGGCAGTAACGCACGATGTTGTTAATCATTGAGCAGCACTCCGCCCTTGGTGACAACCCGTTCGCCAACCTGCAAGCCGCTCTGGATGCGTATGCTGCCGTCTTCCTGGTTGCCGGTTTCTATGGTGCGGCGGACGAATGTCCAGGGCGCGACTTCGACGAACACGGTCGTGTTTTCGTTATTCATCAGCAGCGCCGACGGCGGCACCGCAGGGGCTGCCGTCTGTGCCACGGCAAAAGAAACATTGGCGAACATGTTGGGCTTGAACCTGCCATCGGCATTGGGCACGCTGATGCGCACCAGCGCCCGGCGCGTATCGGCCTGCAGCACGTCGCTGATGAACGACACCTTGCCGTGGAACTGCTCGCCAGGGTATGCCGGCAGGCTGATGCTGGCCGCCTGCCCTTTCCTGATCGACGACAGCATGTTTTCCGGCACGTTGGCGGTGATCCAGACGTTTTCCAGGTTGGCGATCGTCATCAGGGCCGCGTTCGTATCGTTGGCCGATTGCCCGGCGCCGACCGCCAGTTCGGTGATGCTGCCGGCATCCGGTGCGGCCAGGTTCAGGCGCTGGCCGCTGCTGCCGGCGGCGCTGATCGACTTGAGACGCGTATCGGCGCTGGCGAATTCGGCCTGGGCCTGGGCATAAGCGCTTTCAGCTTGTTCCAGGTCTTTGGCGGCGCCGGCGCCGGCCTGCTGCACGCCGCGTTGCCGCTCCAGCGCGCGTTTAGCCAGTTGCAGGGCGTCGCGGGTTTTTTGCAGCTCGGCGCTAGCCTGGGCGAAATCGCCGGAAGCCATCACCAGCAGCAGCTGGCCCTTGCGCACGCGGTCGCCAAGGCCTACCTTCAATTCCAGCACCTTGCCGGCCACCGGCGGCAGGATATTGATGGTGCGGGCAGGATCCGCCTCCACCTGCGCTGGCAGCTCCAGAACATGTGAAGCATCCAGCGCCGCCACCGCCTGCACTGCAAGGCGCTGCCGCAGCGGCGAATGTTCCGGAATGGCGATGCGCTCGCCTTGCTTGGTGAAGTTCACGGTCGATGCCGTGTCGGCAGCGCCGGCGGACGCCTTGCTGTCGAATACGACGAAGGCAAGCCTGCCGGCAATCAGGACGACGACGACGAGGGCCATCAGGGGTTTGCGCCGGAAAATATTCTTGTTCATGGTCATGCTCGTGTTAAGAGATTGTGGTTCACGTCAGCCCCTGGCCAGATCGCTGTCCGGAGGGCGGAATGCCGTTTTTTTTTCAACCGGGACAGTTGCCGGACATCGCCGGCGGCACCGGTTTGGGTCAGCGCGGCAGAAGAGCGGCGCAGGGATCTTGCATGCAGCGACACATGTCGTCCGCTGCAGCTCCGGAGATAAGTACAGTCCCAGCAAACCGGGACCCGCACAGGCTACCGGGCTATCCTGTCAGGAACCTGAAGGGAAGCTGACAAAATCCTGACAAACAGGAATTCTCGCCAGGCGTGGCGCATGCGCGACAGCCGTCATGAGGGCTGGCTGATGATTCAGGTGGGGAGAAGGGTTATTTGGCGGCGTAAGCTGCCGGCCCGCCAAGCTGGCGTAGCCCGGCAGGGGTCTGGATATGCGCGACCAGGTAAGGCTGTTCGCTTGCGGCGATGGCGGTTGCCGAAAATGCGCCTTGAAAACCGACGCATGCCAGCATGCGGTCGACTTGCTCTGCTTCGGCATGGAACGCTTCCAGGCGAATCAGCGAGCAACCCAGGTCCTGCAGCTTGCGGGCCGGATGGGTTGCGGCCTGCCATTCGATGAATGACGGTGCGATGCCGTGCAGAGGCAGCTTGCCATCCGCTGCAATGCTGATCAGCCAGTTCAGCCGGCCGCGCGTCATGGGCTCGATCACGCCGGCATCGACCGGCGAGGCTGCGATTGCAGCATGGATGTCGCCGGTCCGCGCCAGCCATGTCGCCAGCTGCGGCGGGCAATCGGCAGCCAGTTCGTCGAGCTGGAACCAGCGCGGGCGGACAGGACGCGGTGCATCCGGGTTTACCGCGATCACTTCGAGGAAAATCTCGTCGCCGAGTTTCAGCAGGCAATTGTGGGTTCCCATGCGCGGGTGTTCGCCGCCCGTTTCGAGCGTCACGCCCAGCGCGCGCCGCACATACTCCACGCCGTCCGCCAGGGACGCCGCAGTAATGACCAGGTGATCGATGGAAGTCTGCAGCATGAGATCGTTCTAGGATGTCCGGCAAGCAGGAACTTTACCATTTTCCGCCAGGTTTCATCGAAGCACGGCGCCGCCATTTGCAGCGAGCACCGCAGCGATCACCGCGTCAGGCGGGACCACGCCCTGCTTGCCTTTCACCACGCCTTTGGAAGTGCCGTCGGCAATGATCGTGCCATTCACGGAAAAACGGTGCGTCATGAAAAAATATTTTTCGTCCCAGTGCGTGATTTCCAGCGTCGCCTTGAATTTCTTGAACATGCCCAGCGACTTGCGGTAAGTCATCGTGTGCTCGGCGATGATGGGCATCCATCCCTGCTTGATCATGACCCGCGCCAGCCCGGTGCGGATAAATACATCGACCCGGCTCAAGTCGCACAAGGTGAGATAACGGCCGTTGTTGACGTGCAGGTTGATGTCGAGATCGTTGGGCATGGTCAGCATGCTGATTTCGCTGACGGTCTTGCCTACCGTGAGCCGCGGACGAAAGAAAGACGAGAGCAGCACATAAAAAAGACGCAGAAACAGGTTCATATCGATTGCTCCGGTAGGTGTCGGCGGTAAGTGTGTGTTAATGGCCACGCTGCTGGATATCCCGCTGCAGCAGCAGCGCAGCCTGTTCGATCGGCTCGCAGGAGGCCGCCATGCGGGCATGCAGCAGCGCTCCCTGGAAGGCATTCAGGATGTTCAGGCTCGTCACAGCCGCCTCGCGGGACGGCAAGCCGTAAGCCTGCAGCCTTGCTTGCAGCGCCAGGCGCCAGTCGGCGTAAATGGCCTTGCATGCCTGATTCAGGACATGGGTCTTTGCAGTCGACATCGCAATCGCCGCCACCGGACAGCCGAGCTCGAAGCCGGATTTGCTGAGCGCGGCCGACAAGGCCCTGCCCATGTCAGCGATGTAATCCTGCAGTTCCGGCGCGCGCGAGCAGGAAGTTATGAAAGTGCCCAGGCTGTATTCCTTGGCCGCCTCCAGCACTGCCGCCATCAAGTCATCCTTGCCGCCGGGGAAATAATGATAAAGCGATCCTCTGGGAGCCTTGCAGGCGCGGGCGACATGCATCAGCGTGATGCCAGCGTAACCATGCGTCGGCAAAAGCTGGATGGCTTTCAAAATCATCTGTCCGCGAAAATCCTGCATGTTGGCAAACTCCTGAATTATGTATGTATGCATACATAATATAAGCGGAAGCGTATTTAAATGCCAGTTATAAATGAATGTAATTAATTGCATCATTGCTTGGCCGGTTTACATTCGCAGGTATAGTTAGTGCAATCCATCCACACTATAAAAATCCATGAAACGTTTGCTCTGCGCAGTTGCCCTCGCCGCCGTCAGCGCCGCCGCCTTAGTGCCGACCCAGGCCATGGCGCAAGTCGGCGTCAACATCATCATCGGCACGCCGCCACCGCCGCCAAGATACGAAGTGATGCCGCCGCCGCGCGTTGGCTACATGTGGGCGCCCGGATACTGGAACTGGGATGGCCGCCGCCATGTCTGGGCTGGCGGGCACTGGGAAAGGTCGCGCAACGGCTATATGTATAACCGGCCGGAATGGCGCCAGGGACGAAACGGCTGGGAACTCCGCCGCGGCGGCTGGCAGCGCGGCGACCATCGCGGCGGATATGACGGCAGGCGCGACCATCACCGCGGCGACGGTCGCCGTGGCTATGACCACCGCGACAACGACCGCTATCATCGCTAAGCGCTGCACTGCATGACAACAGGCAAAGGCCAGTGCCGGTGCCTGGATTCAAAGGAACATCAATCTATGACGACCATGACATTCCACAAACCCCTTGCTGCCATGCTGCTGACGGCGGCCAGCCTTGCCGTAGCGCAGGCCCAGGAAGCCGGCCCGCGCGTATCGCTGGATACGGCAAAACCGCAAGCTAGCGAAGAATGCCGGCGCTTGCAAGACCGCGTCAGCGAACTCGACAGGATGGACGACGAACGCATCGCCCGTGGCGGACGGACCGGCGCACAGCAAAGCCCGGTCCAGACCAAGGAGTGGATAGACAAGGAACGCAAGGACGCCAAGACAAAAATGTTCTTTGCCAAATGCTAGGTTAAATCGGCAGGCCGGTTCCGAAGATATTGCCGGTTTCAGCCGGCGTCGGGTGCAGCGCCCACATCGACACGCTCAACTTGGCTCTCTCGCCGTTTCCTCGGTTCCTATTGAGGCACATCGTGCTTCATAGATGAAATTCCATGGGTTTAAATCCAGGCGGAAGGATCCTGGTACTGCTTGCCGGCAAGAAGCCGATTGCTTCATAGAAAACGACTGCATTGGGCGCGGCATTGAGTCGAATCGACGACCTGTCAGTAAAATTGCGGCAATGCTGAATGGCCGCAACAACAAGCTGCCGGCCGATACCCTGCCGATGCAGTTCCGGCGCCACGAACAAACTGCATAGGTTCCAGAAATTTTTCACCAACACCACTCCGGCAATCTGTCCGTCCTGGATGAATTTGAGATGACAACATTCATCGCTATTCATCGACCACCAGTCAAGATTCTGATTCACGTTATGGACAAGTTCGGCTTGCAGGCTGAGATCGTCGAATACGCGTTCAGAGCGCATAACGCGTTCCATGAAACTGCGCAATTCTGGAATATCTTGAGGCTCGACAGTTTGGATGGCGGTAATCATTGCTATGGACCCGAGCTTGGGGTGAAGCGGTGTTGGGCCATCGCGCTCAACTACCGAATTGCGAATGAGGATACTGTGTCATGTTGGCAATACGTACCTTCCATGAGTTCATACACCGAACCGAGAATCTAGCACGGATCTTCCCTGGCACCGGATGAATTCGGAAAATAACCGGGACCATCACGCACAACTATCATGAAGTTCAAGTAAACTTGAATTCAATGACTTTCAGGGAAACCGCATGAGCGAAATATTGATCACCATCGGCGAACTGGCGAAACGCTCCGGCGTGGCAGCCAGCGCCTTGCGCTTCTATGAAGAACAAGGATTATTGAGCAGCACGCGCGAAAGCGGACGGCAGCGCCAGTTCTCCAGGGACGTATTGCGCCGGGTCGCTTTCATCCGCGTGGCGCAGACAGTCGGCCTCAGTCTCGACGAAATCAAGGCGGCCTTGTCGACATTGCCGCAGAAACGCACGCCAACCAAACAGGATTGGGAACGGCTCTCGCGTTCCTGGCACCCCCTACTCCAGCAGCGCATAGATACACTGACGGCGCTACGTGACCAGCTGACTTCGTGCATCGGCTGCGGCTGCCTTTCGCTGAAAAAGTGCGCGCTATACAATCCAGAAGATGCCGCAAAACGGCGCGGCACGGGACCGCGCTACCTGTTGGGAGACAATGCCGCGACGGTTCTCGCCGACGACGATTCGGGCGAGTATGACTGACGCTATCTAGGTTTCTGCAACCGCGGAGTGCGGATTGAGGCGGGAGTAAATCCAGAAATCGCGCGGATTGCCGCGCACCATGCGGAAACTGCGCAACAAGCCCTCGCATTGGAAACCGCATTTTTCCAATACCCTGGCTGACCGCGTATTGGTGTCAAGTGTGGTAGCCTGGATCCGGACCACGCCAAGATGCGAGAATCCCCATTCGACCACGGCATTGCATGCTGCAGCCGCAATGCCCCTGCCCCAGACATCGGGGGCAAGGTCGTAGGCGATTTCCGCTGTCCGGTTCAGCGGCGATACGCTATGAAAGCCGACAGTTCCGACCAGCGCGCCGGAGTCATTCAGGATAATCGCGAACCGCATTTCTGCTCCGAGGTCCGAGGATTCCATGGCGTCGAATTTCAGCTGCAGTTCATCCATTGAAGCGAGATGCCAACTGGTATGTTCCAGCACATGCGGTTTGGTCAGATACGCATACCAGGATGGCGCATCGGCACGGCTCAGCGGACGCATGTAAACGAGTTCATGTGCAAATCCAGGAAGATCAACGTAGCGCATAAATTAAATTTCACGGAATGAGGCTGTCTTCATGTATCAGAAACCAGCTGGACGAGACCCTCATCCTATGGCATTTCGCCCAGACCGGGAAGTCACTCGCTCAACTTGAATGATTCCAGCTCGCCGGTGTAACGTTCCGTGCGGACGCCGCCATTTCCGTAATATTCTTCTACCGACTTGACCCAGCGTTTAACTTCCGGCACATACCAGAATGCCTTGTAGGTCCTGCCAGTCGCCGGTCCGGCTGTGGTTTTTTGCACCTGAGTGACCATGGTGGCGCCGCCCTGTCCTGTTTGTGCTCCTTGCAAAATTGTTTGAGCCGGCTCCATCTCCGCATTCCATCGGCCTTCTTCTTCAATCTTGATTGCCTTGAATTTCCCCGCCGGTACTTCAACCGTTTCAAAACCGACCACCGTGAATTTGTGGCTCCATTGCTCAAACCTGTGCGCCTTGTTGGGATGTTGCTCAGTGTATTGGATTTCCCAGGTTTTCCCGGCGCTCAATGGAAATGAAAACGGCTTGTTGACTACTGTCTCCTTACCGTTCACATCGCGGCTCCGGCTCCAGTCGGTACCGGCAAACATGTCATTGGCAGCCTGCGTCGATCCGCTTTGTTTTGTCGAGTAATAAATGCTGGAAGAAGTGACATGGGAAACCGCAACTTCGGAACGGCTCTGGCTCCATCCGGAAGGCCCTCTCTCCACAGTGAGGCGATAGGTCCAGCTATCGCCGGCCTTGACCAATGGCGCATCGACGGATTGCGCAAAGCAAGGCAATGCAAGGGACGCGCCGATCAAGCCCAGAACGATGTTTTTCATGGAAGGAGATTGTGATTGAGAAAAATGCATCATATCGGCTCCAATTCCCGGCGTCACCAAGCATATGCATACGGAAACATTTAGAAACAACTTTGTTTCCGAATAGAAAAAATGGCAATTTAAACTTCAGTTCGCAAATTGAGCTCCCTATCTGCGAACGCAAGCCACGCAGTTTAAGTCGCAGTTTACGTTTATGATGCTTGCCGGCCCGCAGTTCCTATCGTCCTGGAAAATGAAACCCCCAATGGCTCTTGATGACTCGCGCAACTTCAGGATAGATCTGCTCAGAGGGATTGCCATCAGCCTGGTGCTCGTCCTCCACTATCATCTGTCCTACGCGCTCACCAACAGTCCGCTGGCCTTGCTGTTTTCCAAGGAAGCCATCAAGGCGGTTGCGGTCAACGGCAACTACGGGGTGACGATGTTTTTTGCGATCTCGGGCTACCTGATCACCTCGACTGCCATCAAACGCTATGGCAGCCTCGGCGAGGTCAACCTGCGCCGCTTTTATGTCTTCCGCCTGGCGCGGATCATGCCGTGCCTGCTGGTGGCGCTTGCAGCCATCGTTATCCTGGGGCTGCTCGGGCAGCCCGCGTTCATGAATTCCGCCCAGCACGGCTGGCCGGATGTCGGCTACCCGCTAGCAGTCCTGTCTGTCCTGACCTTCTGGCACAATGTGCTGATGCAGCACGCATGGTATTTCAACTATGCGATGAATATCTACTGGTCGCTGTCGGTGGAAGAGGTGTTCTATCTTGTGTTTCCCCTGCTCTGTTTCGGCTTGAAACGCGAGTGGGCGATCGCCTCGGTATGGATCCTGGCGATTGTGATCGGCCCGGTTTACCGCAGCTTCCATGCCAGTGACGAGATCTATTTCATGTATGCCTACGCGGCCTGTTTCGACGCCGTGGCCTTTGGCTGCTGTGCTGCCTTGTTTGCGGCCAGGAATCGTTTGCAGGGGAAGGCCGGAGCGCTGATCCAGCTTGCCGCGGCCTGCCTGGTCGCCGTCACTTACCTGCGCGGCATCATCGGCCATGAGGTGTTCGGCTTCAGCCTGGTCGCGGCCGGCACCGCCGTCCTGCTGGCAGGGTCCGGCAGCCGCGCCACACCCGCCTGGCTACGGCGCAACCGGCTGCTGGCCGGGGTGCGCTGGCTCGGCAGGCACAGCTATGAGCTGTACCTGTTCCACATCATCGTACTTGGGCTGATGCGCAGCTTCATACCGCGCGGGACCATGGCTTATGGCTACAAGCTGCCGCTGCTGACCCTGTTCCTGGCGATTTCGGCGATCGTCGCCGGCCTTGTCGCCCGATTCTATTCGGAACCGGTGAACGCCTGGCTCAGGGCGGCCTTCCTGCGCGCGCCGCTGCCGCCGGCAGCGGTCAGGCCTTGAGCGTCAATTTCATCATGAGCACTTCGGCGTCCGCTTCCTCGTCGGTCGGGACAAATCCCAGGTCCAGATAAACTGCGTAAGCGGCAAGGTTATCGCGATAAACGCGCAGTGTCACGGCGTCCGCCGCAGTCGCACGGCTTGCTTCATCAATCAGCAAGCGGCATAACGCCTTGCCCATGCCTTGGCCGCGCGCCTCGGGAGCGACGATGATGCGGCACAAGTGCGCCGTTCCGGGCTGACGCAAGCGGTACTGGCCGAAGCCGAGCAAAGCGGCCTGCGCGTCGCACAGAGCGTAACTGGCGCCGTGCTCTACCGCCAGCAATTGCGGCAATGCGCCGGCGTCAAACGGATACGCCAGCTGCGGACCGGCCCAGCGCACGCAAGCCTCGGCATCGGGGATCCAGGAGGCGACGGCGGCATAATCCGCTGCAACAGGCGGCCTCAACATCAATACGGTCATACGCTCTCTTCCAGACAACAATCGAAGACACAAAATGCCTCGCAGCATGTTGCCACGGACAAATTGGCAAAGCAACATCGAGCCTGCATTTCCGCCTGGGTGTATGCTGGAACTACGCAATCTACAAAGATAAACTCCATTCTCCGTAAGGAAATCCAGGCTTTGCCGACTAAGTACCAGTGTCGCAAAAAACCGATCATATCGAAGAGGATGGATGTCATGGATAACTTATCAAGCAAAACCAGGCGGCAGGCAGTTGCCATTACCTGGGCCAAGGGATTGCTGGCGGCATGCGGGCTCGGGCTTGCCGCGCTGCTCAGCCAGAATCCGGCGCTCTCGTCAGAGACGGCGAAAGTCGTGCCGCCGCCCGCCAGCGATGAACAGCCGCCTGCCACTGCGCACACGGAGACGGCTGTCTTCGCCGGCGGTTGTTTCTGGGGCGTGCAAGGCGTGTTCCAGCATGTGCGTGGAGTGACTGACGTGGTGTCCGGTTACGCGGGCGGCAGCCGCGATACGGCCCGCTACGAGCGGGTCAGCGATGGCGACACCGGGCACGCGGAAGCAGTGCAGATCACTTACGATCCGGCCCAGGTCACTTATGGCAAGCTGCTGCAGATATTTTTCTCGGTCGCCCATGATCCGACCGAGTTGAATCGCCAAGGTCCAGACTCCGGCACCCAGTACCGCTCGGCGGTGTTTCCCGCCAACGACATGCAGCGCAACCTGGCGCAAGCGTATGTCGGCCAGATCGACAAAAGCAAAGTGTTCGGCAAAACGCTGGCGACGCGGATCGAGCCTTTCAACGGCTTCTATCCCGCCGAGTCCTATCACCAGAATTTCCTCACACGTAATCCTGGCTACCCTTACATCGTCGTCAACGACCTGCCGAAAATCGACGACCTGAAGCGCCTGTTTCCAGCCATGTACCGCGCCCAGCCGGCACTTACCAAGGTCGCATCGCGCTAGGGCCTGTTAGCACTTAATTCGGGAGTGCGAACGCGCGGCAGGCGTTACAGGCCTAGGCGCGACGACGCGGCGTAGCGGTGCTACGGCAAGGAGGCGCAACGACGGCATGTGACGCCTGCAGCCGTTCCCGGAGGGTTCCCACCAGAACGAGCGCTGGCCGCGTTGCATGGCTTGCTGGGGCATCAGCCCCAGCTGTGCCACGCGCCTTGCCAGCGCTCGTTCTGGTGGGAACGCATCTCCCGAATTAAGTGCTAACAGGCCCTAGATCAGGCATTCAGGTATGGATTGGCGCGCCGTATGTGATAAATTTGGTGCGGGCAATTGATTGCCCCACTTTTTTTATCACATCCGGATTGAATCAATGACCAGACCTAAGCCTTTTTCGATGATACGTGAATTCCATCTCGCCGATTGGTTCACGCTCAGCAACGCGTTCTGCGGCGTCGGCTCCCTGTTTTCCGTGATGACTTATCTGCAGACCCGCGAAGTGCTGCATATCCTCCTGGCCTGCAGCCTGATTCCGGCAGCCCTGGTATTTGACGTGCTGGACGGCCGCATCGCCCGCTGGCGCGCGCAAAGCTCCGCCATGGGACGCGAACTCGATTCGCTGGCCGACATCATCTCGTTTGGCGTGGCGCCGGCAATCATTGCCTATGGCTGCGGCATGCAGGGGCTGGTGGACCGCATCATCCTGGTGTTTTTTGTCGCTTGCGGCGTCTCGCGCCTGGCGCGCTACAACGTCACATCCGAAAAACTTTCGGAAGGCGGCGACAAAGTGAAATATTTCGAAGGCACGCCGATCCCCACTTCCTTGCTGCTGGTCATGGTGCTGGCGGCGGCTGCCTGGCACGGCGCCTTGGGCGAACAACTGTGGCTGGGCGTGGTGTATGTCGCCGGCTTCCAGTTCCACCCGCTAGTGCTGATGTTCGCCCTGTCCGGGGCCTTGATGGTAAGCCGCATCAGGATTCCAAAACTGTAAGCAAAGGCGCAAATGGCCAGTGCGGCCAGATAAAACCGCCGAAGGCCCCACCAGCTCGCGCAATAGGTCTACACTCTCAGTGTGGTGTTTCGCAAACCATGAAACCCACACCAGCCAGCGCAACGCGGGAGTGACATCATGACCGACATTGAACCCAAGAGCAGTTTCCGGGGGCTGCCGTTGACTCCGGAGCAAGACGCAGAAGTAAGGCACTACATTACGGTAAAAAAACGCCATGGCGAGCCGTGGGATACGGCGGAGCTGAGCGCCATGCTGAAAGACATGCTGGAGCCGCCGGGCGACGACGAGGAAGAGTTCGGCACCGGCCTGGATCCGGCCATTGCTGCCGCCGAGCGCGCGGCGGCAGCGAGCGACGATATTGTCGATCCGATCGAAGCCAGCGAAGAGCGCAATGCGGCGATGGAATCGGCAGCAATGAAAGCTCAGCTATAGCAAGCCGGGGCGGCGCATCGACAGCGCCGCCGCCCCGTTTCCCGAGCGTTTTTTCAGCCTGGCTTTGATGACAAATGATCATCTGTCACTTTTGTCATGGAACTAATCCGGCGTTCCGCCACCATACATAACATGCCTCCACAAAATCGTGACTACGACTTTGCCGCTGATGCGTTGTTTCTGGACTTCGACAATACCCTGGTCGATTTTGCCCCGCTGCCGGAAAGCGTGGTGCTGCCGCCAGACTTGATAACAACCTTGCAACGGCTCCAACATGCTGCAAACGGAGCGCTGGCCATTGTCAGCGGCCGTCCGTTAAAGCAGATCGACCATTTTCTTGCGCCCCTGCGTTTACCCGTGGCCGGCGTACACGGCGCCGAGCGCCGCAGCGCCGATGGCCGCATGACGCAACTGCAGGTGCCCGACATCGAACGCTTGCTGGCTTGCCTGCAGCCGCTGACGCAGCAGCATGCCGGACTGCTGCTGGAAGTCAAACGCGGCGCACTGGCCCTGCATTACCGGCGCGCTCCTCACCTGGAACAGATCTGCGTGCAAGCAATGAGCGAAGCCTTGGCGCACGAACAAGGATTTGCGCTATTGCGCGGCAATATGGTGGTCGAAGCCAAGGCGGCCGACGCCGACAAAGGCAAGGCGATTGCAGCTTTCATGGAAGAAGCGCCGTTTGCCGGCCGCCGGCCGCTGTTCATCGGCGACGACATTACCGATGAGGTCGGCTTTGCCTGGGTCCAGTCGGAAGCAGCCGGCGGCCTCGGCATCAAGGTAGGCCCCGGCCCCAGCCTGGCGCGCGCGCGCATCGCCAGCCCGGCCGCGGTACGCAGCATGCTGGCGCAGGTGCTGAAGCATTCACAATAATAATCGAAGGGGAAGTCATGACCAAGCCACCTACCGAAGCGTCGGCCGCCGAAACGCTGGCCGCTACGGTTGTCGCAGCGCCGGTTGCAGCAGCGCCGGTTGCAGCAGCAACGGCTGCCGCAGCGCCGGCTGCCGATGTGATTACAGCCGGCGCCATACCATCCACTTCTTCTCTCGACCTCGGCGTCGTCGGCAACTGCGCGCTGAATGCGTTGATCGACAAGCTCGGACGCGTGGTCTGGTGCTGTTTGCCCCGCTTCGACGGCGACCCGGTGTTCAACGCCTTGCTCGATCCCAGCGAAAACGGCAGCTTGTGGAGTTTCCAGCTGGAGAATTTTTCCCATAGCGAGCAATGGTATGAACCGAACACCGCGGTGCTGCATACCCGCCTGTTCGACACTCTGGGACAAGGCGTGGAAATTACCGATTTCGCCCCGCGCTTTCCCAGCCGTGGCCGTTTCTTCCGGCCGCTGACCCTGGTGCGCCGCCTGCATCCGCTGAGCGGCGCGCCGCGCCTGCGCATATTGCTGCGCCCGCGTTTCGACTGGGGCCGCGAAATACCGGTGATCACGCGCGGCAGCAACCACCTGCGATATGTCGGCTCGGAACAGACCCTGCGCCTGAATACCGACGCTCCCATCAGCTACCTGCTGGCGGAAACCTCGTTCGTGGTCAGCCGGCCTTACAACTTTCTCCTGGGGCCGGACGAAACCCTGGTCAACGGCATCGGCGACACCGCCCGCACCTTCGAACAGGAAACCCTGGCTTACTGGCGCAGCTGGAGCCGCGCCCTGGCGACGCCACTGGAATGGCAAGCCGCCGTGATCCGCGCCGCCATCACGCTCAAACTGTCCTTGTGCGAAGACACCGGCGCCATCGTCGCCGCGATGACCACCAGCGTGCCGGAAGCGCCGGGCAGCGCGCGCAATTGGGATTACCGCTTTTGCTGGCTGCGCGATGCGTTTTTTGTGGTGCGCGCACTCAACAGTTTGTCCGAACTGGGCACCATGGAAGACTACCTGCGCTGGCTCGGCAATGTCGTTGTCAGGAGCGCCGGCGGCCATATCCAGCCCCTGTACGGCATCGGCCTCGAAGAAGCACTGCCGGAAGTCACCCTGGACCACCTGCCCGGTTACCGCAACCACCAGCCGGTGCGCGTCGGCAACCAGGCTTACGAGCATTTCCAGCATGACGTCTACGGCAATATCGTGCTCGGCGCTGCACAGTCGTTCCACGACGAGCGGCTGCTGCACCGCTCCGGCGTCGAACAGTTCCAGCATCTGGAAGCTTGCGGCGAGCGCGCCTTTACCCTGTATGACCAGCCGGACGCCGGCATGTGGGAGCTGCGCACCCGTTCGCGCATCCATACTTCATCAGCGCTGATGAGCTGGGCCGCCTGCGACCGCCTGGCCAAGATCGCCAGCAAACTGGAGCTGGGAGAACGCGCCGCTTACTGGCACGAACGCGCGGCGACCATCGGCCAGCGCATCCTGAGCGAATCCTGGAATGAGGAACGCCAGGCGTATGCCGAAAGTTTCGGCGGCCGCGACCTCGACGCCAGCGTGCTGCTGATGGTGGAAGTCGGCCTGGTCGCGCCGACCGACCAGCGTTTCATCGCCACCGTCGACGCCCTGGAAAAATATCTGTGCGACGGCCCTTACATGCGGCGCTACGAAGCACCCGACGATTTCGGCCGGCCGGAAACGGCATTCAATATCTGCACCTTCTGGCGCATCGACGCGCTGGCGCGCATAGGCCGCAAAGAACAGGCGCGCGAGATTTTCGAGACCATGCTGGCTACCCGCAACCATCTCGGCCTGCTGTCCGAAGACACCCATCCGGTCACCGGCGAAATGTGGGGCAACTTCCCCCAGACCTATTCCATGGTTGGCATCATCAACTGCGCCATGCGCCTTTCCGCAGCCTGGGAGAGCGCCATCTGAACGCGATTGCAAAACACCTCATCCACAACAAGAAAGGAATCTGCCCATGTCCCGGCTGGTCGTAGTATCCAACCGACTCGCTGATCCGCGCAAACCCGCGGCAGGAGGTCTGGCGGTGGCGCTAGGCGAAACCCTCAAGAAAACCGGCGGCCTGTGGTTCGGCTGGAGCGGTACGGTGGTCAAGGACGGCACTCCCGGCGAGGGAGAACTGCGCGTGCACCAGGCCGGCCAAGTGACGCTGGCCGAAATGGACCTGTGCCAGGAAGACCATGACGCCTATTACCGCGGCTACGCCAACGGCGTGCTGTGGCCGATCTTCCATTACCGGCTCGACCTGGCCAACCTGGAGTCCGGCTACCTGAGCGGCTATCGCCGCGTCAACCATCTGTTCGCGCGCAAGCTGATGCCGCTGCTGAAGCCGGACGACATGATCTGGATCCACGACTACCACCTGATCCCGCTGGCAGCCGAACTGCGCGCCATGGGCTGCGGCAACAAGATCGGCTTCTTTTTGCACATCCCGCTGCCGCCGCAACAGATCCTGGCGGCGATCCCGTCCCATGAATGGCTGATGCGTGCCCTGTTCGCCTACGACCTCGTGGGTTTCCAGAGCGAGGCCGACCTGCTGAATTTCGCTCACTACGTGAAAGCCGAAGCCACCGCGGAAACCGTCGGCGTCGGCCAGTTCCGCGCCTTCAACAGCACGGTGCAAGCCGGTGCGTTTCCGATCGGGATCGACATCGACGACTTCCATCGCTTGGGGCGGGCGCGCGAATCGCAGGAAACCTATGAAACCACTTGCCGCGAATATTCGCGCCGGCGGCTACTGATCGGGGTTGACCGCCTCGATTATTCAAAAGGACTGCCGCAGCGCATCCGCGCCTTCGGCGAACTGCTCAATGAATATCCCGAGAACCGGCACAGCGCGACCTTGCTGCAGATAGCTGCGCCCAGCCGCGAAGATGTCGACGCCTACAGCGACATCCAGCATGAGCTGGAAAGCCTGTGCGGCGCCATCAACGGCAACTACGGCGACCTCGACTGGATGCCGATACGCTATATCCATCGCGCGGTGGCGCGGCGCCGGCTGCCAGGTTTATACCAGGCTTGCGACGTGGCGCTGGTAACGCCGCTGCGCGACGGCATGAACCTGGTCGCCAAGGAATTCATCGCGGCGCAGGATGCCGCCGATCCGGGAGTACTGGTGCTGTCGCGTTTTGCCGGCGCCGCCGAACAGTTGAAGGAAGCGCTGCTGGTCAATCCCTATGACATCCCGGGCACGGCGCAAGCCATCCAGCGCGCCCTGCAAATGCCACTGGCGGAGCGCCAGGCGCGCCATGCGGCGCTGCTGGAGAACGTGCGCAAATACGATGTGCACTGGTGGTGCGGGCAGTTTCTGGAAGCATTGGCGAACGTTCGCTAAGGGATGGCAGATATCAAATAGCTGGATATCTGTATTATTTCGGCAACTCTCTTGGCAAAAACAGAAATTTAGGAGGATACTTATCGATGCCGGGACGCACCCTGTTTTCGGCCCGACCCGCGGCGCTATGTTAATTAACGTACAGAAGCATTTTCCTGGCGCTACTAACCTTGGCCCGTAGCTAACACATTTGAAAGATCATTATGGCAACAGGTACTGTTAAGTGGTTCAACGACTCCAAAGGTTTCGGTTTCATTACGCCGGACGATGGTGGCGAAGACTTGTTCGCGCATTTCTCCGCGATCAACATGGAAGGTTTCAAGACGCTCAAAGAAGGCCAGAAAGTGACATTCGATGTTACCCAAGGCCCGAAAGGCAAGCAGGCATCCAACATTCAAAATCCCTGAAACTCGATTACGAGTGTTAGACCTCGAAAGCTGTCCTGCAGCTTTCGAATAAAATACCTGGCGTCGCAAGACTTGCCTGCACAAAGCTGGACGGTGTCATCTGGTTTCGCCAGCATGGGGACCGGCCAGTAAAGTCCAGGCATGGCGCGCAGCAAACATGACTGGAAGCCGTGACTCGCTGCCGTTGCCGGCTTGTGCGTCAGTGCATTTTCCCCCGCATTGCCCTCCTCCCATTGCCCTCCTCCTTCTCCCGCGGCTGCTCCCCGGATTCCAAACCGGTTTTCAATGATAGACTTTGCAATCGCGACTAGCCATCCACCCTGCAAGCTCAAACCATTGAGGGCAAGCCCATGACGCTCGGATTCCTGCTGACGACCTTGATCATTGTCGCATCGCCCGGCACCGGGGTGATCTACACCTTGTCTGCCGGCCTGTCGCGCGGAGCTAAAGCCAGCGTCCTGGCTGCCTTCAGCTGCACGCTGGGCATCCTGCCGCACCTCGGCGCCGCCATCTTCGGACTGGCGGCGATCCTGCACGCCAGCGCGCTCGCCTTCAACGCCATCAAATATGCGGGCATCACCTATCTGCTGTTCATGGCCTGGAACTCCCTGCGCGAAAAAGGCGCATTGCGGGTCGACCAGGTCCAGGACCAACGCTCGGACCTGCGCGTGATCATCGATGGCATCCTCATCAACATCCTCAATCCCAAGCTATCGATTTTCTTCGTCGCGTTCTTGCCGCAGTTCGTCAGCCCCCAGGAAGCGCACCCGCTGCTGCGCATGCTGGAGCTGTCCGGCACTTTCATGCTGGCCACTTTCGTCATTTTTTCGGGCTATGGCGTGTTTGCCGCAGTCATGCGCGACCGCGTAGTGTCGCGGCCGAATGTCATGGCCTGGATGCGGCGCAGTTTTGCAGCGGCGTTCGGCGCCTTGGCGGTCAAGCTGGCGTTGACCGAAAGATGAAAAAATCGTCCCAGCAGCGCCAGGTCACAATGGCAAGCTACCCACCCTCGCGATTCATTTTCTGGATTTGACGTATTGCAGCTCGCAGGTTTGCGTCGTCTGGTCCTTGAGGAAAAGTTCGTTACCGCTGGTGCATGACTCCATCCATGTGCGCTTGTCGTAGGTAAGGCCCAGGAATATGGCGACTGCGATGATGGCGCAGCCTATGACTATAGCGATCGGTAATTTCATATGGTTCAGATAGAGATATTGGTCGGCAGATCAGACATGGTAATCGATTGCCGCCGCTGCCTACGAATGAATATTCGATGAATGCCGACCGCAAAGGTGGTGATGCTCTGGACCTGCTTGATCAGGTCATCCAGGGCATAGCCGACCATGATCACCACATCCGCCGGCTCGCCCCGCTACAAGCGGTTGGGAATCGCTTCCGGCGCCTTGCCCATTGACGGCCCCCAGGCGGTTATCAGCACATGGCCGGCAGCCGCTTCGAATTTTGGCTGCAGGGTTTTGTAGGCGGCAGTGAAACCGCCCGAGTTCATCACATCGATTTCATCCGCTTGCGCCGCACCCGCGCACAAAACGAGGCTGACCGCGCAGAGAGCGATCAGCCTGGATATGACTGGTTTGATATGCAGGCTAGGCCATCCGCTGTTCCGGTTGTATACCGGCTTGCAATAATGAAGGATTGTCTAATCGTTAAAATCGTCTGCCAACAGTGTAACGCCGTTGCGGCGTCCCGTCGCCCTGAGCTTGTGGGCAAGCGCTATCTGGATCTCGACCTTGTGGCCGCGGTAAGTCGCCAGCCGGTCTTCCGGCTGCGGCCCGGCATAGAATTTATTATCCAGGCATTCCTTGGTGACATTGCATTTTGTCAGCTTGTTATCGATTACGACTGGAATGATGACGCTGTTGGAATTGGGATCGTGAACTATTGCACCGAGAAAGGAAATTCGCATTTTCTTCTCTCCTGAAAATAGGTGGTAAAACCAGCATTCCCATCTCAGTATTGGACATTAACAACCGCGCCTGCCCTGAAGCCACACGGACGCCTGCGATGGAGCTGATGGAATAAGACATCACGCCCGTTTCGCAAGTTCAAAATTCCATGCATTTAGCAGCGTCTGAATGCATGAAAACTGATGCATTGAACATTTAGCAATGAAACATCCAGACCACACAAGCAGCAAACAGCGCGGCATGGTTTTGGCCGGCCTGGAAATACCCGTGATTGCCGCCAAGCCGGCCCATTTCAATTCGCCGCGGCGGCACGCCTATTTGCGATCCGGCACGGTCAGCTCGCGCAGCACGCCGCCTTCAAGCAGGCTGCCGGTGGTCGTGCCTTCGCCCGCTATGCGACGCTGGCAAGCGTCGCGGTCATCGGCCGGCAAGGCATTGCACCTCAACAGAGCATTCCTCTGATCGGCCGCCTGATCGTCGCCGAGACGGCCTCTTTTCGACTCTTGCAAAGCCGCGCCGGCTTCGCGCAGGCAAGTTGCGCGCGCCTGGTTCGATTGCCCGTTCAGGCAGGCCGCCCGTTCCGCCTGGTAGCGCGCATTCGCATCTTGCGGATTGCCGGCGGCCGTTGCGGCCAGCGAGGCGCCAGAGATAAAAAGCGCCATGGCCAGTTGCCGCATTGCCTTGCAAGCAATAAATATGGATAGGGAAAAATTTCGCTTGGCTGACATGATAGTCTCCGATCTAAAATTTGAATCTATCGGAAACCTTCACGGCCGTATGTGCGATACCGAGCATTGCAAACATATTGCTCTCTCGCCAACGACATCTTAGTTCGTCTGCGCAATATCATGTATCAGGCCCAAATTCATCAGGCCCAAATTCAAAGTGAAAATCGACAATCCTTGGATCACGCCGCCAGGGCAATGGCGGATCGCAAAAAACCGGCGCCAGGCTTTGTCAAAATCCAGCCGAGCGCACAGCAATTCAGGATGATGGTGATCCAGAATACTGCCTGGAATTCTTCTTTCTTCGATTTGTGGCGCATGATTTTCTGGGCCAGGAAAGCGCCCGGCCAGCCGCCGGCAAGTCCCAGCAGGTGCAGCGTGCTCTCCTTGGTTCGCCATCGTTTGTTCTGCGCGGCGTCCTTGTCGAATGCATACGCAAGAAAGGCAATGACGCTTGCCGCAAGATAGAGGACAGGCACTGCCAGCGGAATCCACGCCGTCAATGCGGCCGCCAGCAAGAAACAGAAGAACAGAGCGATAAAGACAAAGCCGAACCACCTGGTTCCTGAGGAAGCCGCCGACACAGCCCTCTCGCCGGCAAACCTGATTTCGTCGGCACGAAAACGCCCCTTCTCGTCCATGATCAACTCATAGGTAATGAGATCGCCTTCAGCCGGGCGACGCGAACGGCTGGCGAAGGCCTTGACATGCACAAAAGCTTTTTCCTTGCGACCGTTCGGGATGACAAAACCAAAACCCTGGTCATCTTTCCAATTGGCGATTTTTCCCTGGTAACGCATGACGGTTCATTTCACTTCGAGCATTAAGATCGACTGATCCAAAAGGCTATTGCGCGGCTTTTCCCAGGCATTGCCAAGCGGCGATCATTGCAGGAAACAGTATTTTTTGCAAATGAGGAATATCGTCAATTTCTCACAAACTATCCCCTGCGCGACGGTACATTCGAGCCACAACAGCTAATGATCTTGATGAGATCAAGCCTGGCGACTCGCGTAAACTATTTTGGTAAAAAATGCGCTATCGGTTATGCTGCAAATTACTTTATGACAATCAATTGTTTGGAGTAAAAATGAAAAACACATTGCTTGCACTCTCGGTACTCATTTCGGCCGGCGGCTGCGCCACTGTCACGGCCCCTATCAACAATGCCCGGTCGGTGCCGATGGAACGCGTATTCCGCGCCGATGCGCTGCCGCTGGCGAACAGCGCCCGCGCGGTGTTTGTGAGAGATGCCGGATCTTCTGGCCCCGGCGTATATCAGCATCTCTACATAGACGGCAAAAAAGCGGCCTCACTGAATCCCGGCGAGAAAGTGGAATTCATGCTCACGCCAGGCAAGCATGTTTTCGGCGCGGCGCCAACCGATCCGTTTGACATGCGCTCCCTGAATGCCATAGACCAGGACCTCAAGGCCGACAAAAGCTACTTCTACCGCATCCAGATGGACGGCGACTCCTCCCGGACCGCGCGATTCATACCTGATTACCAATAGGACGACGAGTAGCAGGCATTGTCCTTGACACATCGGATATTATGTAACAACATATGTTGCATGAATAAAACCAGCCATTTCTCGGACGCGCTCCATGTCCAATAATACCGACTCTGCGTTTTCCGGAAGCACCGTGGATTCTTATAACGAAGGTCCGCCACGGCAGGTTCCGGGCTATTCCAGCCTGCATCGCATGGTGTCTCTTTTACTCGCCGAGCACATGCCTGCCGACGGACGCGTGCTGGTCTTGGGAGCCGGCGGCGGCCAGGAAATCAAGGCACTGGCGGAAGCGCATCCAGGATGGTCATTCGATGGCGTCGACCCCTCGGCCGACATGCTGCGGTTGGCCAGGCGGGTGACTAGTTCACACGATGCGCGGGTGCGTTTGCATGAGGGTTACATCGGCAGCGCACCGGAGGAGCTTTTCGACGCCGCCACATGCATATTGACCTTCCATTTCATTTCACGCGAACAGCGTCTCGAAACCCTGAAAGAACTGCGGCGCCGATTGAAAGATGGTGCGCCGTTCATCGTGGTCCACCTGAGCTTCCCGCAGACTGAGCCCGAGCGGTCGAAATGGATAGCTCGCCATGTCGCCTATGGCCTCCCCGATGGAGCAGGCCCGGCCCATGCGCAAGCCACCCGAGAAGCAATCAGCAGCAAGCTGTCAGTCCTGTCGCCAGAGGAAGATGTGGCGATGCTTGAAGCTGCCGGATTTTCGGATATCAGCCTTTTCTACGCCGGCTTGAGCATCAAAGGCTGGGTGGCATATGCTACCGGAGTCCAGTCGTAAATACAGTCCGGGCCGAGCTTTCATCGCCTAACCAGTGATCTGCTACCTGGGACAGCGGGACCGGCCTGATTGCGATCTTGAAGCCGCCCGGGATCGTGGCCTTGAGCAGCTGCTCAATCGCATCGAAGATGCGCGGCATCGGAATGCTGCCCAAGCCACTGCCCATGAGTTCGATGGACGATGATCGAAGCGCCGCACCTGGAAGCGTAATGTTTGGCCCGCTAACCGCGCCAATCTGAACAAAGCGGACCGGGACCGCCTCCGGCGCCGCCTTGGCGCCGGACACCAGCAGCAGCTCTGCGCTCTGCCCCCACAGATAGTCGAGAATGACGTCAATGCCATCGCGGAACTGCGCTTGGAATTCGCTTTCGAGCGCCTCCTGGTCTTGCGCAAGGCTGATCGTCACGTCGGCACCAAGCGCTCGCAGAGATTGCAGGGCTTCCGCATTGCGGCCGGTAGCTATGACTTTGCCGGCGCCCAGATGCTTTGCAATTTGCACTGCAAGACGACCCGAGACACCTGTCGCACCATTGATCAGCACGGTTTCTCCCTTGACCAGCTTGGCACGTTCAAGCAAGGCGGCCCATGACGACATTCCCGGAATCGCGATTGCCGCTGCCGTCACATCGTCCAGCGCCGCTGGCAAAGGAATACAATGCGTCTCCTTGACAACACAGTACTCAGCCATGCCGCCAAAGGGCGCTTCCGGCAGCACGAAATAGACGCGTGTTCCGTCTTCGCGAATGCCGGTGCCGTCGACGCCGGGCACAAGAGGAAACTTCCCGCTGGAGCTATAGTGCTTGCCCGATGCCCGGTTTTTCGTGAGATGGCTCAGAGCGGACGCTGTAACCGCGATGCGCACCGTGCCTTCAGTAACGGCCGGCTCGGCGAAGTCGGCGTAAACCGGCGTTGTGCCGGGCTCTTGAACGAGTGCTGCTTTCATATCCGTTCTCCTTGGTAAAGTGTCTGGGTATCGGCGTCATCCGGGATTGGGCAACCCCAATATGCGTGTATTATACACATAATTAAAATCGGTAAGGAGTTGAGTTTCATGAAAAAAGAAATCCGCGAATTGCGCGAAGCTATGCTGGACCTCGCGGGCGTGCTGAACCGCCCCCAACCCGATAGCGCGCTTATTGAAGCCGCGGGAGTCGACCTCGACCGCGCACTTTTTCCACTGCTTGTCCGCATCGACCGGCTAGGGCCGATTGGCATCGTTGAACTGGCGGAACTGGCCGGACGGGACCACAGTACGGTCAGCCGGCAGATAACAAAGCTGGAGGGGCTGGGACTGGTCGCCCGCTGCCCAAGTCCCGAGGACGGCCGGGTTCGCGCAGCGATCATCACGGATCAAGGGCGGACCATGACAGCGGCGCTGGATGCTGCACGCCAGAAGATCATTCATGACCTGCTTGCAGGCTGGGAAACCGAAGACGTGCGCAACTTGTCTCGCCTGCTTCGCAAGTTTGCCGATGGCGCCATGGATTGGGCCAGAACTTTGTAGAAAAGCCGGCGGCGCCAATGCCGGAGGAACATGGCATCCGCCGCGCCCAGGCATCGGCTCGCCAAATGATTACTCTGGAATCTCAGCCTCAACCAATTGCGCGAGAAGAGTGAGCGACTCCTGCCACCCGAGATAACAAGCCTCAGCCGGAATCACTTCCGGTATGCCCTCTTGCACGATATTCACTTCAGTGCCGCAAAAGACCTTCCGTAAAGAAATCGTCGTCTGCATTTCCCCGGCAAATTAGGGTCGTCGAATTTGTCCGTGTGCCGGATTTTTTCGTTGGGTATCAGCTCGAGATACTCTCCGCCAAAGGATTGGCTATTTTTCGTGGAGAAGTTCGTAAACGACATTTTATAAGTGCCGCCGACTTTGGCATCAATATGATGGACCTTGCCCGTGAAGCCATGCGGCGGCAGCCATTTAGCCATCGCGTCGGCGTCAAGAAACGCTCGGTAGATTCTCTCCGGAGGCGCCCGGAGCACACGGTGAAAACGAACTGTGTTGGTAGCCATGATTGCTTTGCCTTTCTCTGCGATGTGATGTGATGAGTAACTTCGAATGGACAAATGATTGGCAGATTTGACCCCGCAGCTGTTTTTACGGAATCCTTTGAACCCATCTATGCCCTTGAATACTCAAAAGCGACGGTCCCCATGTGTCCGATAAAACAGCGTAGATCAGTGCTAAACGACGATATCTTTTAATGAAATCTTATTACTTAATATCAATAAAAATCAAGCCGCACAATGATGAAAAACAATGGCGTCTCTTAACGAGAACAGGTCGCTGTGGTGATGCCGGGATTTGCAAGGATTGGACATAACAATAATAACATTCTGTTGTGCATTTACCTTTCCTTTCGATGCCCGTGTAAAAGTTGCTGCTGCCGTTCATGAGGAGTCTGTCCGGTCCAGCGTCGGAACGCTCGGTTGAAAGTACTTTGCTCGGAATAGCCAAGTAATTGCGCAATTTCGCTCAGCCGCAGGCGAGGATCCGATAAATAATGTTCAGCTAGATGCTTGCGTATATTTTCAAGCAATGCCCGATAATTTAATCCCTCTTCGTCCAGGCGGCGCCGAAGAGTGCGTGCAGTCATATTCAGTTCGTGAGCTACCTGTTCCAACTCAGGTCTTCCATCGTGAATCAACCGGACAATGGATTGCCGGACAAGTTGTTCGATATTATTGGTTTGAGGCAGCTCCAATAACATCGCATCGGCTAGCTGCTCAAGCATTTGCAGCAACATTTCGTCCGGCTGATGTATTCTTGTAGCCAGATGCCATAAGCTGGCGCGTATCGAATTCACTGGCTGCTCGAATAACACAGGACAGCCAAAAAAATCGATATAAGGCTGGATATCCGGCGGCGTCTTGTTAATAAAACAGACCTGTGACGGTGAGATAGGCTTGCTTGAAATATTCCTGACAAACTGTACGAAGCTTGCAATCGCACATTCGTCCACAAGCGGTCCATGATAATAACCAGGCTCCGCTTCCCAGGTAAGAGTCAGATCAGAACCTTGAACACCAATATGAAGCTTGCTGGTTTCATATACTAAACGATGATAATCTTTCAACCTTATCAGGGCATTAGCCAAGTATCGGCAGGATGAAAAGATATATCCCATTACTCCCAAATGAGTAGCCGTGATATTGCCGCCTAGCCGCAGGCCCAAAAGAGGATCATTCAATCGGTCGGAAGCAAGCTGCAGCATCGCCCGCCACTGTTGCATCGGATAGCGCCGCAGGCCGCGATCGAATGGCTCAGGGGCGGGGATGCCAAGGAGGGCAACAGGGTCTATATCCTGTTTCTTCAGATATTCAAACAGCAAGCGCACCAACCCGCTTGGCGCGAATCCTTTTATTACATCCGGCTGGGGAAATTTCTGCATAGGCTAGTAATGGCTGCTTGCCCAACGACAGGGATTGTTTTCGCACCTCTGCTCATCGCTTATTTCCCGCTCGCGGCAAGCTTTGGGCATATCTTGCCGGGCCGGGCAGGAAAGGCGTCGCCTTGCGCTGCGCGCTATCGCGCAGAAAACCACCCCAACTCGCATCAAATTTCCTGCCTCCGTTTTTCATACATCTGCGATGCCCGGCATCAAAAACCATCGCTAGCGATGCCGCCCAAAAAAACAAAATCCGGTTGAGGTAACTGGGTTAACAAAAAAAGAAAATCGTTCTGAACGCATTTCATTTCCATCGCGAGTAATGGCGCAAAATTCCGAACGGTGATTCAAAGAGCCATCTGACAGATCGTTACTGCACTTCTATTAGCTATGCCAATTGGAAGAAAAAACAGGGCCACATTTTCAGAAAAATTTATGCGGATTGGCTCAATTGACTTTGGTTGTCACCAAGTGACATTGAATGACGCGTCAGTGACGATCGGTTTTTTGTATTTAGCCAGCGCCAAACCGCGTGCCACGATGCGTTGGCATCGCTTTATTTCCACGCCGCCGGAAAACCTTCATGTTTTTTTGCCTGGTGCCGTCATCGCGAGCACTATTGCAGCCAATATTTTTGAGAATGCATTTAGAGATGAGGCCGGAAATTCAGGCAGCTGGCTGGCACCCCTATGCCTGTTGTTCCGTGACGAAATGCGCGGTGTGTGGCTGATGCAACACACAACAAATGTCATGTGGTGTCATATTTAAGTTAAATGCGGGAACCGGCATTGTGGAAATAGACGAGGCATGCATTGGCCGATAAGATAATTCTCGGCCGCTAAACGGATTCAGATTCCTGCCTTAAAAGAATTGATTCGTCATGCGTAGAAAATTCAAATTCGAAAAGCGCATCGGAATGTTCAATGGGAAAAATCGGAATCTATCCAGCCAGAGATCATAAAAAACCGCCGATATAAGCTCGCCTTTTCATCGTAGCTGTATGGCAGGGCGCCGGGAATACGCCGGATACTGCAGAAAATAACATAGCGAAGCCGCACAAGTCGGCACGGCTAATCGATGATTTCAACCACGGAGACAAACATGAAACGTCGCAGCATCGGCAGCAGTTCATTGGCAGCAATCCTGGCCCCGCTTTCCATGGCAGTGCTCTGCAGCAGCGCCTGGGCCGCCCCGGTTACCGTGAACATCGCAACGATCAATAATCCGGACATGATCGAACTGCAAAAACTCTCCTCGAATTTCGAAACCGCCAACCCCGACATCAAGCTGCGCTGGGTAGTCCTGGAAGAAAACATCCTGCGTCAGCGCGTCACCACCGACATCGCCACCGGCAGCGGCCAGTTCGACCTGATGACCATCGGCGCATATGAAGCGCCGATCTGGGCCAAGAAAGGCTGGCTGGCGCCGATGGAAGGCTTGCCGGCCAACTACGACGAAGCCGACCTGATCAAGACCGTACGCGAAGGCCTGACCGAAGGCGGCAAGCTGTACGCGCTGCCGTTCTACGCCGAAAGCTCGATGACCTACTACCGCAAGGATCTGTTTACGGAAAAAGGCTTGACGATGCCAGAGCATCCGACCTACGCGGACATCGCCCGTTTCGCTGAAAAACTCGACGACAAAAAAAATGGCATCGCCGGCATCTGCCTGCGCGGCCGCGCTGGCTGGGGGGAAAACATGGGATTGATTGGCACCATGGTGAATACTTTCGGCGGCCGCTGGTTCGATGAAAAATGGCAGCCGCAGCTCAATGCGCCGGAATGGAAAAACGCCATCGCAGCCTATGTCGACCTGCTGCGCAAGTACGGCCCGCAAGGCGCCACCTCGAACGGCTTCAACGAAAGCCTGGTGCTATTCTCCAGCGGCAAATGCGGCATGTGGATCGACGCCACGGTGGCTGCCGGCATGGTCTACAGCAGCAAGGAATCGAAGGTAGTCGGCAAAGTAGCGTTCGCGCCGTCGCCGGTGGCGGTCACGCCTAAGGGTTCGCATTGGTTGTGGATCTGGTCGCTGGCGATTCCGAAATCGTCGAAATCGCAGGACGCCGCCAAGAAATTCGCAGCCTGGGCGACTTCCAAGGAATATGTGCAACTGGTCGCCAAGGAAAAGGGCTGGGGCCTGGTGCCGCCAGGCACCCGCATGTCGACCTACGCCTCGCCTGAGTATAAAAAGGCTGCGCCCTACTCCGACTTCGTGCTGAACGCGATCCAGTCGGCGGACACCAAGGACGCCACCTTGCAGAAAGTGCCTTACACCGGCATCCAGTTCGTGACGATTCCCGAGTTCCAGTCGCTGGGCACGGTAGTCGGCCAGGCGATTGCCGGCGCACTGGCAGGCAAGTCGACAGTCGACGCTGCCTTGCAGACATCGCAGGCGCAAGCTGAACGGGTGATGCGTCAAGGACGTTATATCAAGTAATTCTCATAGGGTGGGCAGACCTGCCTACCCTGGAATTACAAGCTTAGGACATCTTGAAAATCCCGGTGCAGGTCACGAGGGTCTGTCATTCTTGTTTTCATCCACCGCAAGCTGTAACTTGGGTGTCAATGCTGCCGGATAGGCAGCATGTCATTCAATCGTCAAATTGCGCAAACCGCTCAAAACGAATTCTTGATCTGGACACTCAGTTCACGATTTTGCAGTCGGCATCATTATCACCCGTGTACATGAATGTTATACGTTTTCCTGTTTTAGCTTTCGTATACACCACGTATTTTCCTTGAGTATTACCAGCACCCGACTGAATAAAGACATACTCGCCTGCTATTTTTTTATCGACGATTTCAACCCTGGAAATTTCGTAATTACCTAAATCAGGAGAGTCCGTGTCGGTACTGACGTACTTTGTAAATACGAGAGGAATGGTTTCTTTTGAAGCATTGTATTGAACGAAAGCACCAACCTCTTTTTTCAGGTCTTTGTCGACATATGTCCGCAACGCAAATTTGATGGGCTTGCTGGAACTATCGCGTGGCACATACACATAACAGGCTGTTTCTGATTGAACCTCTGCTCTGGCCATGCCACAGCTGAACGTAATGATAGCCAATAAACAAATCCCAATCTTCATTTGAATACCCCAGCAGTCATAACGAACGAAGGTACGAGGAAGTAGGTCAGTCATCGATTCTTCAACAGCAAGTAACCTAAGTTCCCCAATGTTGAAGGTATCAGCAATCTTGATCACGCCATCACTATTGAGAAATAGAATCCCCGAGGTCAATCGACTTAATCCATCCAGACGATTTTATTGCGCGGGACGTCCATGAATAGTGCTCGATATACGTGAAGTCACCTTGCTTTTCGATGGCGGACACTAGATCATCTTTTGCCAAATTATCGCCTTTGGTTTGTATAGGATGAAAACCATCAACACTTTTGCTGTAGTAGTTCGTATTTTTGTTTAAAACAAAAATCCCCAAGGCATTTTTCTTCCCCGAGATGGCGGCTGTTTCGGCCTCCATTTTGATTGACGAAAATACCGATCGTGGAAAGCCTTTGCACCCTTGACTTGGAAAATTTATCTGAATTCTCCAGCCATCATCATCAATATAAAGATAGCCATTGGCTTTAGCTTGGAAGTATTTATTTTTCTCCCATGCCGTTATTTTATTTTTCTCTTTTTTTGTGTTTGAATTTATTGTCTTAAAATTGAATTTGCACTCAAGCAAATGACCATCTGCATGGTCTTCGCTCAAATAAGAACCAATGATTTTCCCACCATCCTCAAACCCGATCAAATTCTCGTTATCAAAACTATAAAGCGTCCCAGCAAGTGAGTTCAAGGAACAAAATAGGCATAAAAAAAAAGCCAGTTTATTTAAAATTTTCATAATTTCTTTTCATATTGGAAGCGTAATCCGGATTAGTGGTTCTCCAGCCTCCGCCATTGTACTTTGTTGTAAAATCTTCCCAGTTTTTGTTGTACAAGGACGCAATTGCTGATTTTTTATCTTTGGACTTTAAAAATGCAATGAACAAGCGGCAATGCCCGTCTATTGATTCCATACAAGTATTTGCAATTTCAGATGGACTTGAGTATCCGAATTCTGCGTAAGGCTTTGCAATTACTTGAAACGCTCCCCACGAACATGCGCGTATTGCAGCATCTTTGTCCAATAGCGCTGCTTTGACAAACCGTTCGTATTGAAAGAGTTCGTGCCTATCTTCATAGCTTAGTTTTTTCTCAAACTCGACCTCTCCGAATACCTCTTTGCCAAGTCCGTTGTCATATCCACCTTGATCGGGATTGCAAATATCGGGAAATTTTGCGTAAGGATGCGGCTGCGGTTTCTTTCCTTTCGCTGGCGCTGGTGGAGCAGTCAGATCGTAAAAAATATGCCTCTCAAAAAGAATTTTTGGTAAACCATTTATGACGAATCCGCTGCCACCGGCCTCTTGTGTAGTTACTGCTTTAATTGCCGCAATCTCAATCCCCGGATCACCGGCCTTGATGACTTTCATGGAAATCAACGTCTGATTTAGCTCGTTTTGCATCCACTTGTACATTGCGTCACTCACATCCAATGATTTTGGATAATTTAAACGCGATCCCAGTACATACATCGCGACCGTACGAGGTTTACCGGTTTCTACAGCCTTGTAATGGTGCTCGATCTCGATCTTTGTTTTTTTCTTGTGCGTCTTCGGGTCTTCCGTAACAGTCTTTTTCTTGGTTGGTGTATCCTTCAGCACCTTGCCTATTTCCGATACCATTTGCTTGGATGCGATAAATGGCGCCAGTTCCCCCGTCAATCGCTCCACTGTCATGACTTCACCGTCCTTGACGGTGGGAATATGCAAGTCCGTTTCTAGCTGTTCTTCAGCGTCCAGTTTAGTGATTGCTTCGAGGTGATATTCCGGACTCTGGATGGTGTAATTATTGACATCCAGCTTGGGCGTCACGGTGCCTTTGAGATCGAAATCGCCGCTTTTCTTCTTGACATAAATTTTGATGGGTTGACCACGCTTGGCATCGGTCCACGTAACAGCAGTACCATCGACCCCGGTCGTGGCAGTCTCGCTTTTACCGCCTCCTTCTATCTTGACAGTCAACCCTTTAATGCCATGTTTGACCGCATCCACGAAGACGAAAGTGGCTTCTACCTCGGGGTCGCCAGGCTTATGTACAACAGGTGCGACAGGGTCAGGAGCTGCTGCCGCTGGTGGCGATGGTTGCGCGGCATTGGCGCCTGCGGGTGAAGTGCCATCGGTCGGGGTATTGGAAGAAGGGTTAGCCATTACGCGATGCCTTGGTTGTGGTCATTTTGCTTGATGTCGCCGTCGGCGATCTGGTCGTGGTCGTAGCCGTTTTCATGCACTTTCCAATCGCCGGCCCCGATCTCACAGCGCACCTTGGTCGAATTTTCTGTGCGGACCTGAGCTGTTGTCTCGGAAACTGTACCCTGCTGAACCAGGCTCTCGTCCGGCAAATAAATTCGGTAAGGCTGGCCTTGCAACACTGCGGCCATGGGAGCGTAATCAACTAGGGTGGTGATGTCGAATGTCTGGACGTACTTGTGCGCTACGTCCTGCTCCATTTCCACCACGGGAAGAGCCACGGAAGGCACTGGCAGGTTCTTCGCTCCAGGCAAACTATGCGTAGCGCCATGCGCAACATAGGCGCCATTCGTTCCGTGTTCGATGCCTGCAGCATTGTATTTGACGTAGCTACCGCCGCCGTTGATCAACACTTCTTCCTTGGCCGTAATCGTGACGCGGTTTGCAGTATGCGTGATATTGAGTTTGGCCAGCAGATTGATGCTATCTTTCAAAGCCGTTACGTCGACGTCGCCAGCTGCTGCGACCATCTTCATCCCTGCTTTCTGTACAAACAATCTAAATGCCTGGCGAACGCTCGCAAACAAACTGTCGCCGCTGGCAATCGACAGGCTCTTGCCCGTTGTGATGGCGGCATGGTCGCCACTGGCAATATGGGTGCTACCACTGGTGGTGGACTCGATACCGGCGGGGCTGGCCAGCACCAGGTGCGGTTCCGACAATTCAGGGAAAGTGCTGTCGCTGCCGGTGCCATTGCCTTTCACCGCATCATTCTGGGCTTTAAGAATTTTCGCGATGTCGGCTTGCTGCCCCTGTTTGTCCTGGGCACCCGCCTGCTGCGCCATCTCTGCCAGAGTCTCATGCTGGTCGCGCGCAGATGTCAGCCTTTGCACAGTCTCGCCCATGTCTTTCATGTGCGAGGCTGCGTTGCCACGGCCTTCGGTGGTGATCAGCATGCCCTTCGCTGAACGTACCACGCCATGGCCGTCGGTGCGCAGCTCCCAGCCCTCGCCCGCGCATCCTTGCGGCCGGCGTTGTCCTCGATGCGCGTGATATGTCCCAGGCTCAGCTGGCTGTGCTGATGGTCGCTCTTGAGCTGTGCCTGGATCTTGGCGTTAGTATCGTCCAGGATCAAGTGATTGCTGCGGCCGCCGGCAACATTGCCACCGTTGGGCGTCAGCTCGCGGCTACGCAATCCCATCAGCGCCTGTTGCGTCGCCAGTTTCCATGGCGGCATATTGCGCTGGTTATAGACAGCGCCAGTCACCAGCGGGCGGTCCGGATTACCGTCCAGCCACATCACGATCACTTCGGCGCCAACCCGGGGAATCGCTTTGGCGCCGAGCTGGCTGCCGGCCCACGAACTGGCGACACGCACCCAGGCCGAACTCTTTTCGTCGTTGTTGCCGATGCGGTCCCAATGGAACTGCACACGGATCCTGCCGTATTCATCGGTGTGGATGCTGTCCGGTCCGGAGGGACCGACTACCGTGGCGGTTTGCGGTCCCAGGATTTTCGTGGCGGCACTATTGAAACCGCGACCTGGCCGCCATGGGATCGCTTTGCGGATGCAGGTCAGGCGGTTGTCGTAGTTTGCTTTTTCGTCGGCCTGTTGCAGGTAATTATTGACGGCAACGTGATGGACCGACAGGATCAGGAACTCACTCTTGCCGGCCTCTTCATTGCCGCCGAAGGGATTGAAGGCAAAGTGATTCGTCAGACGAAAATAACGCCCGGGAAGGACCGAGCGGTTATTGCCTGCTGCCTCGAAATGCTTGCCGGTCGCTTCGATTTCTTCCATGCGCAGCCGGGCCAATGTATCCGCATCCCCGGCATCCTTGACGCCGTAGGCACCGGTATATTCATAAGATTCGATGTCGAGGACATTGCCTTGCTTGTTCAGTGTCGGCACGCCCGCGCTAACCGGAACGGGCCTTTTGAAATTGAATCCCGCCAGCGTGACATTGCCTGGCACGATCTGCCGCACCGGCGACCAGTCGCCTATGCCGTCTTCTTCAGTTGCGCCGCCGTGGCGCTGGAAACGTATATCGGGACCATTGTCGATGGCTGCAGCCTGGGTGGTATCGTCTGTCAGGATCAGCTTGTGACCCTTTTCGGTATGTTCGTACCAGTACGACCAGCCGGCGGCCTCCCAGCGACGATGCAAATAATTGTGGTCGCTCTCGTCGAACTGGCAAGCGTCAGTCATTACAGCATCTTCGCCACGCACTTGAAAATCCCAGTCGGGATGAGTGCCGTAGTCGCTGAAAATGTTTTCTGTCTGCTCGCGCAGCGTCTTGCCGTGAAAAATATAATTGTCTTTGCGCAGCCGCAGATACTGCAGCCACGGACCCAGCTTGGCCTGGTAGAACGTGATGGCGCCATCGGTCCTGGTCAAACTGAATTCGAAACAAAAACCGCTGAAATATCGAAGACTGCCATCTGCCCGCACCAGCTCTACGCTGAACAGCTTGCCTTGCAAGTCCTTGAGTGCCAGTGCCGAATCATCTGACAGTAATTCGACATTGAATTCGAAATCGCGGGACAGGCTTTCTACTGCATCGAGTTTATTAACCAGGAGTTGGGCTTGCGGGCCATCGTCGTGCGGGAAAGAGAGCCGCAATATGCGGCCATGCTGACGGCCCATTATCAAAGACTTAAACACACTGCTCATGCGACGCCCTGGAAATTAGATCGACATCAATGTTATGTTTTTTTGACAACAAACTCTATTGACGCCTTACTTGATAAGTATTTCACTAAATCATAACTGGCAATGTCTTTAGTTACCAAGAGGAAATATTGAGGAATGGAAAATTTTGCAAGAGTTAACACTCTTGTTGGCATTCTCCGACATCCGGAGCGACACCAAGAGAAACCGTGGTACGAAGCGGAACGAAGCAACCATCAGTGCTCTTGCCGAGATCATAGGGAAAGAATTGTAATTTTTACGAGTAAATATCGAAAATTCCCGATATTCCTTTTTATAGAAATAAGGATTTGCAATGAAAGCGATAATACTCAAACATTTGGCGGCCCGGAATCGTTCGAACTTTGCGACGTGCCCAAATCGAGTTGTCGCAGGAACTGGCGTGCAAAATGGACTAATCCTGTTGGGCTTTGCCAAAACGGCGGTCTATATACTGCGGAATGTTTACCGGAGTGACCACAACCACGGACGATGAATCGCCGATGGCCGACACAGGCAGCAGTTTGTGGAAATACATGATTTGGTGGCAGGCGTTCCTCAGATCCTGTCGCAGGTCATGGTGCAATACCGCACTGATCTGCCCGTTCCGCAGCAGGCGGATATTGTCCCTGTCGAGGTCATGCGCAATAAAGCAACTTGGCGTTTTCTTCATGGCATGCAGGGCGCGGAGTATCGCGACATTCCCTCCCCCCATTGAATACACCGCCGCGATTTCTCTTTTCCTGCCGACGGCTATTCGCACTCGCTCCTCAGTCTGTGCATCGAGCCCGTGCCCGCCACTGGCGTCTACCAGCGTCAAGTTCGGATAGCGCCTACGCAGCTCGCCGCGAAAGACAGCCGCGCGCTCTTCCTCGCCCCTGAAGCAGCTGTCGCTCATGGTTATCAGGACGTGCCCTTGGGGCCGGCCAAGCCACTGGCCGATGAGATAGGCGGCTGTTGCACCCGCCGTCCGGTTGTCGAGACCCGCATAGGCTATCCGCGCCGATCCCGGTATGTCGGTGAATATGGTCACGACGGGGATCCCTCGCTGCTGCAGGTCGGCAATTGCGTCAGCTATCTCGGGGACATTGCGCGCCTTGAGAAATACGCCATGGCTGCCTCGGCGGCCCACCGACTCGAGCGCCGCCACGACCTGGGCAGTAGTCATGGTGTCGTGCATCGCGAACCGCGGTCGAAACACGGCCGGGCGCAACATCGGAAGTTCCGATTCCAGTGCCTCGCGTATCTCTTCGGAAAACCTGCCCGGTGCTTCCACGAGGACGTCGACGATGAGCTTTCGACCGCTGGTCGCCAGCTGGAACTGCTGCCTTTCGAGCTCCTTGATCGCGTGCTGAACCCGCTGACAGGTGCGTTCGTGCACGTGCGAGCGGCCATTCAGCACGCGGTCGACCGTGGCCAGGCCAACGCCGGCCTGCAGGGCGATTTCCTTCATGAGAAAACGATGCGGCATGGATCCCGGTTGAGGTGTTTTTGAGGTGTTCATGGTAACGCAAGCCGCCGCAGGATGGGTATGATTGAAGAACTACATGAGGAACTACATGAGGGACTACGTGAGGAAACACCATGGATCAAGCCCACTTGCACTCAGATGAAAACCGACGCCGGCGATATCGGGAGCAGGATTGCTCGCTGCGCGACTTTCTCGCAGTCTTGCAGGACCGCCGCGACGGCGTTCAGCTCGAATACGCCCGCGAAGTATGGCAGCACGTGCCGATTTACGACTGTGCCGAGTTGGGGCGCCTGCTCGACGACGCAGCCAGCCGCGCCGCTCTGCAAGATGAGTGGGTGGAGGTCCTGAACCACGGCGCGGGCGTGCTGGTGTTGAAGCGCGCCTTTCCTGATCCCGCGCAGATTGACGATGCGACAGCGGTCTTTGAAGCGATCATCCGCAACGAGCGGGAAACTGGCGCAGCTGCCGCCGATCATTTCGCAAAGGCGGGAGCCAACGACAGGATATGGAATGCGCAGCAAAAACTCTGTTTGCGCGCTCCGTCCGTGTTCGCCCGTTACTACTCAAACCCAATGCTGGTTGCAGCAGCGGAAGCATGGCTAGGGCCCTGCTACCAGATGACGTCGCAGGTGAACGTCGTGCGCCCCGGCGGAGATGCGCAACAGGCACACCGAGACTATCACCTGGGATTCCAGAGCGTCGCCCAGGCCGAACGTTATCCGGCGCACGTCCATACGATGTCGCCCTTCTTGACGCTGCAAGGCGCCGTCGCCCACAGCGACATGCCCGTGGAAAGCGGCCCCACCAAGCTGCTGCCGTTCTCGCAGCGATACGCTGAAGGCTATCTTGCATGGCGGCGCCAGGATTTTCGAGACTACTTTGAGGCCAACCATGTCCAGCTGCCCCTCGAGAAAGGCGACGTAATCTTCTTCAGTCCCGCACTCTTTCACGCGGCAGGAGCGAACCGGACCGCAGGCGTTCAGCGCATGGCCAATCTGCTGCAGATTTCCTCAGCCTACGGCCGTGCAATGGAGTCGCTGAATCGGGCAAGAATGTGCGAGGTCTTGTATCCGGTCCTACTGGACAAGCTCGCGACGTCAAAGATGACTGAAGCTGAAGCCAATGCAGCCATTGCATCCTGCGCCGAGGGCTATCCGTTTCCCACGAACCTTGACAATGACCCGCCGGTGGGCGGCCTTGCGCCGGAAAGCCAGCAAATGCTGTTCGCCCGAGCGCTTAGAGAGTCATGGACGGCTGACATTTTCGCCTCAGCGATTCATCGGCAAGCAGCACACCAGGAAGCCTGATTCATACACGAGGACAGGTTTTATGCCCGTTGCTGAAACAGTTCAACGACCCATTCGACGAACACGCGCAGCTTGGACGGCAGGTGGCGGTTTAGAGGATAAGCAACATGGGCCTGAACGATCTCGCCCTGCCATTCCGGCAGTACGCGCTGCAATACGCCGGATTCCAGGTAGGGGCGCACAAGAAACTCATAGGTAGTGACGATTCCCAGACCGGCTACCCCAGCAATGAGCGCCGCCGTCGAATCATTGACGGCGATTTGGTAACGGCCTTCGATAGTTGCCTCTGCACCATCATGTGCTAGCGTATTGATGAAGGTGCGGCCAGAGCTCGGTGCAACGATCTGGATCAGTGTGTGGTGCTTCGCCACATCGTTCAAATCGTTGGGCACGCCGCATCGCGCCAGATACCCAGCGCTAGCGCAAGTAATCATGGGGATCGACCCAAGCGGCCGGGCAACCAGCATCTCGTTCATGATCGGTCCGAGCCGTATCACGCAATCGACGTGGTCAGCAATGAGGTCGATTGTGCGGTTTCCGACGCCGAGTTCGACTTGTACCTGCGGATAGCGCTCAAAAAAAGCAGGCAATCCGGGAAGCAAGACGCTGTACACAATCGCACCCGGCGCCTCGACCTTGATCCGGCCAATTGGCACTGCAGTGGCACCCGCCACACGATGTTCCAATTGCCCAAGTTCGTTTATCAGGCGCAGTGCGCCCTCGTAATAAATAGCCCCTTCCTGCGTCACACTCAATTGCCGGGTGGTCCGATGCAGTAATTTGGCGCCAACGTCCTTTTCCAGGGCTTGCACCATGCGTGTGACGGTCGATTTCGGCATATGCATGACATCGGCCGCGCGGGTGAACGTGCCGGCATCGACGACTTGGACGAACGTTTGCATGGCTAATAATTTATCCAAGGCCATGCTCTCACCATCCGTAACCAAATACATATTCTGCCACTTTGTTGCTCAAGATGGAATAGTCAATTAGTAGCAGCCCCCTTGGTTCGCTGGCGAGAACACGGCACCATGCTGAGCCTGACTCCCCTAAACACACGAAAGAATTTTCATGCTTACATTCTATTTTCATCCTACCCCCAATCCGATCAAGGCAGCATTGTTGCTGGAAGAGCTGCAAATGCCGTACGAACTGGTCGCAGTCGATACGCTCAAGGGGCAGCAACATGCGCCGGCATTCCTGGCAATTAATCCGAATGGCAAAGTGCCGGCGTTGGTGGACGACGGCGTGCGCGTCTTCGATTCCCACGCCATCCTGCTCTACCTGGCCGAGAAGCACGGAAAATTCCTGCCGGACAGCAGCGCTGGGCGCGCCGAGATGCTGGCATGGCTGATGTTTGTCGCCACCGGACTATCGCCATTTTCGGGTCAGGCGGCGCACTTCCTGCATTACGCCCCTGAAGTTCTCCCGTATGCCCGCAATCGTTACGTGAAAGAAGTCGCGCGCCATTACCGCGTACTTGATGAGCGCCTGGCAGTGTCTCCTTACTTGGCCGGTGATGCTTACACGATTGCCGACATGGCCCTGTGGGGCTGGGGCATTTCCGCCGGTTACATTTTTGGAGAGCAGGGACTGCGCGATTATCCGCATGTACAGCGCGTGCTTGACGAAATCTCGGCGCGCCCGGCGGCAGTGCGTGCCCAAGCGCTCAAGGAAAAACTGCTACTGAAAACCGACTTCGACGAAGAAGCTCGGCGTGCCATGTTTCCCCAAAATGTCTGACGAGCGTCCCCTGCTGTCTGCAAGTTGATGTTTTAGATTCCCTCATTCACCATCAAGGAACAACATGTCCCACTTACTTCGCAAACTCATTGCAGCAACGATTATGGTCAGCGTCGGGGCCGCGTACACCAGCACTTACGCGCAGACGCAGCAACCGAATTTATCGCAGACCCAAGCTGGCTACTACCGGATGCAGCTCGGCGATGTCGAAATCACAGCACTGTCGGACGGCACCTTGCCGATCCCAGCGTTGAGCCTGCTGACCAACACCCATCCCGGCGAAGTTGAAAAGCGGCTCGGCGAGGCCTATCAAATCGCATCATCAGTCAACACATCGATCAACGCTTACCTGCTCAAATCGAATGCACGGCTGATGCTGGTCGATGCAGGAACCGGTGAACTGCTCGGTCCTACCCTTAACAAGCTGGAAGCGAGCTTGAAAGCCGCCGGCGTCATGCCGGAACAAATCACCGATATTCTGGTCACCCACATTCACACAGACCATACTGGCGGCCTGATGGATGGCGCCCGCATGGTGTTTCCACATGCTACCTTGCACATGGATAGACGGGAACGTGATTACTGGCTCAGCCCTGTGAACCGGGAACAGGCATCGGCTGCAGACAAGAAGTATTTCGATGAGGCGCTTGCCAAGGTGAAGCCTTATGTGGATGCCGAAAAAGTGCAGATCTTCGACGGAACGACCCAGCTGTTTCCCGGCATTCGCTCGATTGCCAGTCCGGGCCATACACCGGGCCACAGTTTTTATGAGATTCAGAGCAAGGGCGACAAATTGCTCTTCTGGGGCGACCTCGTGCACGTGGCCGATGTCCAGATGCCAGACCCGGCTGTCACGATCGCATTCGACGTCGATCCCGCCAAGGCAGCGGCGACGCGCAAGGCTGCCTTTACCGATGCCGTCAAGGGGCGTTACTGGGTCGCTGGCGACCATATCTCGTTTCCCGGTATTGGCCACCTGCGCCAGGATGGGAAGGGATACCGCTGGGTCGCCATTCCTTACGTAAACGATTACTCCAAGACTGCTGACGCCAAGTAATCAACAGAACCAGCAACGCCCTCCGGCGTTGCTCGAAGCACTTGCACTTGCCAGTATTTCCTTCACATAAGAAGTGCCATGTATAGACTACGCTCAATTCCATTTGTGGCCGTTATTTATCACCCTGATGCATCATGAGTGAATAAAGTTCTGCGACCGCTCAGCGGTAATTCCCGTGCGCTGTTCAATCGCAAGTAGGATGATCGGTCGGTTCAAGTTCAATATATGAACGAATACCATGCTTACTTTAAGCAATCTCATCAGAAAAGCCAGAATCTGCTCACTTGGTATTTTTGAGCGCGAAGCTGAAGCCGTATCTCAGTGATCACAAACCCATCTGAGCACTATTGCAATATTTTGCGCTTAAGCAATATTCTGTTAAATTGGTTTAATAGCAATTCAACAGGAATAATCATGGCTTTGAGGAAGATCGTCGTTGTAGGCGACAAGACGACTACTAGCGGCGTAATTCTGCCGAATGCGAACTCAACTTTTTCAGTTGGTGATGCTGACCACAAAGTTGCGCTAATCGGGGGGCAGGCAACCTGCCTGGCCTGCAAAGGCGTGGGAGTCATCGCCAAGGCAGGTGGTCCGCGCAGGATGGACTTCATGGGCGAAGTGGCGCTGGAGAACGATATTGTTATCTGCGGATGCCCCGTCCATCCGAAACTCGTGTCCAATCTTCACCAAACTGCGACCTACGACGACCAGGCAGAGTCTCAAGGTGTCGTTCCGCCTCCAGCTGCCGCCTCTGCCGCCAGCGTATCTATGGCCGGCAATCAGCCAGCGGCTCAAACGCATCGCTACGACGAGCAGATTAAATTCCTGCTAGGTTCAGGGACGGTGCTGGCTGGCGCGGCTTATACATTGACGCTTGATGACGGCAGCAAGGTTACCGGAACAACGGATGCCGATGGCAAAACTGAGCGGATCACAACGCCAGAACCGCGTACGATCACGCAGGCTAACTTGCTGCCGAACGTGGCATTTTGTTGCTCCCGGCAAGCTGAGAATTCTGGCGGTGGTGGTGAAGGTGGTATCGACGTCGAATTGAGTGGCGTCAAAACAAACGCGAGCGCCCTTGGCTCATCGGTGATAGAACACAAAGTGGAAGAAAAAGTCCGGCCGTTGACACCAGGCGAGATCGATTTGGCCAAGAAGGTATTCGGTACCTCGGTGGATTACTCTAAGGTCAAAGTTCACAACGGCGCCTACATGGTTGGCGCCGGCTCAAATGCAATGACGCCCAACGGCGAAATGTATTTCCCGAAGGATTACTACAAGCCGGATTTTTCAACTTTGGACGATACGTTCCGGATATGGTTTATCCACGAAATGACGCACGTCTGGCAGTACCAGCTAGGCTATAGCGTCAAATGGGGCGGCATAAAAATTCAGATCAAAGGCGGATATAAGTACGCCCCAGGGCAAGACACTCCGCGAGCGTACGTATACGACCCGGCCAAAGATGGCGATAAATCCATGACAGATTTCAACATGGAGCAGCAAGGTGATTTGGTTTCCCACTATTTCGACGCGGTGTACTTGTCGGAAAACACGGCAACCCACCGTACCCACGTGACGAATCTGCCATTCTTGCAAAAGATACTGACTGGCTTTATAAAGAATCCCTCCGATGTTTCCTTGTTACCCAACTCAACCAAAATTGAGGAATGACCGAATGGCGCTCACAAACCTAGCATGGATAGGACTAAGCGTTTGCTTGCTAGCGACGGGCCTCGGCTGTACAAATCAGTCGACAGCAACATCGCGCGGATACTCGGCGCCGGCACAGGTAATACTAAAGGACGACACGCCTTGTTTTTTTGCGACCATGGCGGACGACAAACCGACACCGGCTGGCCAGACACTGACAGTAAAGAGCAATCGAGGAACAACGACGGCATGGCGGATAGACGACGAGCACGGCACGGAGGCATTGCCGGCCAGCGCTGAACGTTGCGTCAAGTATGGGACATCGTGGCGCACTGGGGTGACGGCGACAGCGCCGACGCCGCTCCAATACGACGTCCCGTACTATGCCGACATCGAGACCAAAGTGCGTTTTCGTGTTGAATTTTGTCTATCCCAGGACGCGGGTGGGAAGACATTTCTCACAAAGTGGGCAGAGGACGGAAATCGTTGCACCAGGTTGCCATTAAAAGGACCCGATTAACCGGTTGTTAATTGACGACCCAAAGATGCTTGCATTTAAGACAAACCTGAACATTAACTAGCTCAAATTTGATCCAATACAAAGAGTAGTTCAAGTCCGGATCAGCCAGCGGCACCAGCTAGCTGAGACTAAGCAGAAATCTTTCACACTAAGTTAAAGACTCAACCAAATCTTATGAACCCATTCTGCTTCGTTGTTTCACCATTTGGCGATCCGTTTGATGATTACTACGAAAAAATTTATCAACCTGCAATTGCCAAAGCTGATCTCCAACCCATTCGTGGTGACGAGGTTTACAACACAGGCGCTATTATCGATGACATATTCGCTGCAATTTCAAGTGCGACACTGGTTCTATGCGATGTCACCGGAAAGAATCCGAACGTGAACTATGAACTAGGCGTTGCGCACGCACTGCAAAAACCTGCAATTATCATCACGCAGTCGGTGACCGATGTCCCGTTTGATTATCGACATCTTCGGGTAATCGTCTATGACCGTGCCAAAGTAGATTGGGCAAAGCAACTTGAGACTGCAATTCATAAGACCATCCTCGCCGTATTGGCCGACTCTGATCGCGCTCTAGCGTGGAAACCGAAAAAAGATGCGGTTGAATACAAACCCACAAATGACTCTTTAGAGGGCATTGTTATTAGCTACACACCTGATCCATCGCTAGCGACGCTCCGCTATCGCAATCAGTTTATTCACCTCTGCGCTCGGAGCGGTGACGTCCACGCCGGGTTCAAGCAGTTTTTCGAGGAAGTCTATGAGGATGTGCAAGCACTTGAGGCAAAAGTAACAGATAAAGAATTTCTTCAACTGCGAAAGATATGGCATGACGACAAGCGCGGCAATATTAACATCTCAATCGATTTGATTCATCACCACGGAGAGACACCCACCTTCACCGAACAGGAACTGTGTGACGCTTTACATGACGGCTACAGTTGGTATGCACACCAGGGAACAAATGTCAGCGCAAGAATATTAGATTGCAATATATGGAGCGACTCCTTTTTCGCTAACTCACCTGAATTCTACCGAAAGGCCGACGAGGAATTCTAACAGGATGCTGCGCGCCAAAATCGCGTGGCACCGCTTAGCTCTACATTAGCGCCCCCGTATCTAGCCCAAGAAATAAGAGGAAAAAAATGCCATTACCAAGGACATTTGTCAGTTTCAGCAGTACCGATATTCACTATTATCGGCTGATGCTGGCCTGGAAAGCGAACGAGCATATTGACTTCGATTTCACAAATTGCCAGCTTGGTAGCGAAATCAACTCGGAAGACGAAGCATACATCAAGCGCAAGTGCCGAGAACGCATCAACATGGCCGGTACGTTTGCAGTGCTGATTGGACGGGATACTAGATCAAGGCACAAGTATGTCCGCTGGGAGATGGAAGTTGCACTTGAAAAGAAGTGCAGAATTATCGGTATCAATCTCGATAAATCCAGGCAAGTCGTTGATGCTGTCTGTCCGCCAATCATCAGAAATATCGGCGCAATCTTCGTCCCGTTCTCTCCCAAAATAGTTGCGTATGCATTGACGAACTACCAGATGGCGCCGAATGACGATTACCATTACAAGGACGAGATTTATGCTCGGCTCGGCTATTAACTAAGAGGCAGATATATGCAAGAGCAAGATTTTCCGGCCTTATACAGGTCTGCCAACAATCGTTCACTCGAGTACCAAACGTACTTCTTCCGCGCATTAAAAGTGAATCTAGCCTTATTGGTGATAACTGCAATTCTGTCGATCACGAACATCCCACACTGGTCAGTTGCGATGTTCCAATTGTTGGTCTTACTAGGGGCCATGTCTTGTTCGATCTATTTGTTCGCGAGGCGTCCTGAGCGTTACTGGTACGCCAGCCGGGCAGTTGCAGAGTCGATCAAGACTATCACCTGGCGTTACGTCTGTCGCGCAGAGCCGTTCCAAGGTGACGACGTGACGGCAAGAGGCGACTTCCAAAAGAGGTTGCAGGCTATAGTGGACCAAAATAAGGACGTCGCACAGTCCCTCTCTGATTACCTGGAGGCGTCACAGATATCCAGTGTCATGACCCAGATGCGTGCGCATCCGCTTGATGAGAGGAAGATGGCCTACGCGACCGGCCGCATCAAGAACCAACTCACTTGGTACGCAAAAAAAGCAGCCTTTAATAGACGTACTTCCAACGGCTTCTTCTGGGTTCTGATAGCGACAAATGGAGCAGCTATTCTCTGCGCAATCCTAAGGATCAAATTGGTGGAAATTCCGTTCTGGCCGACAGATGTTTTCGTCGCCGCCGCTGCCAGCCTACTGAGCTGGATGCAGGCCAAAAGGTTCTCTGAACTTGCGGCATCTTACGCGCTGGCTGCACATGAGATAAGTTTAATACGAGAGCAGGCGTCTCTACCTAACAGTGATACAGAGTTTTCGTTATTTGTCGGTGACGCGGAGAATGCGTTCTCACGTGAACACACTCAATGGGTGGCAAGGAAGGATGTCTGACAGTTCGCGCAAGCAGACGCTACAATGTGGCGCCGCTTGATTCTAACGTTTTGGCTAACCGTGAACGTTCTTTTTTTGCCCGTCCACAGACATAGGCAGTCGTCCAGAGTGTCAGTCAGAGTCTTTTTGGACGTTAAAGTCCCTCCGTAGATTTAATATTGCATTGACAGCACATTCTTGCCACGATCCAATCGATGTTGACAGTGATACAAGTAGCTTCGCAGCCGGTCAAGCAATTGAGCAGGATCACACCTACATGATCGCTGATCCAGGGTAGGGCCTTAGAACGGATGTCCCCAGATAGAAGAAGAGACTAATATGCATGATCAAGACCCTCCTCAAGTTTTCCTAAGTTATGCAAAACCGGATCAGCATCGCGTAACTCCATTTTTCGAATCATTGGAGAAGAGTGGATTTAACGTCTGGTATGACTGCAAAAGACTAAAACCCGGCCAGAACTGGGACTTTGAAATCAAACGTGCACTTGACAAAGCAAGTATTGTAATTGCATTTTTATCCGAGAATTCAATAAACAGAAGGGGCTATGCGCAAAGAGAAATAAAGATCGCGCTAGATAAGCTTTCTGAAAAACTTATTGATGACATCTACCTCATCCCTGTAATGCTGGACGACGGGATTCTCATACCAGATCAATTGCAGGGAATTCAGTGCATTTCGGCGAATGCGTCAAATTGCATGATTGGTGTCGTGGAAGCGCTGAACTTGCAATTGAACAAGCTAGGAGTTGAGACACAAAAGCTTCAAGTAAAAGAGGAACTATCCTGGTCATTTCAAACAAAGAAAGAGATATGCGATGGATTACCTGGCTACGAAACAGAACTACAATTTATTAGATTGCAATCAACCAAATACCCCGCACTCTATGAAGCGGGAGAATACATACAAGGCCGACTCCTTGAAAGTCTCTTTTCCTCTAGGAGTTCGATGCTCGATCAAGCTCCTAGCCAATACAACTTCGGCCAAGAAAAATATCGCAGAACAAACACATATGACGCGCATTGCTCCGATCCGGTCATAAAAGGGAGAGTTCTGACCATTCAATACGCAATCCACTGGTACGGCGCGGGCGCAGCACATCCGAATATAGATTTTTGCACCTATTCTTTCGTAATGGCCCCCTTAATCTTAATTGAGTCACTTGAACAAATTTTCATTACGTCATCGGAAGCCTTTCTAAACGTACAAAATTCCGTCCGTAACAAGCTTATGGCCATAAAACTCGGCAGCCCAGAAGAGGAACATCAGGTTTGTCTTGATTCGAACGGCATTGCTTTAGGAACGCAAAACTGGAGTGATTTTAATTCATTCATTTTCAAAGAAGATTGTATCGAATTCTTATTTGCTCCCTACCAAGTGGCAGCATATGCATGTGGTCCACAGTTTGCTGAAGTTCCGTACATCGAGTTGATTGAATTTATCCGTCCTGAATATCAAAGTGCATTAGAAATCGAACATATCGCCTGGCAGAAGAAGCGTGCCACGAAACTCGTAGACGATTAAAGGCATGCCTAATTTTCAGCATGATAACTATGGCATCCTAGCTCTTCGCTTAATTCGGACGTTAAATGACGCTTTGGAGAATGGAAGTCGATCAAAAATCAACGATTACGTGCGAGCTTAGCCTCCCGCTATTGGCTTGTATTTCTCGCAATAAAATATTCATATTTAATCCGCCGCACTTTACCAACAATGACTGATCACGATCCAAAGCAGATGCATTCATTCTTGACACACCTAATTGTCTGCAAACTGCAGCAACCGAACAAATGAGAGCTAGCGTCTACGGTTTCCTCGTTATCGTCAGTGCTTGATAGAACGCAGGATTTACTACATAGGCCGCACTCGGTTTAGCTTTCAAGAATCCCGTTAACATACGCGTGCTATAACTAAAGTCGTATATATATCGGACCTCTTCTGTATCAACTTGAACTCCTAGAAATCCGTACCATAACAAGAGATCAATAACACCGGCGGTACTCGTTGAAGAAATGCCGAATCTTTCCAATAGCTCCACCAAGCATTTACTGTCCATAATGCTTGGAGAATCAATAAATGCATAAAGTACTTCTCCAGAATTTGGAGAGATATCATTAATTTCATATTCCACGTCAGCGAGAATATCCACGGAGAAGGTTTTGAGACCTTTTTCAATATCGCTTTCGTCTATTTTAGAATGACGATGATTTACGGCTGACGCTTTACATTGGTTAATCAAGTTAAGCAAAAATCTTGGTCTCATAAGAGACCTATCGATCAGATATTGCAGGCTGTCCTCGCCCTTATAATGAGACACACAAATCATTGGCCATACGGTCTCAATAGGTAGAGAATCCTTAATTCCGTTGGCCACGATGCGCAGACGAACTACCTCCCGCAACAAATCTTGATCTGTCCAGTCAAGCATGACATTACCTTCCTTGCCCCGATCAGATGTTTCTTGAACAAGTAACTCGTAAACGTCATTGCGAAGAAAAACTACTGTACTTACGGCAACGTCTTGTTTCGAAAATTCGCGTTCTATTTTGCGGGAGGCGTCAATTAGTCCTCTTATTATCATAAGGTCCGCGTGTTGAAGTCCGGTTGTCGGCCAGCCTTTATCTACGTTATCAAACAGAAGCCACAAAGCACCTTTGTGCTTCATGTACTTTGTCAGCTCTATTTCTAGACGCTTCACATCGTGTTGATATAACAGTTCGGTTACCTGTGCCGAATCAAGTTCGACGTCGTACTCTCCACCATATTTTATGTTGTAATTTGCTTGTATTTTTTCTATCAGCGCGCCAATCCGCTCGGAAAAATCCCCTTCCGAAAAATACTTTTGCACATGATAGAGATCTTCAAGTTTTTTGTATGAGTCAAAGAGATCGTGATCGTTAAGATGGCGTTTTTCATCTTTTTCCAGCACTTTGTAGCAGATTTCGAGAAGCAATACATAATTCCAAAATGCGGTGATGGTATGTTGCAGCGTGCCCTCCTTCATAAAACTGAGCATCATCTCCTTGAATTTAACAAGCTTGTAACCTTCGGGCTTGAGATCCAAAACAATATTTTGGCTCGGATTTCTTGATCTTTCACGGTCTCTTAGCTGAAGAAACACAGCTGACTTCCCTGAACCTTTCCGACCCACCACGAGATGAGCCTCACCTCGTATGGACTTTAGAAACGCGTCCGTTACCAAATAATATTTTGCAAGCGTCCGCATTTCGTTTTCGGCGGACGACGATCCAAGATCCATCGTTTGCAGGAACGTTGCCTTGGGGGTATCTAAAGCAACGTGATCATCTTGAAACGCCTCTGCAACGCGCGAAGCAAATTCGGCTACGATCTCATTTACCTCTTCGATTCGTTGTGCCGTTTCAGCAACATCACGAAGATCCACCGGCACTGGCCCATCGCCTTGTTGCAATATACAACGAGCTTTCCCCATACCCGCCGCCAAACCAGCTATAAATGCGCCGCGCAAATTGTGAACAGTCGCACCGTCTTGTGCCGCTGAGATCAGCGGCACCAAAACGCCATACGATTGACAGACATGACTTATCGCGTCGTGAGCGGAAAGCCTAGGCGATTCATTCGGATCAAAATTTCGAAAGGTATAGCGCGCCTTCTTTACCCGAGAAACCACTCTGGACATCCAATCCGTCTTGTGTTTCGCCTCGAGAAGGTAAACAGGCGCCTTTTTATTCAATGTTGTTGAGAGTCCGATCGGATCATCCGAAGTGAAATTTGAAACCAGCTGCCTAAGGTCGTCAGCATTTGCATATTCGCTATAGCCGAGCGTATCAAATATGCCAACCTCCCTTATGTTAGGAGGTTGCTCTTGAAAGCTCCGATTTCGAACTAGAAAGATTCGCTTCCCCTTGCCTATTGCAAATCCGATTTCATAAGTGACATTAAAATTGAGAAACGTAATGTCGGCCACTAAGTAGCTGGCCTCTTCTAGCTGCTTCTCAATCTCCAGGGGTATAAAATGGCCCGCGATATCGAGAGCTTTCCACGAGAAAATTTGAGTCAATCCGTTCAGTGATCGCGCTTGATTGAGAGCCCTCTCGATGGTTTCGCCCAGAGCGACCGGCATTGCTGTATAGGCGAAGAACCCTGTTCTATTCATTTTTGTTACCCCCGTTTTCCAACGATCAGCGCCAATGTTCTGCGACTAAATTTAAGTGGTAATGTGCAAGACGATCTTTAAAAAAAACCGCTAACATCGTCTCGGAGCATGATCAACCTATCAATTGATCAAAAAACCAGCAAGTTAGTGAACGGCAGCTTAGGCCGATGACGTTCCCAGCATGGTCGTCAGGGGATGTCAACTATCCTTCGAATTCCCAACGGCATTGCCAATAAGACATAGTCGCACCGGAATTAACATACAGCAACAAGAATAACGGCTAATAATTATGGCGTTTTTTTGATTACGCTATTTTTCTGAAATCTCCTCACTGCTCTTTTTCTTTCCTTAAAACCTCGATTCGGCTCCCCCCATCTCCGATAGATATCTGCAAGCAAAATATTTATTCGTTCGCGCATTGATTTATTTATCCATTTGCGCATAATTTATTTTATCGAAGCAGCAACATGTGGAGTAAATTTTGCATCTGCTTTTGTTGTTCAAGATCGACACAAATGAATCAACGAGGTAATGCAATGGGGGGGACATAGCAAACATGGTGCTGAGCGAAATATCTCGTCAATGGCGTCGCGTATTTCTGAACGGTGGCGGCCTCGGCTACACACGTAGCAATACAAAATGTAGAGCCGACGAAAAGAAGGCTCGCCCCATTTTCAGGCATCGTCAGTACCTGGAAAAAGTTAAATGGCACGATCGATTTCAACGGCATATCCGATAGACAGCAATGAGTACCTTCCGAAACGTTCTTGGCGCCTTCGCTTTCATCGCCGCATATGGCTTTGCTAACGCAATGGCTACTAACGCCGGCGAGTATGCCACCCCTACTGCAGAAGAAATCGAAGCAGATATACAAACCCAGCGCGCGGATCTCTGTAACGCAGATAGCTGGCCAGACGAAGGGCAAAGCAAGTTGGCATTTGAACGCGCCTACCAATCCGAGTTAAGTCAGTAAAAACTGAGCCCACTACATTCAAACACAAATCCAACTACTGAGAAATGCTATGCAAATTAATCATACGACCAACAACCCTGCCCATATGCTGGACGTCGTGATCTCAAATCAAAATTTAGAGAATGACGCAGCGCTTGCTCGAGTACTCAAGGTGGCAGCGCCAGTGATCAGCAAAGTTCGCAACAACGTTCTACCCGTTGGGCCAACGTTGTTGGTGAAGCTGCATGAAGCGACAGGTATGACTACGAGAGAAATCAAGGCGCTTGCAGGAATTGAGCAGTACTGATATGAAATCTAACTTCGCCCATAAGCGCGAGATTGCTAGAGGGGCCACAACATCAGACCGCGTTAGTATGCTCTCGCTCATTCGGCGACATTTATTTGTCCTGCTTGTGAGCCAGCCGGGCAGTACACCCGGTTCGCGGACAACTATAGAACTGGTAGCCGCGGCGCAAAACCGTTTCAATATTCGATCCTTGGCACGACGGACAAACAAACAATCCGTCTTTTTTTCGCTTAAAGCACTGCAATTGAGCATCCCATTCATACCTGGGATACAGAAAATAGACCCAGATAGCAAGAAACGCAATTACGCCCACGGCGACCAGAGCCATTTTCGCGAACAGAACGGAGTGTCCCTTAATGGCATCCGCAGGCGTCGCCCAATCCACGAAGGCCCACAAAAAAATACAAGCGGCCGTGATACCGGCAAATATGACGCTGGTGCGACGCTCCTTCATTGCCTTGAAAAAATCTTCAATTTGACCTGTTGCCATTCCCGCCTCCCTGTTAGTACTAATTATTCGAGAATCCTATCATGACAACAAACCCAGTTAAGTACATTGACGACGCTGCATTGGCCGCGCCGCAACGCGAGTCGCGCATCGGAGAGAAGGATGCGGCCTCCTTTGTGCAAGTTGTGAAATGTCGCAGAAGTACTGGTAAAGTGAGATGACGGCAGTGACCGGCATCCACGTACACTTAGTACTAATACCGGTGTTTTGCACCCTCACCGGATATACCGACAAAGCCGTTCGGCGAAAAATCGAGACGGTATCTGGGTTGAGGGAATTCACTACCGTCGTGCGCCAGACGGCCACATAAACATGAATATGCAGGAGTATTACAAATGGGTAGAGGGCGTAAAGGTAACGGCGTAGAGATTCGCGAAGCATCAATTCGCGTGTCTTTTAGCTGGCGGTTGCGTCGTTGTAGGGAGACGCTCGACTTGAGACCGACCGCACCGAACATCAAATTCGCGGAGCGGCTGGTCGATCAGATCAAACACAAGATCCAGATGGGCAATTTTGTCTATGGCGAGTTTTTCCCGAATTCACCCAATGCCGAGAAAATGGGCTCCACAGTCAGAACGTTTGGGGCCATGTGCGACATGTGGCTTAAGACCAAAGGTCGACTGGCGGCTGCCACGCTCTCGCAATATTCAAATGCACTGAAATTCTGGCAGAGCAAGCTTGGCGCCGACAGCCCGATCGAAACCCTGAGTTACGGAAAAATTGTAGCGATCGTTGGCTCGCATCCTTGGCCAAGCGCGAAGCTTTGCAATAATTATCTGATTCCACTTAGAGGTGTCTTTACCTTGGCAGGACGGGAAATACATGAGCTCGTCAATCCAATGCAAGGTATTGAGAATGGCAAACATCAGAAAGCTGCGCCGGATCCGCTCACTACAGAAGAGATGGAGTGGATTCTCTCAAGCATGCGCGAACACTATGATCGTCGGATAGCGAATTATTTTGAATTCGCATTTATGACGGGCATGCGGCCAGAAGAACTGATCGCACTGCGCTGGGGAGACGTCGACTGGAATCACGGCACCGTTAGGGTCGAACAGGCGAGAACTTTTATGGGGCAGCTCAAAAGCCTAAAAACGCATGAAATTCGTGACGTCGACCTGGTTGACCGAGCAATTGCGGTGCTTCAGGCGCAAAAATCCTTCACTTATATGAAATCGGCGGAGATATTTGAGAACCCGGTTACCGAGAAGCCATGGCATGACGAACGCAGCCAGAGGGACCATTACTGGAAGCCAACGTTGAAACGTTTGGGGATTCGCACACGCCGCGCTTACCAAACCCGGCACACTTACGCGACAACAGCATTAATGGCCGGCGTGAACCCGACGTACATCAGCCGCCAGCTAGGGCATGCAAATGCAAAAATGCTATTTACGGTCTATGCAAAGTGGATTGATTCCGCAGATCGCGGGAGGGAGAAAGCAAAAATGGAAGCCGTACTGCGCTTCCATTCCACTGATATTCACTTACAAACAAATTCGAATTTGTCCCGAATTTGTCCCAGCATCCCCGCAAACGTTGAGAATACTGGTAGGCACGATTGGACTCGAACCAACGACCCCTACCATGTCAAGGTAGTGCTCTAACCAGCTGAGCTACGCGCCTAAAGAAGCGAAATTATAATGGCAAATCTCGTTCGTGGCTAGTGTCTTGTGTGAATTTTTTACAAGATCAGTTTTGCGGCGGGTTTTCCGTTGCATCTGCCGCCGGCTGGCGCCATATGCAGGCGCCTTTGGCATCCTTGTCCAAACCGTTGAGCAGCAGCTCATGCTCGGCCAGTTCTTCCGCGTTCGCCGTGCGCACCACGATCTCCGCCAGCGGCAGCAGTTCCAGCGCCGCACCGCCGCCGTCCGCATCGCCGTGCCCTGCCCCAAGGTCGATGCTGAAACTGTTCTGGCCGCGCGTCATCGCCAGGTACACCTCGGCCAGCAATTCGGAGTCAAGCAAGGCGCCGTGCAAGGTGCGGTGGGCGTTAGAGATGCCGTAGCGGTCGCACAGGGCATCCAGCGAATTGCGTTTGCCTGGATACATTTCCTTGGCTTGCACCAGGGTGTCGATGACGCCGGCGACATCGCCGGAAAACGTGCCCTTGCCTAGCAGCTTGTATTCGGCGTCGAGGAAGCCCAGGTCGAACGGGGCGTTGTGGATGATGACCTGGGCGCCGCGGGTGTACTCGCGCAGCTCGTCGAATATTTCGGCGAACTTCGGCTTGTCGCTGAGGAAGGCGGTGGTCAGGCCGTGGACTGCCAGCGCGCCTTCTTCCGAATCGCGCTCGGGGTTGATGTAGCGATGGAAGTTATTGCCGGTCAGGCGCCGGTTCAGCAACTCGACGCAACCGATTTCGATGACGCGGTCGCCGGTGCGCGGGTTGAGGCCGGTGGTTTCGGTATCCAGAACGATTTGTCGCATGGTCACTTAATTTTCAATACAAACATATGTTAATAATAGCGCGCCGCAGCCAATGCGGCCGTGGCGGTGTTATACAACCGTGGTCACGCCGCGGTTGGCGAGCTGGTCGGCGCGCTCGTTGCCGACGTGGCCGGCATGGCCCCGGACCCATTTCCATTCGATCTTGTGCTGGGCCTGGGCGGCGTCTAGCGCCTGCCACAGGTCGACGTTTTTCACGGGTTCGCGCGCCGCGGTTTTCCAGCCGCGCGCTTTCCAGCCGTGGATCCATTCGCTGATCCCTTTTTGCACATACTGGCTGTCGGTATACACCGTCACCTCGCAGGGACGAGTCAGGGCGGTCAAGGCCTCGATCACCGCTTTCAGCTCCATCCGATTGTTGGTTGTATTGCGTTCGCCGCCAAACAATTCCTTTTCCTTGCCATCCGCCACCAATAGCGCACCCCAGCCGCCGGTGCCGGGATTGCCCTTGCAGGCGCCATCGGCATATATCTCTACTTTGTCCATACTGTCTTTCGCTGCTTGTTATATGTGAGACCCCTGCCCTGACTACTCAGCGCCGTTGCGGTCCGTCTTGTGTATCTTGTTGGTGGCCGGCACGCCGCGCGCTGCCTTGATCAGCTGTTTGCTGAAAGCCGGGCCGACCAGGTGCATGCCCTTCACCCGCTTGATCGCCTGCACGATATATACCGCGCCGAAATATGGCCACCAACGGTTGCCGGCCTTTTCCATGAAGGCGAAGCGATGCAGCCACTTGCTGCTGGTATACGGCGGCGCGTAGCAGCCGAAGTGGCCGCGGTTGACTTCCATGTTCAGCAGCTTCAGCCAGTCTTTCAGGCGTAGCAGGCTGATGAACTCGGCGTTCTGCGGCAGGAAATGCACGCCCGACATGCGGCCCGCGGTTTGCCTGATGCCCCACAAACTGGCCGGATTAAAACCGGTGATGATAACCTGCCCTTCCGGAATCAGCACCCGTTCGACCTCGCGCAAGATCTGGTGCGGCTCGGCGGCGAACTCGAGCACATGCGGCAACACCACCAGGTCCAGGCTTTGCGAGGCAAACGGCAGTTCGGCAAAATCGTGGGTCACCACCACGCCGGATTGCGCTTCGCCCGCTGCCGGCAGGCGGCTGTCCGTCAGCCATTTGTGGCGCATGCGGTTCGCTTGCAGGGACTTGATTTGCGGCACGCCGATCTGCATCGCGTTGAAGCCGAAGATATCCGCCGTCATCGCGTCCAGGCGCGCCTGCTCCCACTCCAGCATGTAACTGCCGGTGGGCGTCTGCAGCCAGGGGCCGAGCGCTATAATGGACTTTTCTGACGACGGATTTGCCATGCCTGCCTTAATTGATAAATCAATGAGAGAACCATTCAATAAGTCGTTAAGCGTATTGGCGGTGCCGGCATTCAACGACAATTATCTCTGGCTGATTCACGATGGCCGCCATGCGGCGGTGGTCGATCCCGGCGATGCCCAGCCGATCCTGGCCGCGCTCGCTGCCCACGACCTGATACTTGTCGCTATTTTACTGACACATCACCATGCTGACCATGTCGGCGGCGTACAAACTTTGCTGCGGCACTTCGACATCCCGGTATTCGGCCCTGCCGGCGAAGACATCGCCGGCGTCAGCCAGAAGCTCAGCGAAGGCGATACCGCCGTCGTCCCGCAACTGGGACTGACCTTGTCGGTGCTGGAAGTGCCGGGCCACACCAGTGGCCACATTGCCTATGTGGCGCATGGCCAGCCCTGGCTGTTTTGCGGCGACACGCTGTTTGCCGGCGGTTGCGGCCGCCTGTTCGAAGGCAGCCCGGCGCAGATGGTCGATTCGCTGGGCAAGCTGAGCAGCTTGCCGGGAGACACCCAGGTGTATTGCGCCCACGAATACACCGTCGCCAACCTGCGCTTTGCGCTGGCGGTGGAACCGGACAATCCGGACCTGGTCGCCCGCATGGCCAGCGAACAGGCCAAACGCGCCCGCCAGCAAGCGACCGTGCCGTCGACCATCGCCCTGGAAATCGCCACCAACCCCTTCCTGCGTTACCGGCAGCCGGCCATCCTCGCCAGCCTGCAGGCCAGCGGCCGCATCGACGGCCGGCAATCCGATCCGGTGGAGGCATTCGCCGCCCTGCGCGAATGGAAAAACAATTTCAAGTGATCCGGCTGGCCGGGAGACCTATCAACGTCATTTATTGTGATTGTTGGTTAGATAGTCTCCGCATATCGATTTATTAAAAGTAATACCTGATAAATCAATCACTTATCTCATGTAACAGTGCAATTTTTGCTTGACGGGAGAAAACCGCCTTACGTACACTGCGTCTAATCCATTATTACCGGTTGATTACATCCCGGTTACATAAATTGAACCCATGTACCAGCTAAAACTCAAGACTTTCGCTTTTGCCGCGCTCGCTTTTTTCGGCACTCCGCTCTTGGCCCAGGCCAACGACATTTCCATCTATACCCCCACTTTCAGCCTGATCGACCCGAACGACCCCAGCGCCGGCATGCTCGGCATGGAACAGGTCGATATCTGGGCGCGCATCCGCAAGGGTTTCGGCATCCCTGACCTGGACAACCAGCAGGTAGTCAGCCAGACCGATTTTTACAGCGCCCGCCCGGAATATTTCGAACGCACCACGGTGCGCGCCTCGCGCTACCTGTTCCACGTAGTGCAGGAACTGGAAAAGCGCGGCATGCCGACCGAACTGGCTTTGCTGCCGTTCATCGAATCGGCGTTCAACCCGCAAGCCTATTCCAGCGCCAAGGCAGCCGGCATGTGGCAGTTCGTGCCGGCTACCGGGCGCGACTACAATCTCAAGCAGAACATGTTCAAGGATGATCGCCGCGACGTCCTGGCCTCTACCGACGCCGCCCTGACTTACCTGCAAAAACTGTACGGCATGTTCGGCGACTGGCAACTGGCTTTGGCTGCCTATAACTGGGGCGAAGGCTCGGTGCAGCGCGCCATCAACAAGAACCAGGCAGCCGGCCTGCCGATCGACTTCAACAGCCTGGCGCCGCTGATGCCGGCGGAAACCCGCAATTACGTTCCCAAGCTGCAGGCAGTCAAGAACATCATTGCAGCGCCGGAGATGTACAACATCGCCTTGCCCAAGGTGGACAACCAGCCTTATTTTGTCACCATCGGCAAGACCCGCGACATCGACGTCAAGGTAGCCGCCCAGCTGGCGGAACTGTCGCTGGATGAATTCAAGGCCCTCAACCCGCAGTTCAACCGCCCTGTGATCATCGGCAGCAGCGACACCAAGATCCTGCTGCCTGAAAGCAATGCAGAGAAATTCAAGAACAACCTGACCAAATGGACCCAGACGCTTTCTTCCTGGACCTCGCATACCGTCAGCAGCGCCCGCGAACGGATTGAAACCATCGCCGCCCGCTTCGACACGACGCCGGCCATCATCCGCGAAGTGAACCACATTCCGCCGCGCATGCTGCTCAAGGCCGGCTCCACCATCCTGGTGCCGAAAACCGAAGCCTCCAGCAGCGACATCACCGCCGAAGTGGCTGACAACGCCACCATGGCAGTCACCCCGGACGCTCCCGAAACCCGCCGCATCTATGTCAAGGTCGGCAAGCGCGACACCCTGGCTTCGATCGCCTCGCGCTATCGCGTCAGCGTGGCGCAGGTGAAAGCCTGGAACGGCTTGCACCGCGACGGCGTCAGCCGCGGCCAAAGCCTGCAGCTGCAAGTGCCGAACCGGATGGTGGCGTCGAACTCCGGCAGCAGGAAAGCCGGCAACGTGCGCTACCACAAGGCTACCGCAAGCACAGCGCGCAGCAGCAAGAACAAGGTGGCGGCTAAAAAGAACACCAAGCCGGTGGTCCTGGCTTCCTCTCGCGGGGCGCGCGGCTGATATATTTCCGCAACGCCGGATCAGAAAGACCCAGTCGCCTGGTGCGTATGGGTCTTTTTTTAAATCCGGATCCGATATCAAAAATGCATGATTACTGGTAAAACTGCCAGAGTTGCCGTGAGCGCGGCTAACCCCTACAATCTTGCCCTGTTCAACAAGAATCACACCCAGCGCCCGCAGCATCAATGGCGCGCACATCTGGAGTCAATATGGCATTCCTGCAAGGCAAAAAAATCCTGATCACCGGCTTGCTATCCAACCGTTCGATCGCTTACGGCATCGCCCAAGCTTGCAAGCGCGAAGGTGCCGAGCTGGCGTTCACCTATGTAGGCGAGCGCTTCAAGGAGCGCATCACCAATTTCGCCAAGGAATTCGACAGCGAACTGATTTTTGACTGCGACGTCGGCAGCGACGAGCAAATCAACGCCCTGTTCGCCGACCTCGGCAAATCCTGGGACCACCTGGACGGCCTGGTGCACGCCATCGGCTTCGCTCCTGCCGACGCGATCGCCGGCGATTTCCTCGACGGCTTGTCGCGCGAAGGCTTCAAGATCGCGCACGACATTTCCGCCTATAGCTTCCCGGCGATGGCAAAAGCCGCGCTGCCGATGCTGCGCCCGAATTCGGCGCTGCTGACGCTGACCTACCTGGGTTCGGAGCGCGTGGTCCCCAACTACAACACAATGGGCCTGGCCAAGGCCTCGCTGGAAGCCAGCGTGCGTTACCTGGCCGGTTCGCTGGGTCCCAAGGGCGTGCGCGTGAACGGCATTTCGGCCGGCCCGATCAAGACCCTGGCCGCCAGCGGCATCAAGGGTTTCGGCAAGATCCTGGGTTTTGTCGCCGAGCACGCACCGCTGCGCCGCAATGTGACGGTTGAAGACGTCGGCAATGCCGCCGCCTTCCTGCTGTCGGACCTGTCCAGCGGCATTACCGGTGAAATCACCTATGTCGACGGCGGTTTCTCGCAAGTAGTGGGCGGCATCGCCGAATAATCCGGCGAGCGGCCGCGGTATGCTTAAAGCGCCCGGCATAGCTGGGCGTTTTTTTACAACTCTCCAAAAGGCATTATTGCCAAACTGAAAATAGTTGTTTGTATCTCAACCCTCGACACCTGAAAATGCGCCACAAACAACGGTGCAGCCGCAAACCAGGGCTAATTTGCGGCAATCGCATGAATAAGGTGCGCCGATTGTAAAAGTATTGTATTATTCTGTGCTGCGTTGCAATAACGAACGCAGACAGCAAGTTGCCAGGTCCCGGATCCGGCGGCGCTGTAAAAAACAATAAGTAGCTGCGCAAGCCTAAGCGTGTCCTGGCCTCAAATTGGGACATCGCATTGTAAAAGCCCTCCCGCCTTGTGTGTCGATCCTGACACCGTCCCGGCGCAAAGCTTTTGTGCCGAAATTTCTTTGTATTTGTTTCTTAGTCATTTCGTTGGTTGGCGTTGCTTTTTTGCGTTCGCTGCATTCATCGCATGGTCGATGGCTGTAGTTCATGACGCTGCACTTTACGAAAGAAAAAAATGACTTTTGAATCACTAGGCCTCCACACGTCCGTTATCAAAGCACTGACCGAAGCTGGCTACACAAAACCGACAAGCGTTCAAGAACAAGCCATCCCTGCTGCCATCGAAGGCCGTGACCTGCTGGTTTCCTCGCAAACCGGCTCCGGCAAGACCGCAGCATTCATGCTGCCTGCGCTGCACAAATTCGCCTCCGAGCAACAAGTTGCTCCGGCCGCCGCAGGCAAGACTCCGAATCAAGAAATGCAAGCCTCCCGTTCACGCGGCGAGCGTCCACGCTTCAAGCCGGCACAGCCAAAGATGCTGGTCCTGACACCGACCCGCGAACTGGCTTTGCAAGTAACTACTGCAACCGACAAGTACGGTTCGCACATGAAGCGCGTCAAGGCGATCTCGATCCTGGGCGGCATGCCTTACCCTAAACAGATGCAATTGCTGGCCAAGAACCCGGAAATCCTGGTTGCTACGCCTGGCCGCCTGATCGACCACATGGAATCGGGCAAGATCGATTTCTCGCAACTGCAGATCCTGGTGCTGGACGAAGCTGACCGCATGCTGGACATGGGTTTCATCGACGACATCGAAAAAATCGTTGACGCTACGCCTGAATCGCGCCAGACCATGCTGTTCTCGGCCACGCTGGACGGCGTTGTCGGCAACATGGCAAAACGCATCACCAAGAACCCGATGATCATCCAGATCGCCGGTTCCGCCACCAAGCACGAAAACATCCAACAGAAGGTTCACTTCGTCGACGATCTGTCGCACAAGAATCGCCTGCTGGACCACCTGCTGCGCGACGTCACCATGGACCAGGCAGTTGTGTTTACTGCTACCAAGCGTGATGCCGACACTATCGCCGACCGCCTGAACATCGCCGGTTTCGCTGCTGCTGCCCTGCATGGCGACATGCACCAAGGCGCGCGTAACCGCACCCTGGACAGCCTGCGTCGCGGCCAAGTCCGTGTGCTGGTTGCTACCGACGTCGCCGCTCGCGGTATCGACGTCCCTGCGATCACCCACGTATTCAACTACGATCTGCCGAAATTCCCGGAAGACTACGTCCACCGTATCGGCCGTACCGGTCGTGCCGGCCGTAACGGCGTTGCAGTCTCGCTGGTGAACCACGCTGAAGGCGTCAACGTCAAGCGCATCGAACGTTTCACCAAGCAACTGATCCCGGTCGATGTAGTTGAAGGTTTCGAACCAAAGCGTTCGGCTTCGGCTCCGCGCTCGAACCACAAACCAGGCGGCTGGAAACCAGGCGACAACCGCGGCGGTCCTGCTAAACCAGGCGGCCGTACTTTCAGCAAGCCAGGCGCACCACGCAAAGACGGCGGTGGCGGTGGCGGCGGCTACAAAGGCAACCGTTCGAACGACAGCGGCGCCCGTCGCTCGTTTGGCGACCGCTAAGCAGCAATGGCGATCGTGATGATTGCCTGGCAATCCCCGCAATAAACAAAAAGGCCGCTGGAAATTTCCAGCGGCCTTTTTTATTGGCTCGTCGCCGGCGTCAATTCAAGCCGACCACCCCAGCATCACGGCGCCCAGCGCTATCACCACGCATGACAGCAACCGGCGTAAGGTCAGCGCCTCGCCCAGGAACATGCGGGCGATCAGCGCTGCAAACAGCACGGAAGTTTCGCGCAAGGCTGAAACCGGCCCCATAGGCGCCAGCGTGATCGCCCAGATCACGATGCCATACGCCAGCAGCGACATAGCGCCGCCGCCCAGCGCATTCCAGGTTGCGCGCTCGCGCAAGGCAATCCTCAGGCTGCCGTGCATCGACAGGTAAATCACCAGCAAGGGCAAGCCGTCGAGGAGAAACATCCAGCCGGCGTAGGATGCGGCGCTGCCGGCCAGGCGCGAACCGAGGCCATCGACGATGGTATAACCGGCAATGAAAACGCCGGTGGTAAACGCCGACAACGGCGCATCCCACTGGCGGCTGCCGGCCACGCTGCTGCCGCGCCTGAACTTGATTTGCGCCAGGCTGATGATGCCGGCCGAGATCAGCACCACCCCGGCCAGCGTCAGGACTCCCAACTGTTCGCCGGCGAACAAGGCCGCGCCAAGCGAAACCAGCAATGGCGAGGAACCGCGCGCAATCGGATAAGACTGGCCGAAATCGCCAGCCCGGTAAGCGCGTACCAAAAACAGGTTATAGCCGGCATGCAGGACCACCGACATCAGGATATAAGGCCAGCTGGCAAGCGCCGGCAGCGGCGCCCAGAGTACGATGGGGACAGACGCCAGCGCGGAACCGATGGTCATCAGGGTGATGGCCCATAAACGGTCGCCGCTGCTTTTCAGCATGGCGTTCCAGGACGCGTGCAGCAAGGCTGCGCACAATACCAAAGCAATCACGCCAGCCGTCATGCGCTAGCTCCGTGGGAATACCTTGGGTACCTGATCATGGGTTTTGAAATGAGGCTGGCAAAACCACACATTGTAAATGGTATGCCAGGTCTTCGCCTGCAGCAGGAACCTCACATTTTTGTAGGGTGGGCAGGTTTTTATTGCCCACGCGTTACTGGCACCAGCGTCACAGGTGAATCAGAGGTCACGCGTGGGCATTACATGCCCACCCTACGCGCGAGTGCGGCCGGAACTCAGGTAATCGGCGATCGAGTCCTGGGTAACCTCGCCCAGGTAGCTGTTGTCCTGGTCGATCACCGGCATCCAGCTGGTGCTGTGCTTGTACATCTTGGACAGCACCACGCGCAGGTTTTCGTCCGGCGCGGCGCTGACCGTGAACGGCTTCATCTTGTCGATGCATGCGCCCTGCCCGCCGCGCGCGTCGCGCCTGGCGACGTAGCCGAGCGCGTGGTTGGCGGCATTGGTGACAGTGACATAACGGTAATCGTTATCGTCCATCACGCCATAGGCGGTCGCCATGCTGGCGTCTTCCAGCACCGTCGCCGAAGTGGCGGCGGCATCGCCGGCGCGCACCAGCAACAGCCGCTTCAAAGTCGCATCCTGGCCGACGAAGGAGCCGACGAACTCGTCCTTGGGACGCGCCAGCAGGGTATCCGGGCGATCCACCTGCACCAGCTTGCCGGCCCGGAAAATCGCGATCTTGTCGCCCAGCTTGATGGCTTCGTCGATGTCGTGGCTGACCATGATCACGGTCTTGTTCAGCTGGCGCTGCATCTGGAAGAATTCATTCTGGATCGATTCGCGGTTGATCGGATCGACCGCGCCGAACGGCTCGTCCATCAGCAATACCGGAGGATCGGCCGCCAGCGCCCGGATCACGCCGATGCGCTGCTGTTGGCCGCCCGACATCTCGCGCGGATAACGGCTCAGGAAACGCTTGGGATCGAGCGCCACCATCGCCATCAGTTCGGTAGCGCGCTCGTGGCAGCGCTTCTTGTCCCAGCCGAGCAGGCGCGGCACCACGGTGATGTTTTCTTCGATGGTCATGTTGGGAAACAAGCCCACCTGCTGGATCACGTAGCCGATTTTCCGGCGCAGGCTGACTTCGTCCAGGCCGGTGGTGTCTTCGCCATCCAGCAGTACACGGCCGGAAGTCGGCGCGATCAGCCGGTTGATCATTTTCAAGGTAGTGCTCTTGCCGCAGCCGGATGGCCCCAGAAATACGCAGATCTCTCCTTCGGCAACCGTCAGGTTAACCTGGTCCACTGCCTTGACCTGATTACCGTCATTTTGCGTGAATACTTTACTGAGCTGGTCGAGTTGAATCATGATTTTTGCATTCCTTTCGGTGTAAGCAGCCGCTGCAGGACTTGCAGCAGCATGTCGGCGACAATCGCGAGTACGCTGATCAATACCGCGCCGACTACGAGTTTTTGCATATTGCTCTGGCTGATGGCATGCAGGATCAGCACGCCGAGGCCGCCGGCGCCGATGATCGCCGCCACCGCCATCACGCCGATGTTCATGACCACGGCGGTGCGGACGCCGCCCAGGATGACCGGCACCGACAACGGCAAGTCAACCAGCCGCAGGCGCTGCCAGAAAGTCATGCCGATGCCGATCCCGGCTTCCTTGATACCGTGGTCGATGCCGTCCAGCGCCAGGTAGGTGTTGCGCATGATCGGCAACAGGGAATACAGGAATACCGCGGTGATCGCCGGCAGCGGCCCCAGTCCCTGGCCGAAGCGGGAAAACAGCGGGATCATCAAGCCGAACAAGGCGATCGAGGGCAAGGTCAGGATCACTGTCGCCAGGCCCATCATCGGGCTGGCCAGCCAGCGGTGGCGAATCATGACGATGCCGAGCGGCACGCCGATCAGGATCGCCAGGCCAACCGCTATCCCCACCAGCATCAGGTGCTGGATCGTCAGATGCAGGATTTCGGGCCAGGCGCTCAACAGGTAATCAAAAAAATTCATATGGCGTCCTAAATTAAGCGTTCAATGCTTTAAACATTCACTGCACATTCACTGCGCGTTCACTGCGTCAAGCCTTCAGCGCGCAGGAAATCCGCGGCGACCTGGGCTATCGGCAACTGGTCGATATCCACTTTTTTATTCATCTCGGTCATCTTGGCGGTATCGATCTTGGCCGACAGCGCGTTCAGCTGTTCTGCAAGCTTGGGATTGGCGTCCAGGATTTCTTTGCGCACTACCGGCACCGCACTGTAAAAAGCGAAGAAGCCCTTGTTATCCTCCAGCAGCTTGAGGTTGAAGCCCTGCACCCGGCCGTCGGATGAATAGGTCAGGCCGACATTGAGCTGGTCGTTATGCAAGGCGGTGTATACCAGGCCGGCATCCATCTGCTTCACTTCGCTGCGGTCAAGGCTGAAGCCGTACAGCGCCTGCAGCGGCTCAAGGCCATCGGGCCGCGAAGCGAATTCGAAATCCATCCCCATCAGATATTTTTTTTCGGGATCCTGCTGGCGCGCCTGCCTGATCTTGTTCGCCAGGTCTTCGATAGTGTTCAAGCCCTCTTCCTCGGCGCGTTGCCGCGGCACCGCCAATGCATAGGTGTTGTTCAGCTCGGATGGCTGCAGCCAGATCAGCTTCCTCGATGCATCCAGTTCCTTGACCCGCTGATAGGACTGGTCCCGGTCCAGCTTCTCGTCTATCTTGTTGTACACCACCAGCGCAGTGCCGGTGTAATCCCAGACGATATCGATCTGGCCGCTTTCCAGCGCCTGGCGCATGATGGTGGTGCCGAGGCCGTTCTTCAGGTCGACCGCATAGCCTTTGGCGTTCAGGTACTGCTGCGTCATGGACGACAGAATCAACTGCTCGGTGAAGTTCTTGCCGCCGACCACCAGGTCGGCCGCGCTGGCCGGCGCCGTGCCGAACAGGCTGAGCGTGAAAGCCAGCAACGCCGTTATACGGAATTTATGCATTTTGTTTCCTTGTCAGATAGGTGGCGATCAACGCAGCAAACCGCGCTTGCTCAGGTAGGCATTGCTGCCCAGCGAGACGATCGCATCCAGCATCAGCGCCAGCACCGCAGTGGCGGTGGCGCCCAGCAGCAGCTGGCCGTGGTTGTTCAGGTAGATGCCAGGGAAAATCAGGCCGCCCAGGCTCTCGCCGCCGATCAGGATCGACAGCGGCGCGGTGCCGACATTGATCGCCAGCGCGGTGCGGATGCCGCCGACGATGATCGGCAAGGCATTCGGCAGCTCGACCCGGAACAAGACTTGCAGCGGCTTCATGCCGATGCCCTTGGCCGCCTCTTTCATCGCCGGCGAAACCTGCTTCAAGCCTTCATAGGTATTGCGCACGATGGGCAGCAGCGAAGCCAGCCACAAGGCGAGGATAGCCGGCTTGTCGCCGATGCCGAACAGGGCCAGCGCCAGCGCCAGCACCGCCATGGAGGGAATGGTGTTGCCGATATTGAAGATCTGCATCCACTTTTCGGCATGGCGCGAAAAGTAAGGACGACTGAGCAGGATGCCGGCCGGAATGCCGCACAGCAGCGCCAGCGACATCGACCAGCCGACCAGGACCAGGTGACGTCCGGTGTAATAAATCAGGTCGCCCTGGTACTGATGGATCACTGCGGGCCCGATCGACCAGCCGATGGCAGCCACCACCAGCAATGTGACGGCGGCGCCGATCATGGCGTTGCGATAGCGATTCGTCATGCTTACTCCCTTGCATAGGCAGCGGCTGAAAACTCGTGGTGCGGCACGCCGGCTTTTTTGCCTGCGGGCGCGCAAACGGTTTTTCTTTTCCGCTGCGTATTGCATGACCGCGAAACACGAAACGACACGAAACCTGTCAGCGCGACATACAAATCAATTTTTTATGATCTCGTCCGGTCTTCCCGCGGGGAGGACATTGAACAAGCCGACTGCCGCATGGGGCGGCAAAGAATGCGAGGAATTCCCCGACTTTGGTGAAACTCCGGCGTAGCCGAAGCGTGAGACAACCCGCTGACGCGAGTCACGAAACCCAAAAAGGTGCCGTTGAGGCGGCACCATATTGTTGAGCGTTTGCCATTATAGCCAATTTTCTTGATGACGTCCAGTAATGGGATTTGCAAAAGCTATTACCCGAATGTCTGAAGACCACGATAGCATAGGATTTACGGAATGAATGTCAGAAAAATCTGATTTTTATGACAATAAAGAGCAAGTGAAGTAAAAGATGGATGCAGCTTGCCGAAGACGCCGCCATGGCCAACTGGCGGCGTCTTGAGGGGGAAATAACCAGGCGCCTGGAGCAACCTGGCGCCCTGGTCGTGCACCAGGCGGGTTAAACCTGCGGATTAACCCTCGAGCTTTTTAGCCCGCGCCTGGACATCAGCCAGGTTGCCCTTTACCGCGGCAGTCAGGCGGGTGCCGTAGTCGGCGTCGGCCTTGTAAAAATGGCTGAGCATGATTTGCTTGATTTCAGGATTGCTGACCTTGACCAGGTCGCTGGCCAGATTGCCGATCAGGTTTTCCTGCTCCTGTTTGGACAATGAGCGATAGAAATCGCCGGCCTGGGTGAAGTTGTCGGTGACAGTGATACGCGCCTGTTGCGTAGTGCCGCTCAAAGGTGTCTGCACCCCCTTGTATTGCGCATCTTCGGCATAGCTGCCGGCCTGGCGCGAGGGCTGGTAATTGACGTCTCCAGCCGGATTGACGGCAGTGCCGGCGCCGTTGGAGTTGTAGTTATTCACCTTCGCCAGCGGCTGGTTGACCGGCAGATGCTGGTTGTTTGCGCCCAGGCGGTGGAACTGCGTATCAGCATATGAGAACAGGCGGCCTTGCAGCATGCGGTCTTCCGACGGCTCGATACCTGGCACCAGGTGCGACGGCGCCATGGCGACCGATTCGGTGGTTTCGAAGAAGTTCTCCGGCACCTTGTTCAAGGTCATGGTGCCGATCTTGGTTTCGGCAATGCCAGGCCAGATCTTGGTGTCGTCCAGTGCATTGAAAGGAAATTTTCCCAGGTCTTCAGGCTTCACCACCTGTATGTACAAATCCCATTTCGGAAATTCGCCGCGCTTGATCGCACCGTAGAGGTCGTCGGTCAGGTTATTGAAGTCTTCGCCTTGCACCTTGGCTGCTTCGGCGCGGGTCAGGTTCTTGATGCCTTGCTGGCTCTTCCAGTGGAATTTCACATAACTGACCTGATTCTGGGCGTTGACCATCTTGAATGCATGGACGCCGTTGCCGTCCATCATGCGGTAAGAAGCCGGGATGCCGAGGTCGGAATATACCCGCGTCAGCATATGAGTGCTTTCCGGCTGGTGGCTGAAAAAATCGAAGAAACGGTTCGGATCCTGCGCATTGGTGATCGGCGACGGTTTCAGCGAATGGATCATGTCGGGAAACTTGATGGCGTCGCGGATGAAAAAGATCGGCAGGTTATTGCCGACCAGGTCCCAGTTGCCTTGGTCGGTGTAGAACTTGGTGGCAAAGCCGCGCGGATCGCGCAGCGTTTCAGGTGAACCGCTGGGATGGATCACGGTGGAGAAGCGCACGAATACGGGCGTCTTCTTGCCGGCTGCGGCAAACACGCTGGCGCGCGTCAACCCGGACAGGTTGCCAGCAGAGACAAACTCGCCGGCAGCGCCGGTGCCGCGTGCATGGACCACACGTTCCGGAATCCGTTCGCGGTCGAAGCGCTGCAGCTTTTCAATCAGGTGGGTGTCTTGCAGTACATCGGGGCCGTTCGGACCGGCGGTTTGCGAATTCTGGTTATCGCCGACCGGCGAGCCGTTGTCACGCGTCATGGTCTGGGCGCCGACGCCGGACGCCAGCAATGCGCCTAAGCCCAATGCCGCGATGCGCGCGAGAGGGAACTGTCTGGATATCTTCATGATTTGGCCTCAATGTTTTTGTCATGTGCGGGGATACGCCGATAAATTATGGAGTTCCAAAACATCTTTGCATATTGATAATTTCCAATGGGAAATATAGTTAAATACTATCGATATACACAATTCAATTTATAACAATGAATATCATCCGGCGGGCGATACGCTGAAAACGCACTGGCCGATAACCAGCGGGCGCGATCGGATTGCCGCCATGGATTGGCGCAGCATCAGGAAAAACAGGAGAAAGAAGGAGTACTAGGCGGATTCAAGCGGTCGCCGCTACAGCGATGATTAGTTAACCATCGCTGTAGCGGCGGGAGGGGAAAAGATCAGAGCGCCTTGCGCAGCTTGCTGGCAGCGGCCGCCAGCGCGGTGATGCGCGCCCAATCGCCGGACTTCAGCAGGTCTTTCGGCGTCAGCCAGGAGCCGCCGACGCAGGCAACGTTCTTGCAGGCCAGGAAATCCGGCGCAGTTTCCAGCGAAATGCCGCCGGTCGGGCAGAACGTGACGTCGCCTAAAGGACCGGCAATCGCATTCAGCATGCCGACGCCGCCCGCCGGCACTGCCGGGAACAGCTTCAACTGGCGGAAGCCGGCTTCGCGCGCCGCCATCACTTCGGACGGCGTCATCACACCAGGCAACAACGGCAGGCCGCTGGATTTGGCGGCGGCGATCAAGGCTGGCGTCAAGCCAGGAGAAACGCCGAACACCGCGCCGGCGTCGCGCGCGGCGACAAACTCGTCAGCCTGGGTCAAGGTGCCGACGCCGACAATCGCGCCCGGCACCTGCTCGGCGATGGCGCGGATGGCAGGCAAGCCATGCGCCGTGCGCAGCGTCACTTCGAGTACGCGAATCCCGCCTGCGACCAGGGCCTTGGCCAGCGGCACCGCATGCTCGATATCGTCGATCGCAATCACCGGGATCACCGGCGATGCGCGCATGATGTCCAGCAGCTGGTTGCCGTAAAGGAGGTTTGTGGATGTCATATCGTGGCTTTCTGTGGTTGTTGTTCGGCGGCTTCATGCAGGACCGGCGGCAAACCGAAGCTGGTGGCGCCCTCTTCCGCAGCGCTCACTGTCGTGCGGAACATGGCGAACAGTTCGCGGCCCATGCCGACGTGGTTGGCTGTCAGGTCGAGCGTCAGCGGCTGGCGCTGCGCCCATTCTTCGGTCGGCACCAAGGCTTCCAGTATACCCTGCTCGGCATCCATGCGGATCATGTCGCCGTCGCGCACCAGGCCCAGCGGGCCGCCGGCCAGCACTTCCGGCGTCACGTGGATCGCCGCCGGCACCTTGCCTGAAGCGCCCGACATGCGGCCGTCGGTGATCAAGGCGACATGGCGGCCGGCATCCTGCAGAATCCCCAGCGCCGGCGTCAATGCATGCAATTCCGGCATGCCGTTGGCGCGCGGGCCTTGATGGCTCAGCACCGCGACAAAATCGCGGTCCAGTTCGCCGGCGCGGAACGCTTTCATGAACGCCTCTTGCGAATGGAACACCAGCGCCGGCGCCTGCACTACCCAATGTTCTTTCTTGACCGCGGAAATCTTGATGACCGAGCGTCCCAGGTTGCCGGTCAGCAGCCGCAAGCCGCCGTCGGCGGAAAACGGCGCGGTCGCCGTGCGCAGCACCGAATCGTCGCCGCTGACTGCCGGCGCCGGCTTGAACACCACCGATTCGCCTTGCAGGAAAGGCTCGGCGCAATGCGCACGCAGGCTGTCGCCGAGGATGGTCTTGACATCTTCATGCATCAGGCCGGCATCCAGCAGTTCACGGATCACAAACCCGGTGCCGCCGGCAGCGTGGAAATGGTTGACGTCGGCGTCGCCGTTCGGATAGATGCGGGTGACCAGCGGCACCACCGCCGACAGCGCATCGAAATCGTTCCAGTCGATGACGATGCCGGCCGCCTTGGCGATCGCCACCAGGTGCAAGGTATGGTTGGTGGAACCGCCGGTCGCCAGCAAGGTGACGATGGCGTTGACGATGCTCTTCTCGCTGACCACGTGGCCGACCGGCAGATACTGGTCGCCGCGATCGGTGATCTTCAAGGCCTGGCGCGCCGCTTCGGCGGTCAGCGCAGCGCGCAGCGGCGTGTTCGGCGTGATGAACGCCGAGCCCGGCAGATGCAGTCCCAGCGCTTCCATCAGCATCTGGTTGCTGTTGGCGGTGCCGTAGAAAGTACAGGTGCCGGCGCTGTGGTAAGACTTGGCTTCCGCTTCCAGCAATTCGGCGCGGCCGATTTTTCCTTCGGCGTAGAGCTGGCGGATCTTTACCTTTTCTTTGTTGGTCATGCCGCTGGTCATCGGCCCGCCGGGGATGAACACCGCCGGCAGATGGCCGAAATGCAGCGCTCCGATCAGCAGCCCCGGCACGATCTTGTCGCAGATGCCAAGGTAGACTGCGGCGTCGAACATGTTGTGCGACAGCGCAATTGCCGTCGCCATCGCAATCGCGTCGCGCGAGAACAGGGACAGCTCCATGCCTGGCTGGCCCTGGGTCACGCCATCGCACATCGCTGGCGTGCCGCCGGCGAACTGGGCGACGCCGCCGGCCGCGTGGACCGCGTCCTTGATGATTTGCGGATAGTGCTCGAACGGCTGGTGCGCGGACAACATGTCGTTATACGAAGATACGATCGCGACCGATGAACTTTTGTCCTGTTTCAACCTCAATTTGTCATTCGTTGGAAATGCGGCGAATCCGTGTGCAAGATTGGTGCATGAGAGCGCTCCGCGCTGCACATCCTGACGACGCGCATGCTCCAGGCGCGCCAGATAAGCGCTACGATAAGGCTGGCTGCGCGCAACGATACGTTCGGTGACTTTGGCGACGCTGGCTTGAACAGACATGATTTGATCCTTGAAACAGTAGGAATTTGAAATTTTACTACAAAATAATGCAGCAACGCTAATTTACCGCCCTTTTTTCCACCCTTGCTCGTCTTTTACGACGAGCTCACGCTACCTGCGAAGCAACACCCTTAGCCATACGACAAGCCATGACCGTTATCTGGAGAAAACCACAGGCTGCCTGGCCAGCGCGGACCGCAAAGCCACGCTAAACAAGCATGCTGCAAAATATTTTGTAGTGAAATTACCGATAACTGTTGTATAGTCGTATAAATTCCCGACCGACAATAAAGACTCCGGATATGCCACAACCAGCGCTTAATACTACCGCCAGCTTTCAAGCCTTGCATGCACATTACGCAGCAATCAAAGAAACCTCGTTGCGCGAGCTGTTCGCCGCCTCTCCGTCGCGCTTTGAACAGTTCTCTCTCAAGGCGGCCGGCCTGTTCCTCGATTATGCAAAAAACAACGTTAGCGCCGAGACCATGGGCCACTTGTTTGCCCTGGCGCGCGAACGCCAGCTCGAACCCCGGCGCCAGGCGATGTTTGCCGGCGCAAAAATCAACACAACCGAAAACCGCGCCGTATTGCACACCGCCCTGCGGGCGCCGCGGCAACCTGCGCTGGAACTGGATGGCCAACAGGTCAGCGCCGACGTCCACGCAGTGCTCGAAAGAATTAAGACTTTCAGCGCCGCGGTTCGTTCCGGAGCATGGCTGGGTTATAACGGCAAACCGATCAGCGACATCGTCAACATCGGCATCGGCGGCTCCGACCTCGGCCCCAAGATGGTATGCCAGGCGCTGCGTCCCTACCAGCGGGCCGACCTCAAGCTGCACTTCGTGTCCAACGTCGACGGCGACGACCTTGACGCCGTGCTGCAGCAAGTCGATCCGCAAACCACGCTGTTCGTGATTGCCTCGAAAACCTTCACCACCGCGGAAACCATGATGAATGCGCATTCCGCGCGCAACTGGTTTTTGCAGAATGCGGCCGGCGCGCAGGAGTCCGATCTGCGCAAGCATTTTGTCGCCGCCTCCACCAATGTCGAGGGCGTCACCGCGTTCGGCATCGATGCCGCCAATATGTTCCCGTTCTGGGACTGGGTCGGCGGCCGCTATTCGGTGTGGTCGGCTATCGGCCTGCCGGTGGCGCTAGCGGTCGGCTTCGAGCAGTTCAGCGAATTCCTGGCCGGCGCCCACGCCATGGACCAGCATTTCCAGGACGCGCCGCTGGAACAGAACATGCCGGTGATCCTGGCTTTGCTGGGCGTCTGGTATCGCAATTTCTTCGATTACCGTTCAGTATCGATCGCGCCCTACCACCAGGACCTGGGCAACTTCCCGTCCTACCTGCAGCAGCTGGAAATGGAAAGCAACGGCAAGCGCGTCAGCCTTGACGGCCGCACGCTGGAGGCGGAGTCCTGCCCGGTCATCTGGGGCAATGTCGGCACCAACGGCCAGCACGCTTACTTTCAATTGCTGCACCAGGGCACGGACATCACGCCGGTCGATTTCATCGCGACCTTGCACGCCAGCCACCAGTTGCCAGGCCATCAAGCCGCGCTGCTGGCCAACTGCTTCGCCCAGTCGGAAGCCCTGATGCGCGGCAAGCATGCGGACGAAGTGCAAGCCGAAATGCAAGCCAAAGGCATGCCGGCCGACCAGATCGCCGCCCTGCTGCCGCACCGTACTTTCCCCGGCAACCGGCCTAGCAACACGATCCTGATGGAAGCACTGACGCCGGCCAGCCTTGGCGCGCTGATCGCCTTGTATGAACATAAAGTGTTCGTCCAGGGCGTGATCTGGGACGTCAACAGTTTCGACCAGTGGGGCGTCGAGCTGGGCAAGGTCCTGGCCAGCAATATCCTGGGCGAACTGACCGCAGTCCCGGCTCCTCAGGGAAATGCGCATGACAGTTCGACCAACGGCTTGATAACGATGGCGCGTACGGCTTTGTCATAACCGAGCTATAAATCGGGTTATATTTTCTTGGCAAGATGAAAAGGCGCTGACAAGACCGCGCCCCACCGTCCTGCATCTATCTCTCACTAGCGGCAGCAACTTATAGGTTTAATCATCATGGCTCTTGCAGAATTCGATTTGGCAATCTTTGGCGGCACCGGCGACCTGGCAATGCGCAAGCTGCTGCCGGCAATGTATGCGCGCGACCGCGCTAACGACTTGCCGCCGGGAGCGCGCATCCTGTGCATCGGGCGACATGAGAGCAGCGACGCGGATTTCCTCAAGCATGTAGAGCAGGACGCCAAGCCGCACGTCAGCAAGGAAAGCCTGGATGCCGCGGTCTGGCAGCGCTTCTGCAAACGCATCAAGTATGTCGCCATGGACGCCACCGACGCCGCCTCCTACAAGGCGCTGGTGGAAGCCATGCGGCCCGACCATGCAATCACCAATGTGTTCTACCTGGCGACGCCGCCCAGCCTGTTTTCGAAAATCTGCAAGAACCTGGCGGCCTGTGGCCTGGCCACGTCCAACTCGCGCGTGGTGCTGGAAAAACCCTTGGGCCGCGACCTCGCCAGCGCCAAGCAGATCAACGCCGAAGTCGGCGAGGTATTTGCCGAATCGCAGATTTTCCGTATCGACCATTACCTCGGTAAAGAGACGGTGCAAAACCTGCTGGCGCTGCGCTTCGGCAATGTATTGTTCGAGCCGCTGTGGCGCCGCGAATGGATTTCCGACGTGCAGATCACGATTGCCGAAGAACTGGGCGTCGGCAACCGCATGGGCTACTACGAGACTTCAGGCGCCTTGCGCGACATGCTGCAGAATCACTTGCTGCAGCTGCTGTGCATCGTCGCCATGGAACCGCCGGTATCGATCACGCCAGATGCCGTGCGCGATGAAAAGCTGAAAGTGCTGCGTTCGCTGAAACCTTTCACGCCGACCACGCTGGCGCAAAACGTAGTGCGCGGCCAATACCGTTCGGGCCACGTCGAAGGCGTCGCCGTGCCGGGCTACCGCAAGGAAGCCGACGCCAATCCGCAATCGCGGACGGAAACCTTTGTCGCCCTCAAGGCCGAAGTCGATACCTGGCGCTGGGCCGGCGTGCCGTTTTACCTGCGCACCGGCAAACGCATGGCCGATTCGCTGGCGGAAATCGTGATCCGCTTCAAGACCATCCCGCATTCGATCTTTGCCCAGCCAAACAGCAGCTTTGAGCCGAACTGCCTGGTGATCCGCCTGCAGCCGGACGAAGGTCTGACCCTGAACCTGATGGCCAAGACCCCCGGCGACGGCATGCGCCTGAAGCCGGTCGAGCTGGAACTGAATTTCCGCGAAAGTTTCAAATCGCCGCGCATGGAAGCTTACGAACGGCTGCTGCTGGATGTCTTGCGCGGCCAGCTGACCTTGTTCATGCGCAGCGACGAACTGGAAGCGGCATGGGCATGGGTAGAGCCGATCCTGGAATTCTGGGACCAGGAAGAAGACGATCCGATTCCTTACACCGCCGGCACCTGGGGTCCGGCCGCGGCCAGCGCCCTGATTGCACGCGACGGTTTGCAATGGCGCGAAGAAGCGCTGCCAGAACTCTGACCGGGCCGAACTCGAATGACAATGCTGCTGGACGCGATCCGGACCCAGATCGACTTGCTGTCAAAGTCGGAGAAAAAGGTCGCGCTGACGATTCTCGATAATCCGCAGCTGGCGCTGGCAGAAAACATCACCGCCTTGGCCAAGAACGCACAGGTATCGGAACCGACGGTAGTGCGTTTTTGCCGCGCCATCGGCTACGAAGGCTGGCACGATTTCAAGCTGAAGCTGGCGCAAAGCCTGGCGGTGGCGCTGCCTGGCGCCAACGAGATGCTGGCGCAGGACGATATCGCAGCCGACCTGGTCAACAAGATCTGCAGCCGCTCGATCAACACCTTGCTCGACTTGCGCAACCACCTGAGCGCCGATGCAATCCAGAAGGCGCTGGACGTTCTGCTCAAGGCCAACAAGATCGAGTTCTACGGCCAGGGCACTTCCGGTATCGTGGCAGCCGACGCCCAGCACAAATTCTTCCGTTCCGGCGTCCCCACCGTCGCCTACTCCGACCCGCACATCCACAGCATCGCCGCATCGCTGCTGCAGCCGGGCGATGCGGTGGTCGCCATCTCGCAGCGCGGCGGCAATGCCGCCCTGTTGCGCAGCGTGCAGCTGGCAAGAAAAGGCGGCGCCGACATCATCGTGCTGGGACCGAGCGGCACGCCGCTGGCGGAACTGGCCACGGTGCTGGTGCCGATCGACCTCAGTTTCAACACCGATCCCTACACGCCTATCTCGGCGCGCCTGGCGCACCTGGTGGTGATCGACATACTGGCGGTCGGACTGGCGCTCAAGCGCGGCCCGGAATTCCGCAAGAAAATGCAGAACGCGCAAAAAGCCTTGCAACAGTTCGACATGCAGTTCGATTCGTTTTTTCGTTGACGCTACTTTAGCGCCAGCGATGGATCCATAAAAAATATAAACATGAGACAAGACCCCACCCCGGCTTCCACCCCAGCCGACTACCGCGATCCGGATTTCCTGCGCGACCGGATGCGGCGCGACATCGCCTTCTTCCATCCGCGCGCGATCGATCCCGCCGGCGGGTTTTTCCATTACCTGAACGACGACGGCAGCGTCTACGACAGCGCCAGCCGGCACCTGGTCAACAGCAGCCGGATGGTGTTTTGCTACGCCCTGGCCTGGCGCCTCGACGGCAAGGAAGAATACCGCGAGGCAGCGCGCCATGGCTTGCGCTTCTTGCAGCAGCGGCATTGGCAACCGTCTTACGGCGGTTATGCCTGGGTGCTGGAAAACGGCGTCGCCGTCGACCGCACCCAGCATTGCTACGGCCTGGCGTTCGTGCTGCTGGCGCATGCCCACGCGCTGCGCATAGGCATCAGCGAAGCCGCCGACGGCGTCGCCGCGACTTTTGACCTGATGGAAAAATTGTTCTGGTCGGCAGCGGATGGTTTGTACGCCGATGAAGCAACGCCCGCTGGCGCGGTGTCGCCTTACCGCGGCCAGAACGCCAACATGCACAGTTGCGAAGCCCTGATCGCCGCCTTTGAAGCGACCGGAGAGCAGCGCTACCTGCAGCGCGCCGAGCTGCTGGCGCACAACATCACGGTGCGCCAGGCAGCGCTGGCCGACGGCTGGATCTGGGAGCATTACCACGCCGACTGGAGCGTGGACTGGGAATACAACCGCCACGACAGCAGCAACATGTTCCGGCCGTGGGGGTTCCAGCCCGGCCACATGACCGAATGGTCCAAGCTGTTGCTGCTGCTGGAACGCCATCGCGCACACCTGCAAGGCGATGCCGGCTGGCTGCTGCCGCGCGCCCGGGCGCTGTTCGACGTCACCATGCCGGCCGCCTGGGACCAGGAATCGGGCGGCCTGGTATACGGGCTGGCGCCGGACGGCAGTGTCTGCGATGGCGACAAGTATTTCTGGGTGCAGGCCGAATCGCTGGCCACCGCGGCTTTGCTGGCGGCGCGCAGCGGGGACCAGGCTTATTGGGACAGCTACGTCAAACTGTGGGCATACAGCGCCGCGCACCTGATAGACCAGGAACGCGGCGGCTGGTACCGCATCCTGCGCCAGGACAACCTGCGCTATGGCCCGGAAAAACCGCCGCACGGCAAGACCGATTTCTACCATCCGATGGGCGCCTACCTGGAAGCACTGGCCGCGGCCGGCAGTCCGCTCGAATAAACCGCACTAAAAAAATCACATTAAACATTGCATGGATGCCGTTATGTCTGACAAACCCGTTCTCCCCTTCCCTCAATTCATCAGCGCCGGCGAAGCTCTGACCGACCTGATACGGGTCGGCGCCGACCAGTGGCTGAGCAAGACCGGCGGCTCGACCTGGAACGTAGCTCGTGCCGCCGCCAGCCTCGGCGTTTCTTCGGCGTTTGCCGGCGCCATCAGCCAGGACTGGTTCGGCGACGAGCTGTACGCCGCCAGCCAGGCAGCCGGCCTCGACCTGCGCTTCCTGCAGCGCGCCGCGCGCTCGCCGCTGCTGGCCGTGGTCTATGAAACCACGCCGCCGCAATACAATTTCATCGGCGACAACAGCGCCGACCTGTCGTTCGACCCAAGCCTGCTGCCGGACGGCTGGCAGCAGGCGGCGTCATGGGTGCACTTCGGCGGCATCAGCCTGACGCGCTCGCCGCTGGCGGAGCACTTGATCGAACTGGCCGAGGATCTGCACAGCCGCGGCGTGAAAATAAGCTACGACCCGAATTTCCGCAATGTCATGGACCAGCGTTACGATCCGGTGCTGAAAAAAATGGCGCAGCTGGCCGATGTAATCAAGGTCTCGGACGAAGACCTGGCCGGCCTGTTCCGCACCGACGACACCGAAGCCGCCCTGGCGACACTGCGCGGCTTCAATCCAGCCGCAACCGTGTTGCTGACTCTGGGTTCGCAAGGCGCCGCCATCCATGCCGGCGACCAGTACTGGCAAGTGGCGCCGCCGCCGATCACCGTAGTCGATACGGTCGGCGCGGGGGACGCCGGCATTGCCGGACTGATCTATTCGCTGATACAGGAAACCCAGGAAACCGCTGCTGCACCTGCAACATCGGGCCGGCCTGCGGCGCCCGACTGGCTGCAGCATCTGCGTTTTTCGATCGCCTGCGGTTCTGCCGCCTGCCTCAATGCCGGGGCCAAACCACCGCAACTGGCGCAGGTTCGCGCCTTGCTGGAAAAAATCTGAGGCGGCGATCCGCTTACCCCGCAGTGCAAGATAAATGTATCTAAATTACTTGTAGTAAAAATACAGACAAAAAAATTTCCACAGAAAAACAAATAAAAAAATCACCAAACAAGGGCATTTTTGATAGGCCTTTCTGTTGCCACAACTATGCAAACGATGCATGAAAATTTTGCCGGTGCTGTAAATTAGCAACAGAAATATAGTAAAACTACACAAATAAAACAAAAATTTCACAAACCAGTTTACCATCCTTAACAACAAAGAAATCGGCATAACAACAAGTAACAGCGCAAGCAATAACGAAAGCCCGGTTCAAGAATTTCGAGCTACACAAGACTCGGAAAGCAGTGGTCAACGCCACATTTTTACTTAGGAGATGAAATGAGAAAATCTGTTCTGAAAGCCCTACCGTTGGCCAAGCCACTCGCGGTTGCAGCTGCACTGGCCTGCGCCCTCGTCGGCCAAGCCCAAGCGCAAACCAGCGTGACCATCTACGGTCGCGTTGACGCTGGCATCAACTATCAAAGCAATCAAGTCAACAGAAACGCAGATGGCAGCATCACTCGCGGCGGCCAATGGGGCATCGGCGGCAACGAATGGGGTACCAGCATGTTCGGTATCAAGGGCACTGAAGATCTGGGCGGCGGCTTGAAAGCCCTGTTCACATTGGAAAACGGCTTTGACGCCAGCAACGGCCAAGTCAACGGCGGTTCCGGCCTGTGGACACGTCGCTCTTTCGTCGGCCTGAACGGCAGCCTCGGTACTGTAAAAATCGGTCGCGACCTGGCACTGCCAAGCGACCGGGTATGGAGCATCGATCCTACCGGCCAACAGAACATGAGTACTTCGACCCTGTTCAAAGGCCGCAACTGGCCGCAAACCAGCAACCAGATCCAGTACATCACGCCTGACATGGGCGGCCTCTACGTGCACGTCATGTACGGCGCCGGCGAAGCTGCAGGATCGTTCACACGCGGACCAACCGGTTCCAACATCGGCAACAGCACTGGCATCGCAGTCGGTTTCGTACAGCCAAACTATGAATTGCTGGCGATGTACGATACAGCGCGCAGCCAAAGCGGCGAATACAACGACCTGTTCTCGCGTTCGAAGGAAATCACCGTCGGCGGTAACGTGACCATCAGCAAGGTGAAACTGTATGCTGGCTGGCAAAACCTGTCGGCGCCTGCTCAGATCGTCACGACTGACGGCACCATGGCAGCAGCCAACAAAGCCAACCAGTTCTGGCTCGGCGCAAACTACCAGCTGACACCAGCCCTGACACTGATCGGCGCGGCTTACCACGTCAAGCTTAACCACGACGTCGGCAGCGCCAACCTGTTCATGGTCGGCACCAACTACAGCCTGTCGAAACGCACTCTGCTGTACGCAAGCGTTGGTACCATCCGCAACGGTTCGAACACCGATTTCCAAGTTCAGACCGGCAGCAGCGATGGTTTGGTTGGACAGAACCAAAGCACGTTCTACACTGGTATCAGCCACTCGTTCTAAGACAGCAGACAACAACCTGCGCGCCGCTTGAGCTCGGCGCGTCGGTTGAGCCTGCCAGCACTACCGTTGTGCTTGCCGCGTGAGTGGCATTAGTGAGAGACGTCCCTGGGTAACTCCCAGACTTTGCCCATTCGCGTGCGAATGGGCATTTTTTATGGGCGAACGGTTTACACGCTTGCTTGAACCAATGCAAGGCGCCAGAAGCGTACGGGGAATGGCGGAAACGCCCGGAGCGGGTGCTGCCGCTTATTTCCCCGAAACAAGAAAATAAGCGGCTACGGGCTGTTATTTGATATGGGAAATGACATTCGGCGACAAGGTCACTTCCTGGTCGCTGCGCTTCGATTGCGCCGGCTTGCCATCGCCTTCGGCGGTGATCTTGTCGCTGTCCGACTCGCCCAGCGAGGCGATATGGGTCAGGATGCCGCGCTTGGCCTGGCGCTGCAGTTCGGCAAACGGGCTGGAGCGGTTGAGCGACACGCCTACCGCCAGCACATCGATCAGCAGCAGCAGCAGGATCCGCGACACCATCGGGATGTGCATCATGCTGCTCTCGTCGTGCTCGACCGCCAGAGTATAGTGCGCGCGCTTGGCCAGTTGCGAATTGCTGGGCGCCAGGGCAATGATGGTGGCGCCGGAATGCACCGCGACCTCGACTGCCGGCGCCAGGTGGCGCAAACGCCCCGAATTCGAAATCACCACCACGACATCGCTGCTCTTCAGCATGGCGGCGGAAACTTCCTGCAGCTGCGGATCGGTATATGCCGAGGATGGAATCCCCAGGCGGAAGAATTTCTGCTGCGCATCCTCCGCCACCAGGCCGCAGCTGCCGAAGCCGTAGAACTCGATACGGCTGGCCTGGCTCAATACTTCGATCACACGCGACAAGGTATCGGCGTTGAGGTTGTCGCGCACTTCCATCATCGCGGAAATGGTGTTGTCGACCACCTTGACGCCAACATCCAGCGAGGAGTCGCCGACATGCACCTGGCTGTGCGCAACCGGCACCGTGCCGGTGACGCCGGAAGCCAGCTTCAGCTTGAAATCGGCCAGGCCCTGGCATCCCATGGTGCGGCAGAAACGGATCACGGTCGGCTGGCTGACGTCGGCGCGCCTGGCGATTTCCGAAATCGGCTCGCTCATCACGGCGCGCGGATGGGCCAGGATCAGGCTGGCGACCTTCTGCTCGGCCGGCGAAAACTGGTCGCGCGCCTTGCGTATCTTCTCCAGGATAGGCACGGCGTTGCCGCCGCCCAGATGCTCGGAAAGAATCGCGGCGACGCCGACAAACGCCGGATACGGCGCGGTAATCACAAAAGTAGGGATTCTTGCCAGGTAGTTGCTGAAGCGCCCCTTGCTCTCGAAGCGGGCGCGGAACGGCGAACGCGCGAAATACTCGCCCAGGCGCGGCACCACGCCGCCGCCGATGTACAAGCCGCCCAGTGTACCCAGGGTCACCGCGACGTCGCTCGCCACCGTTCCCAGCATGGCGCAAAAGACTTCTACCACTTCCATGCACAGGCCATCCTGGCCTTGCAGCGCGCGTTCGACGATCTGCGCCGTCTGCAGAGGTTCAGGCTTGGCGATGCCCTGCATATCAGACAAGGCCTGGTAAATCATTTCGATGCCGGGGCCGGAAACCAGGCGCTCGGCCGAAACGTGCGGATAAGTACGCCAGCAGTAAGCCAGCACCGCTGCCTCGCGCGCATCACTAGGCGCAAACGTGACGTGGCCGCCCTCGCTGCCCAGCGCGATCCAGCGGCCCTCGGTAGGAATCAGGCCGCCGACGCCGAGCCCGGTGCCGGCGCCGACCAGGCCGACCACGCCGCCGCTCAGCGCCCTGCCGCCGCCGACTTGCATGCAATGCGCTTGCTCCAGGTGCGGCAAGGACATCGACAGCGCGGTGAAATCGTTGACCACCAGCAGCGTATCGAGGTTCAGGCGGCGGCGCGTGGTTTCTATCGAAAATTCCCAATCGTGATTGGTCATCTTGATATCGTCGCCCTGCACCGGATTGGCGATGGCGATCGCCGCATGCCGCACCTGCGGATGCTCGCTGCCGGACAAATAAGCTTCCACCGCCAGTGCAAACTCGGCGTAATCGGCGCAACGCAAGGTCTGTATCGAATCGATCTGGCCCGGCGCCCGCTCCAGCCCGAAGCGCGCATTGGTGCCGCCGACGTCCGCCAGCAGACGCGGGCCATCCAGATAGCTAGTTGCCGGATTCTCGCTAGCGCTCATGATCGTGGATGAAGACATGGTGTAAAACTTTCACTTAAATACTGTTAGTAGGATGGGCGGCGGCGATTGTTTCGCCATGCCACGCTTCTCAAATTTTTCGACCAGGAATTCAACGGTCTTCCGGCCACTGGGCGCCGGCGCGCGCCATCATCGCGAACGATGCGGTCGGCCCCCAGCTGCCTGCCATATACGGCTTAGGCGGAGACGAGCTGCCTTGCCAATGACGCAGCAGCGGCTCGACCCAGCGCCAGGCGGCTTCCTGCTCGTCGCGCCGCACGAACAGAGACAAATTTCCACGGATGGCATCCAGCAGCAAACGCTCATAGGCCTCTGCCCGGCGCTGCTTGAACGCCTGGTCGAACGCCAGGTCCAGCGCCACTGGCTGTACTGTCATGCCGTCGCCCGGCTGTTTGGCCAGGCAATGCAGCTGAATCGATTCATCCGGCTGCAGGCGGATCACCAGGCGATTGCTGCTGCCCCCGGCCAGGCCGCCCGGCATCGGCAAGATGGCGTGCGGGATAGGCCGGAAAGTGATCACGATTTCCGCCGTACGCTGCGCCAGGCGCTTGCCGGTGCGCAGGAAAAACGGCACGCCGGCCCAGCGCCAGTTGTTGATCTCGGCATGCAGGGCGACAAAGGTTTCCGTCTGCGATTCCGCCCCGACTCCCGGTTCTTGCCGGTATGCCGCGACCGATTTGTCGTCGACTGCACCCGCCACGTACTGGCCGCGCACCGCCTTGAGTTCCATGTCTTCCGCCGAAAACGGCTTGAGGGCGCGCAACACCCGCAATTTCTCGTCGCGCACGGCGTCCGCATCCAGCGAGGTAGGCGGCTCCATCGCCACCATGCACAATAATTGCAGCAGATGGTTCTGCACCATGTCGCGCATGGCGCCGGTGCCGTCATAGAACTCGCCGCGGCCTTCGACTCCTAGTTGTTCAGCGATCGTCAGCTGCACATGCGCCACCGATTCGCGCCGCCACAGCGGTTCAAACAAGGAATTGGCAAAACGCAGGGCCAGCAGGTTTTGCACCGCTTCCTTGCCTAAATAATGGTCGATGCGATAAATCTGCTCTTCGGCGAAGACCCGGGCTACCGCATCGTTGATCGCTCGCGACGACAGCAAATCGTGGCCCAGCGGCTTCTCCAGCACCAGCCGCGCCTGCGACAGGTCGATCCCGCTGGCGGCAAGATTGGCGCAGATAGGCTCGAACAGCGAGGGCGATGTCGCCAGGTAAAACACTGACACCGCCTTGCTGTCGGCCAGCGCATTTGCCAGCACCTGGTAACCGGGACGGTCCAGCAGATCCAGCGGCAGGTAGGTAATACGCGCCAGGAATCCCTGCCAGTGCGCCTCGTCCACCCCGCTCTTTACGTACGGGATAGCGCTCTTGCTGACCCAGGCCAGGTAATCCTCCTGGCTGAAGTCCTGCTTGGCGACGCAAATGATGCGACCATCCTGATGCAGCTTCCCTTCCCGATGGGCAACAAACAACGCCGGAAGTATCTTCCGCATCGATAAGTCGCCGGTCGCTCCGAACAGCGTGAAAGTAAAAGGAATAGTGGGTTGCATCAAAATTTTTGTAATAAATAAAAAACTTATATTGCAATATTAATGTAGCATTACTACAATTACAAGCGGCGTAAGGAGTAATTCCTTCATATTTACAGGGAAACTCAAGATCGCATGTAGTTTTACTAGTTTTTCACATGATACACATGGGTAGATAATTGCGCAGGGTTCGAACTAGGTAAAAGAACGCAGCCTTGCGGCATTTCTCGGCCGTTATGTACATGCGGGTTTGAAGTGGGAGCAACAAAGCAGTGTCTGGCCTGGCGGCAGCCACAATAGGGTGCCGGCAAGCTTTTGCAAGGATTATCATCAGGTAATAAAGTATCGGGTTAAGTATCAGGTTAAGTATTTATTGCAGACTATTTCTCAACACAGGAGACAAGAATGAAACTGAATCAAATAATAAAATCGGTATTCGCAACTACTGCACTGCTGTCCAGCGCCGCCGCGGTGCACGCGGCTGAAGTCGAAGTGCTGCATTACTGGACATCGGGCGGCGAAGCCAAATCAGTCGCCGAGTTGAAAAAGATCATGGAAGCCAAGGGCGTCACCTGGAAGGATTTTGCGGTTGCCGGCGGCGCTGGCGAAAACGCTACCACCGCGCTGAAAGCCCGCGTGATTGCAGGCAGCCCTCCGACGGCAGCCCAGATCAAGGGGCCATCGATCCAGGAATGGGGCCAGGAAGGCGTGCTGGCTAACATCGATGCCGCGGCTACCGCGGGCAAATGGGATTCGCTGCTGCCTAAGGTAGTCTCCAACACCATGAAATACCAAGGTCACTATGTGGCCGCGCCGGTCAATGTGCACCGCGTCAACTGGCTCTGGATCAATCCTGAAGTCCTGAAAAAAGCCGGCGCCAAAGTGCCGACCACCTGGCCTGAATTCTTCGATGCTGCAGACAAGATCCAGAAAGCCGGCTTCATCGCCGTCGCCCAAGGCGGCCAGCCTTGGCAAGATGCAACCGTGTTTGAAACCGTTGCGCTGGGCGTAGGCGGCGCCGACTTCTACAACAAGGCGCTGGTCAAGCTCGATCCGGCCACCCTGACCGGTCCGACCATGGTCAAGACCTTCGACACGCTGGGCAAGATCAAGGGCTATATCGACAAGGACGCTCCTGGCCGCGACTGGAACCTGGCGACCGCGATGGTCATCAACGGCAAGGCCGGCATGCAGTTCATGGGCGACTGGGCCAAGGGCGAATTCACCGCTGCCGGCAAGCAGCCAGGCAAGGACTTCCTGTGCGCACCGGCTCCCGGCACCGCCAAGTCGTATACCTACAACATCGATTCGATCGCCATGTTCAAGGTCAAGAATCCTGATTCGCAAAAAGCTCAGCTGACCCTGGCCACCGCCATCATGAGCCCGGAATTCCAGGAAGTGTTCAACCTGAACAAGGGTTCGATCCCGGTCCGCCCTGACATCCCGCGCACCAAGTTCGACAGCTGCGCCATCGAGTCGATGGACGACATGGCCGCGTCCAGCAAAGCCGGCACGCTGGAGCCAAGCATGGCGCACGGCATGGCAGTCAGCTCCGCGGTACAGGGCGCCATGTTCGACGTCGTTTCCAAGTTCATGCATTCGAACATGACTTCGCAGGCCGCAGTACAGGCGCTGGCAAAAGCAGCAAAAACACAATAATTTACTGGTAGATGAGTATTTTTGCTGTTTGCCTAGTGTATTTTTTAGAGTAAAAGAGAAGCGGGGCCGAAGCGAGTAACATCGATTCGGCCCCCGCCGTGTCCGGCGATGCCAATGCTGCACCGCCGGACACGGCTCTGATGCTGCTTCAGGAGATTTGCATGTCCGATCACACCCTCCCCTATACAGCTGCGGCTGCCGGGAGTCCAAGCCACACGCCCAAGCAGCAAGGGCGTATTGCGGCAATTGCCGATGCCTGGCTGCCACGCCTGGTATTGTCACCCACCATCATCCTGTCGCTGGTCTTCGTGTATGGCTTCATCGGCGTCACCGCCTGGCTGTCGCTGACCAATTCGCGCATGATGCCGAATTACGAGATTTCCGGTTTCAATCAATACGCTACGCTGTTCGCCCTCGACCGCTGGTGGGTAGCTGCCGCCAACCTGGGCATTTTCGGCGGTCTGTTCATTCTGTTCTGCCTGGCGATCGGCCTCTTCATGGCGATCCTGCTGGACCAGAAAATCCGCGCTGAAGGCGCATTGCGCGCCATCTACCTGTACCCGATGGCTCTGTCCTTCATCGTCACCGGCGCCGCCTGGAAGTGGATCTTGAATCCAGGCCTGGGCCTGGAAAAAATGATGCACGACTGGGGCTTCGCCAATTTCCATTTCGACTGGCTGGTCAATTCCGATTTTTCCATCTATACCGTGGTGATCGCCGGCGTCTGGCAATCCTCAGGCTTCGTGATGGCCTTGTTCCTGGCCGGCCTGCGCGGCATCGACGACAGCATCATCAAGGCTGCCATGGTCGACGGCGCCAGCTTGCCGACCATCTATCGCCGCATCGTCATCCCGGCGCTGCGTCCTGTGTTCTTCAGCGTGCTGCTGGTGCTGGCGCATATCGCCATCAAGAGCTTCGACTTGGTGATGGCGCTGACTGCCGGCGGCCCTGGCACTTCTTCCGACGTGCCGGCAATTTTCATGTATCAGTTTTCTTTCACACGCGGTCAACTTGGCCTTGGCGCGGCATCGGCAATGATGATGCTGGCCACCGTACTGGCAGTGCTGGTGCCCATGATGTACCTGGAAACCAAAGGAGCGCGCAATGGCCGCTGACAGCACCAGCAACACCATCTATAACGAAAACAGCAAGCTGAGCATCGGCCGCGTCGTCATTTACGCCCTGCTGGTACTGTGTGCGCTGTACTACCTGGCCCCGCTGTATGTAATGCTGAGCACCTCGGTCAAGACGCTGGATGAAATCCGCTCCGGCAACCTGCTGTCCTTTCCCCTGTCGCCTACCGGCGCGGCCTGGAGCAAAGCCTGGAGCACCGCCTGCACCGGCGTCGACTGCAACGGCCTTGAACCGTTCTTCATGAACTCGATCAAGATGGCGGTGCCGGCGGTCCTGATTTCGACCTTCGTCGGCTCGCTCAACGGCTACGTGCTGGCGCACTGGCGTTTCCGCGGTTCGGAAATCATGTTCACCGCGCTGATGGTGGGCTGCTTCATCCCGTTCCAGGTAGTGATCCTGCCGATGGCGCGCCTGCTGGGCATGGCCGACATGGCCAACACCACGCCTGGCTTGGTGTTTGTCCATATCGTCTACGGTATCGCGTTCACCACGCTGTTCTTCCGCAACTACTATGTGACGGTGCCGGAAGAACTGGTCAAGGCTGCCCGCATCGATGGCGCAGGTTTCTTCATGACCTACTGGAAAATCATCTTCCCGCTGTCGCTGCCGATTTTCATGGTCTGCTTCATCTGGCAGTTCACGCAAATCTGGAATGACTTCCTGTTCGGCGTGGTGTTCGGCGGCTCCGACGCCAAGCCGGTCACAGTGGCCCTGAACAACCTGGTGAATACGTCCACCGGAGTGACTGAATACAACGTCAACATGGCGGCGGCCATCATTGCCGCCTTGCCGACGCTGGTGGTGTATCTGCTGGCGGGTAAATATTTTGTGCGCGGCCTGACTGCTGGTGCGGTCAAGGGCTAAAAGCAGCTGCTGCGGCTCTGCGCCGCGGCACGCAGTTGCTAACCGCGGTTGCTAATAAATAAATTATTTAAGGAATCATCTAAAGATGGCAAGCTTATCAATTCGCAATGTGCGCAAGGTTTACCCGAACGGCAATGAAGTCCTCAAGGGCATCGACCTGGAAATCGAAGACGGCCAGTTCCTGATTCTGGTCGGCGGCTCGGGCTGCGGCAAATCGACGCTGCTGAACATGATCGCCGGGCTGGAAACGGTATCCGAAGGACAGATCATGATCGGCGACCGCTGCGTCAACGATGTTGCGCCAAAAGAACGCGACATCGCCATGGTGTTCCAGTCCTACGCCCTGTATCCGACCATGACGGTGCGCGAGAACATTTCGTTTGGCCTGGGCATCCGCAAGGTGCCGAAAGCGGAACAGAAACAGATCGTCGACCGCGTCGCCACCACCTTGCAGATCACCCACCTGCTGGACCGCAAGCCAGCCCTGCTGTCGGGCGGACAACGGCAGCGCGTCGCCATGGGCCGCGCCATCGCGCGCGATCCGTCGCTGTTCCTGTTCGATGAGCCGCTGTCCAACCTGGACGCCAAGCTGCGGGTCGAGATGCGCGCCGAAATCAAGCTGATGCATCAGCGCCTGGGCAGCACCATCGTCTACGTTACGCATGACCAGATCGAAGCGATGACCCTGGGCGACCGTATCGCCGTGATGAAGGATGGCGTGGTGCAGCAGTTCGGCAGCCCGCAGGAAATCTACGACAATCCAAGCAACCTGTTTGTCGCCGGTTTCATCGGTTCCCCATCCATGAATTTCATGCGCGGCAACCTGGTCGCCAACGGCCATGGCCCGGCATTCGAACTCGAGCACGCCGGGCAAAAAACCCTGCTGCCGCTGGCGCCGGTGCAAGCGCAGGATCCGCAAATCGCTTCCTGGATCGGCCGTGAAGTCATCCTCGGCATCCGTCCGGAACATGTTACGGACGCCCTGAGCGCGCGCGGTTCGGAAGTCAGCGACAGCAACGGCAGTTACCATCCGACCGAAGTCGGCTGCACCGTGGAACTGACCGAACCGACCGGCCCTGACACGCTGGTGTTTACTACTTTCAACAATGCTCGCGTGACTTGCCGTACCCACCCGCGCGCAGCTGCCAAGCCGAAGGACCAGATGCAACTGGCGTTCGACCTGTCGAAAGCAGTCCTGTTTGACGCCAAGACCGAAGAACGCATCAGTTGAATGAATGGACCGTAGCCACGCAGGATATTGCTGATCTGTCCATGCGTGGCAAACCGCTGTAAATTGCGTAGAATGGAAGGACGGCATTTCCGCAGTATTCTCGCGCTGTATCCCGGCGCAGTATTTCCGCGCAGTACTTCCGACTAACCGTCCCTGCCCTTCTACGCTGCCATGAACCAACTCGAACAACTCAAGCAATACACCACCATTGTTGCCGATACCGGCGATTTCCAGTCTATCAAGGCATTTGCGCCGCGCGACGCCACCACCAATCCGTCGCTGATCCTGAAAGCGGTGCAAAAGCCGGAATACCAGCCGCTGCTGAGCCAGACAGTCAAGGAACACGCGCAGCTGTCGACTGCCGACATCATCGACCACCTGCTGATCACATTCGGTAAGGAAATCCTGAAAATCATTCCGGGGCGGGTTTCCACCGAAACCGATGCGCGCCTGTCGTTCGATACCCAAGGCAGCATCGACAAAGGACACGCCCTGATCAAGCTGTATGAAGCAGCCGGGATAGACCGCGAGCGCGTGCTGATCAAGATCGCCTCCACCTGGGAAGGCATACGGGCCGCCGAAGTGCTGCAGAAGGCCGGCATCCATTGCAACCTGACCTTGCTGTTTTCCATGCCGCAGGCGATTGCCTGCGCCGAAGCCAAGGTGCAGCTGATCTCGCCGTTTGTCGGCCGCATCTACGACTGGTACAAAAAATCCAGCGGCCAGGACTACGCCGGCGCCGACGATCCCGGCGTGCAGTCGGTCAAGCAGATCTACAATTATTTCCGCAAATTCGGCTACGCCACCGAAGTCATGGGCGCCAGCTTCCGCAATACCTCGCAAATCGTCGAACTGGCCGGCTGCGACCTGCTCACCATCAGCCCCGACCTGCTGCAGAAACTGGCGGAGAGCGAAGCGCCAGTCGGCCGCAAGCTCAGCCTTGAAGAAGCGCAGCAGAGCGACCTGAAGAAAATCGACCTGGACGAAACCATTTTCCGCACCATGCTGAACGACGATGCGATGGCTACTGAAAAACTGTCGGAAGGCATACGCCAGTTCAGCGCCGATGCGGTCAAGCTGGAAAAACTGGTGGATGCGTTGCGCTAAGCAGCCTCACAGCCATGCATCAAGCGATGCAATAAAAAATGGCCCCGATTTGAATTGGGGCCATTTTTTTGCTTACTTGAATACTACCGTCTTGTGCCCGTTGAGCAGGATCCTGTGCTCGACAAACCATTTCACCGCCCGCGCCAGCACCACGCATTCGACATCGCGGCCGATTGCCGTCAATGTGTCAGGTTCCATCGCGTGGTCGACGCGCGCCACATCCTGTTCGATGATCGGTCCCTCGTCGAGGTCGCCGGTGACAAAATGGGCGGTCGCGCCGATCAGCTTGACGCCGCGTTCATGCGCCTGGTAGTAGGGCTTGGCGCCTTTGAAACTGGGCAGGAAGGAATGATGGATATTGATGGCGCGCCCCGTCAGCGCGGTGCACATGGCCGGCGACAGGATCTGCATGTAGCGCGCCAGCACCACCAGGTCGATGTTATTGGCTTCGACGATATCCAGCACCTTGGCTTCCTGCGCCTGCTTGGCTTCCTTGGAAGCGCCGGCAGCCAAAGGCAGGTGATGGAAGGGGATGTTGTAGCTGGCGGCCAGCTGGTAGAAATCGGTATGGTTGGACACGATGGCTGAAATTTCCACCGGCAGCAAACCGCTCTTGTAGCGGAACAGCAAGTCATTCAGGCAATGCCCGATTTTCGACACCATCAGCATCAGACGCGGCTTCTTGTGCGCATCATGCAGCTGCCATTGCATCTGCATGGTGTCGGCGAGCGCGGCGAATTCCGCTCTCAGGCGCTCTTCGACAATCGCTGCGTCTTCGGACGAAAAATGCACGCGCATGAAAAACAGCTGCGACTGCGCGTCGCCGAACTGGGCCGAATCGATGATGTTGCAGCCGTGGTCAGCCAGGAAACCGGAGACGCGATGGACGATCCCGCGCTGGTCGAGGCAGGACAAGGTGAGGATGTATTCTGGATAGCTCATATTTTTGTGTAAAGCAGGAAGCGCTTTAGCGTTGCGCTAAAACTACTATTGTCGCATGCCTGCATGCACATGACAAAAAAACCAGGGCAGCATTGTCGCCATCCTGGTTTTTTCGCAAACAGACAACGCCGGCCGCTATCCACGGCCGGACGGGCTGCCGGCCTTGCTCGAAGGCCGCTCAGCCGGGGTACCGCCTTAAGCTACGGCGGTAACCGCAGCTGGCTTGCTGCTGGACGACGACGAGGTGCCGACTTGCACTTCGCCGGTCAGCTGGCCGCCTTCTTCGATGACAACCTTGCCATAACGGATTTTCCCGGAAACCTTGCCGGTCGAATAGATCACCAGTTTTTCACGGACGGTCAGGTCGCCGTCGAATTCGCCGTAGATTTCAGCCAGGTCGATTTCAGCCGAACCCTTGAATGCGCCTTTTTCCGCGATATGGATCACGCGCGAATTCATCGTCGCCTCAACCCGGCCCTCAACCACCAAGGTATCGCAATCGGTGATTTCGACGCCCTTGAGCTTGATGTTCGGGCCGACGATCAGTTTGCTGCCGACTTCATTGGTGCTGGATGCGGAATGACTGGCTGGAGTGCTCACAGGATTGTTCGCCTTTGGAATGGAAGTGCTGCCGGAAGTCAGGTTGCTGCTGGCGCTGAACGGGGAGTTTGGTGTCGGTGTTTCTCGCTTGCCGCCGAAAAACGAATTCTCTGATTTAAGCATGGGGTCTCCTGGAAGGTGTTGCTTGCACTAACGGGTCAGCGCTTCGATATACAATGAAAATGACCATATAAGACAAAGGTCACACAGCTTTCGAGAAGACCCTCCGCAAAAAGTTCATAGCTAAAATCATTAATTTGTAACCGACGCCCCAATGCGGTGGCCGGCAAAAATCACCCGCATCGGTTTTTGATTATCAATCATTTATCGTCTGTGCGCACGACAAAGATAGGCGGCAAGAGCAAAACGACGTCGCTGATATTGCTATGGCAATGCCAGGACCCGGCAGATCGGCCGCGCCGGCGATCTGCCGGCGGCAATGCGTTACAATCTCATGATCCGTTTCAGCTATTACAAAAAAATGCGCCAATACCTAGATCTCATGCGCCATGTGCAACAGCATGGCACCGTCAAGACCGACCGCACCGGCACCGGCACCCGCTCGGTGTTCGGCTACCAGATGCGCTTCAACCTGCAAGAGGGCTTTCCCTTGCTGACCACCAAGAAGCTGCATCTGCGGTCGATCATCCATGAACTGATCTGGTTTCTCAACGGTTCGACCAATATCCAGTATCTAAAAGACAATGACGTAAAAATATGGGATGAATGGGCCGACGGCGACGGCAACCTGGGGCCGATCTACGGTTATCAGTGGCGCTCCTGGCCAGCGCCGGGCGGCGAGCATATCGACCAGATCAAGCAAGTGGTCGAGCAGATCAAGAGCAACCCCGATTCGCGCAGGCTGATCGTCTCGGCCTGGAACGTCGCCGATATCCCGCAGATGAAACTGCCGCCCTGCCATGCCTTCTTCCAGTTCTACGTGGCCGACGGCAAACTGTCCTGCCAGCTGTACCAGCGCAGCGCCGACATCTTCCTCGGCGTGCCCTTCAACATCGCGTCCTACGCCCTGCTGACCCACATGATGGCGCAGCAATGCGGTTTGGAGGTGGGGGATTTTATCTGGACCGGCGGCGACTGCCATCTGTACTCCAACCACACCGAGCAGGTCGAGCTGCAGCTGTCGCGCACTCCGGGCCCGTTGCCACGGCTGGAAATCAAGCGCCATCCGGACTCGATTTTCGATTATCGTTTCGAGGATTTCGAAATCGTCGATTACCACCCGCAAGCGCACATCAAGGCGCCGGTCGCGGTGTAGGGCGGGTGGGCACCTGTGCCCACGCGTCACCTCAAATCCACCATTGAACGGTGGGCAGTTGCCCACCCTGGTTAGCTGCCCTGCGTCACCGGTTCGGCGGCTGGGCTGACGTGCACATCCTGCCAGCCCCCGCCCAGGGCTTTATACAACGATACCGTGGCTTTCAGGCGCTTCAGCTTAATCTGGCCCAGTTCGTTCTGCACTTCCGACAGCGAACGCTGGGTATCCAGCACCGTCATCAAATCTTCGGCGCCGACCCGGTAACGGATTTCCGACAATTCGAAAGCAAAACGCGCCTGCTCCATTTCCGTGACTTTCAGCTTGCGCTGCTCATCCAGGCTGCGGATCTGCCCCAGCGCCGTATCGACTTCCGACAACGCCGCAATCACGGTTGAGCGATAGATCTGCACCAGCTCCTGTTTCTGCGCAATCGCCAGGTCGCGCTGGCTGTTCAGGCGGCCGGCGTCGAAAATCGGCGCCACCAGTCCGGCGCCGAGGTTGGCCAGCATGTTGGGGCCGTTGAACAACGACAGCAATGCATTGCTCTGGCCGCCGGCCGAGCCGGTCAGGCGAATGCTGGGAAACAGCGCGGCGCGGGCGTTGGCGACGTTGGCGTTGGCGGCCGCCAGCTCAGCCTCGGCGTGGCGGATATCCGGACGGCGCGACAGCAGTTCCGACGGCAAACCAGGCGTCACCTGCGGCAGTAAAATCTTGGCGAGTCCCGGCTCGTTGACGGTAAAGGTCTGCGGCGGCCGGCCCAGCAGGATCGCCAGCGCGGTTTGCGCCTCGCGTTCTTGCTGCTTGAGGTCGGGAATCACGGCTTTCTGTCCTGCCACCGCCGAGCGCTGCCGCGCCAGGTCCAGCGGCGAGGCAGAACCGGCGCGGCTTTGCGCCGACACCAGCTTCAGCACGCGTTCCGCATTGTCGACGTTTTGCTGGGCGATTTCGATGCGGTCGCGCAGCGACAATACTTGCAGGTAGGTCGAGACGATGCCGCTGGTGACGGTCAGCGCCACCGTTTCCCGGTCATAGCGGTTGGCTTGCAAGGACGCTTCCGCGGCCGCCAGCCCGGCCCTGTTCTTGCCCCAGAAATCGACTTCATAACCGATCTCGACCAGGCCGCTGGTAGAGGTCACGGCGCTGCCGCTGGAGGCGAGCGGCACCGCACGGTTGACGCTGGTCGAAAAATCCGCATTCGGCAGCAAAGGCGCGCCGGCAATCCGTGCCTGCGCCTCGGCCTGCCGCACGCGCGAGATGGCAGCGGCGATTTCCAGGTTACTGGACTGCCCTTGCGCCACCAGCTGGCTCAATTCGTCGCTGCCGAAACGTTTCCACCAGCCGCTGTCGGGCCAGTCCTGCTCGCCGGTGTTGGCCGACAGATCCCAGCTCTGCGGGATCTCGACGCTGGGCGTCGGCTCCCGGATTTCGATCTGGCTGGCGCAGGCCGACAGCAGCAGCACGCTGGCGCAGGCTGCCATGGATGGCCAGCGACGAGAGAATGAATGATTCATCGGCGGCTCCGTCAGCGTGCTTTAGGCGCGGATGCCGCCGCCGATGCTGCGTTCTTGACCGCAGCCGGCGCCACTGCAGCTGCCGCCGCGCCTGCCACCACCTGTTCGCCCGGCTCCAGGCCCGACAGCACCTGCGCCATCTGCTCGTTGCGAATGCCGATTTTTATCTTGCGCGGACTAACTTGCTGGCCGGCGCCAGCCACATTCACCAGATAACTGCCGTCAGCGTCCGCCTTGCCCAGCAGCGCTGCCGGCAGCAGCACCGCATCGCGCGCCTGCGCCAGCACAAAGCGCACCTGCGCGCTCATGCCGCTCATCAGTTCCTGCTGCGGGTTGTCGACTTCGAACAGGACGTTGTAGAAAGTCTGCTTGCCTTGTTCGCCCGAACTGTCGGCCGGCACCGGCACCACTTGCCGCAACTTGCCAGTCCAGCGCTTGCCTGGATAACCCGGCGTGGTGAAATAGGCGGTCATTCCCTTGCGCAGCAACGGCACATCGATTTCCGCAACCCTGGCTTGCACCGTCAGCCGGCTCAGGTCGGCGATCCGCAGCAGCGGCGCCACGGTCTGGCCGGGGCCTATCGCCTGGCCCGGACGCGCCGCCACCGACACCACGGTGCCGCTGATCGGCGCCGTTACCTGCGTATGGCTGCGTGTTTCCTCGTCGTCCTTCATGGTGCTTTCAGTCTGCCGGATCTGGGCATTGATCGCTTCCACCCGGGCCGCCGCCGAATACATGCTCATGCGGCTCGATTCGAATGATTCCTCGCGCGTGGCGTTTTCCGCTTTCAGCTGGGTCTGGCGCTTGTACTGCAGCTCGGCAAAATCAAGCTGCGCCCGCTGGTCCGCCAGTTCCGCCTGCAACCGCGCCAGCTGCGCGCGGTTGCTTTCCAGCCGCGCCGACGGCAGGGTCGGCGTGATCTCGACCACCATCTTGCCAGCCTTGACGTCATCGCCCACCGATACCAGCACATCCTTGATCTGGCCCGATGCCTGGGCCACGACGTCGCTGTATTTATGCAATTGCAGCTTGCCGTTGGCAAACACCGCCTGTTCGATATCGCCGCGCCGCACCGTTTCCGTCTGCAGCCGCACCGGCGCCGGCTTGGGCGCCGGCGGCGGCCGCTGGCCGAACGCCTTCCATACCAGGAAGCCCGCCCCCACTGCAATCAGGAGCGCCAGGATTGCAGTCAGCCAGCGCCGGCCGGAATGGCCGAACGCGGTTGGCAAAGCGGATTTATCGGTCGGTTCAACAGTCATCGGAGCAAACTCAGGAATAATCAAATTTCAGGAACAATGAACAACGTTTTTTGAGTTTGTTTCAAGCCAGCGCAGCCTGGGTTTCGCCCGGCAGCACGTCTTCATCCACTTCCTCGCCGAGGAAACCGCCGCTCTGGTGCGCCCACAAGCGTGCATACAGGCCGCCGTGTTCCAGCAGGCTGCGGTGATCGCCCTCTTCCACTATGCGGCCCTTGTCGAGCACGATCAGGCGATCCATGGCGGCAATGGTCGACAGGCGGTGCGCAATCGCCACCACCGTCTTGCCTTCCATCAGCCGGTACAAGCTGGCCTGGATCGCTGCTTCGACTTCCGAATCGAGCGCGCTGGTCGCCTCGTCCAGCAGCAGGATAGGCGCGTCTTTCAGCATCACGCGCGCGATCGCAATCCGCTGCCGCTGCCCGCCGGACAGCTTGACGCCGCGTTCGCCGACGTGGGCGTCGTAGCCGGTGCGGCCCTTGGGATCGGTCAGCGTCAGGATGAAATCATGCGCTTCGGCCCGCTGCGCCGCCACCAGCATGTCGGCGTCGGTGGCGTCGGGACGGCCGTACAGCAGGTTGTCGCGCACCGAACGGTGCAGCAAGGAAGTATCCTGCGTCACCATGCCGACCTGCGCCCGCAAGCTGTCCTGCGTGACATGCGCAATGTCTTGGCCGTCGATCAGGATGCGGCCCTGTTCGACGTCGTAGAAGCGCAGCAGCAGGTTGACGATAGTCGATTTGCCGGCGCCCGAACGGCCTACCAGGCCGATCTTTTCGCCGGAGCGGATGTGCAGCGACAATTGGTCGATCACCGGCCGCTGGCCGCCATAGGCAAAACCGACGCGGTCGAAATCGAGCGTGCCCTGCTTGACCTGCAATGGCTTGGCATCAGCCTGGTCGAGCACCGCCTGCTGGCGCGACAAGGTGTTGATGCCGTCCTGCACCGTACCCACCTGTTCGAACAAGGAAGCAAATTCCCACATCACCCAGTGCGAAATGCCGTTCAGGCGCAAGGCCATGGCGGTCGCCGCCGCCACCGCGCCGATGCCGACCTGGCCCTGAGTCCACAGCCACAGCGCAACGCCGGCGGTGCTCAGGATCAGCAGCATGCTCAAGGTGTGGTTGACGATTTCAAACCCGGTCACCAGGCGCATCTGGCCGTGCACCGTCTGCAGGAATTCCTGCATCGCCGAGCGCGCATACCCAGCCTCGCGGCCTGCATGCGAGAACAGCTTGACGGTAGCGATGTTAGTGTAAGCGTCGGTAATGCGACCGGTCATCAGGGAACGGGCATCGGCCTGGGCCTTGGCGACTTTGCTCAGGCGCGGCACGAAATAGCGCAGCGCAGCGCCATACAGCGCCAGCCAGCCGAGGAACGGCACCAGCATCCAGCCGTCGAAACTGCCCACCACCGCCACCATGGTGACGAAATAGATCATCACGAACACCAGGATGTCACACAGGATCATGCAGACGTCGCGCACTGCCAGCGAAGTCTGCATCACTTTGGTGGCAACCCGGCCGGCAAACTCGTCCTGGTAGAAATGCATGCTCTGGTTCAGCATCAGGCGATGGAATTTCCAGCGCAGCAGCATCGGGAAGTTACCCGCCAGCGCCTGCTGCTTGAACATGCTTTGCAAGGCGACGATCACCGGGCTGGCCAGCAGTATCCCCGCCAGCAACAGCAGGTTGCCGCTTTCATGGCGCCACAGGTCCGCCGGCTGCACATGGCCCAGCCAGTCGACGATCCGTCCCATCATGGCAAACAGCAAGGCTTCGAACGCGCCGGTGACGGCAGTCAGCAAGGTCATCGCAATGATGTAGGGACGCAGACCCTTGGTGCAGGCCCAGACAAACGCAAAAAAACCGCGCGGCGGCGGCGTCATGACCGTATCCGGATATGGATACAACAGTCTTTCGAACCAACCAAACATGGAAATGCTCCAAAAATAGGCAGGGCAAAAACCTAGCCCAAGCCCAACAGTATATTGTAAATTTAGCAGGCGGTTCCGAATGCAAGCGCGTAGCGTGGGCACATCGTGCCCACGCGTGAATTCACGCTACGTACATGCCATTCCGGTACAACGCAGGCATGTACTCCGACTATCGCGGCCATGCGTGGGCATAGGTGCCCACCCTACCTAGTAAATGCGCTTGGCCGGCGCCAGCGGGGTCCATTGGTACAGCCAGGTCTCGCTCAGCGGCTGGCTATCCGCCGCCAGGTAGACCCGGATATCAATCGGCTCGACGCTATCGTCGGTCGGCTTCAGGTCGAACATCACGCGATAGCCGTGGATCGCATCCAGCGGACGCGCCGAGGTAATTTCAACCTTGCCGCGCGAGACGCTGATCATCGGCTTGACCTTGGCGTCCTTGCCCAGCAAGGCCAGGTCGCCGCCGGCAAAATCGATCGCGAAGCGGCGTGAGTAATAAGTGCGCTTCTGGCCGACCACGCCGCCCATGCCGGTACGCGTCGCCGCGACCTGCGCCAGCGGCGGCGAGAACGGCATCTTGCTGCCCCAGTGCAGGCGATAGGCAAACAAGCGCTCCTGCCCTGCCTGCGGCTTGTCGGCCGGGTTCCAGAAGGCGACGATATTGTCGAAGGTCTCGTCGGCAGTCGGGATTTCCACCAATTGTACCGCGCCCTTGCCCCAGCCTGATTTCGGCTCCACCCACAGGCTCGGGCGGCGGTCGTAGAACACGCCGTCATCCTGGTAATGATCGAAATTGCGGTCCCGTTGCAGCAGGCCGAAACCGCGCGGGTTCTCATCCTGGTAGGCGTTGAAGCGCAGGTGCTCGGGATTGGTCAGCGGCCGCCAGATCCATTCACCGTTGCCGCGCTGCATGGCGAGGCCGTCCGAATCGTGGATCTCCGGACGCCAGTCGTCGCTGGCGCCGATACGGCGGTCGTTCTCGCCATACTGGAACATGCTGGTCAGCGGCGCCACGCCCATGCGTTCGATGGTCTTGCGCGGATACAGCGCGACATCCACATCCATCACCATGGTGGCAGAAGGCTGGATCTCGAAGCGATAAGCGCCGGCCACGCTGGGCGAATCAAGCAGCGCGTAGACCACCAGCTTGCCGGAATCCTTGGCCGGACGCTCCAGCCAGAAACTGGTGAACATCGGAAACTCTTCCGGCTTGTCCATGCCGCAATCGATCGCCAGGCCGCGAGCCGACAATCCGTACTGCCATTCGGCGCCGACCGCGCGGAAGTAGCTGGCGCCCAGGAACGCCGTGATGTCGCGTTCGAGGTCGGTATGGAAATTCACGCGGAAGCCGGCAAAACCTAGGTCCTTCGGCATGTGGTCCGCCTTCAGGCCGCTCTTGCCGTAGTTGAACATCGCCGAGTCGTAAGCCAGCTCTTGCGCCTGGCCGTTCTTCAATTCGTAGATCTGCACCGGACTCTTGAAGAACAGGCCAAGGTGGAAAAACTTGACCTGGAAACGCAGCTGGTCGTCGCCCCACAAGGCATGGCCGTCACGGTAGCTGATCGCCTGGTACTGGTCCCAGTCGAGCGCCTTCACTTCAGGCGGGATATGGTTCACCGGCGGTTCATAGGCTTTGCCCGCCAGTTGTTTTGCGTGGCCCTTGAGCCAGGCGTAATCAAAGGCTTGCGGCTGGCCCAGGAATTTCAATTGTGCCGGCGCGGTTCCCGCGGCCAGCAGCGAAGTTGCGGGAAAACCGGCGGCGGCGAGTGCCGCCGACGCCTTCAGAAAATCACGTCGTAACATGGTGCTCCTTATTGAATTAGAACGATGAGCTGGCTCAGCGCGCTGCGGTCGTCAGGGACTGCCAGCGCCGGTTGGCTTGCTCCGAATTCCAGACTTCGAAATGCAGCTGGGACAAGGTCAAGGGATCGTCCAGCAGTGCATTCTTTTGACGCGGCGACAAACCGTCGGGACCGCCTTTCAATGCCGCCTGCAGCAGCGCCGCACGCGCCGCCAGGGCGCCGGCCGGCACCGCCGGACGCGCGCTCACCGCCGCGCACACCAAAGCGTTCATGACCGGGTCGATCACTGCATCGTTGAACTTGGCCAGCACCTTGCCATTGTCGTTGTACACGGTGGTGGCCGCCAGTTCAGGCGGCAGGTCGACCTCTTCCGGAATCACGAACAGGCGGGCGTGGCGGAAGCTGCGGCCAAGCGTCACCCGACTGGAGAACACCGACAAAGGAATCGACAGCATCAGCGAGCCGACGATAGGCAACAACCACCACAGGAAACCCGGCTCCAGCCAATACACGCCGCCGCCCCATAGCAGGCCCAGCAGCGTATGGCCGCCGTGGCGGCGCATCGCTTCGCCCCAGCTGGTCTCGGCATCCTCGCGCGGCGGCGATTTCCAGCTGATGGTCCAGCCCAGAAAAGCGCCGATCACAAAACGTGTATGGAACAGCATGCGCACCGGCGCCAGCAGCATCGAAAACAGCAGTTCCATGATCATGCTGAGCGTCAGGCGTATGGCGCCGCCGAATTCGCGCGCACCCTTGGCCCAGATCAGCACCACGCTCAGTACCTTGGGCAGGAACAGCAAGGTTGCGGTGGCGCTGAACAAGGCCAAGGCCCGGTCCGGATGCCATTCCGGCCATACCGGGAACAGCTGGCCAGGCGTCACGAAATATTCCGGCGCCACCAGCGTATGTACCGCCAGCAATACCGTCGACAGCATCAGCGACAGGAACCACAGCGGCGCCGACAGGTAAGCCATGACGCCGGTCACGAACACCGCGCGATGCACGGCATGCATGCCGCGCGCCAGGAACAGGCGGAAGTTCATCAGGTTGCCCTGGCACCAGCGGCGATCGCGTTTCAGTTCGTCGAGCAGGTTGGGCGGCATTTCCTCGTAGCTGCCGGCCAGGTCGTAGGCGATCCAGACGCCCCAGCCGGCGCGCCGCATCAGCGCCGCTTCGACAAAATCATGCGACAGGATTTCACCCGCCAGGGCGCCCTCGCCCGGCAGCGGCGCCAGTGCGCAATGCTCCATGAACGGCTGCAGCCGGATGATGGCGTTGTGCCCCCAATAGTGTGATTCACCGAGTTGCCAGTAGTGCAGTCCGGCGGTAAACAAGGGGCCGTAGACGCGTGTCGAAAACTGCTGGATGCGCGCATACAAGGTATCGCGGCCGGCCGCGCGTGGCGCGGTCTGCACGATGCCGGCAGTCGGATTGGCTTCCATCAGGCGCACCAGCGTCGTCAGGCAGCTGCCGCTCATGACGCTGTCGGCGTCGAGCACGATCATATAGCTGTAGTTGGCGCCCCAGCGCCGGCAGAAATCGTCGATATTGCCGCTCTTGCGTTTTACGCGGCGCCGCCGGTGCCGGTAGAAGATGCGGCCAAAGCCGCCTATGGTGCGGCACAGGCTGGCCCAGGCGTCCAGTTCGGCGCTGCAGATATCGCTGTCGCCGCTGTCGCTCAACACGAAGAAATCGAACCGGTCCAGCTCGCCGCTGGCGGCAACCGATTCGTAGGTTGCACGCAGGCCGGCAAAGACCCTGGTGACGTCTTCATTACAGATCGGCATCACGATCGCCGTCCTGGCGCTGGCCGGGATCGGCCCCGGGCAGCCTCTTCACGCGAAATCACATAACGGTCGGTGCCGCGCATCAGCACCAGGAACCCGGCCATGGCGGTCCAGAATCCGGCCGAGACCCAGCAGAACAACAGGGCGAACAGGCCCAGTGTGACCAGTTCCAGCGGCTTGTCGCCGTGATACGGCAGCACCGCGCTCATGAAATACGTCGCCATCGCTGTCTGCGCCAGCATCAGCAACAGCAGCACGATACGCCGCAGGTTGCCGCGCGACTTGCTCTTGTGCTGGTCATGGCTGTCGACCTCGGCTACCGGCAGCGGCTCCGGCTGCGGCAGCTCGGTCGAGCGCGCGGGCTTCTTATGGCGCCGCTGCTTGGCGCGCGGCCGCAGGTCGAATTGTTTGTTGGCGGTTTCGATCCAGCGCACCAGCGGATTCAGGGTCCCCCATGGGTGGGCCACGATCGGCGTGCGTTGCAGCGGCGGGGCGATGGCGATGCGGGCGCGGCCGCTGTCGTCGGTGCTGATGTCCGCCATCTGATGCGGCCCAGCTGGCTCGGCCTGGCCCGTAATCGGCGCCTGCGTAAAAGCCAGCTGCAAACGTGCCGCCACCGATGCATAAGCAGGATTGGCAAGGTCCGTCGCCGCACCGGCGCCAGCAGCTCCGGCCAGGGCCTGATGCAAGGTGGCCATCGGCGCATCGCCAGCCGCCGCCAGCTGTTTGGACAAATTCGCGCGCCGCTCTGCCGACAAAGGCAGGCGATCCAGATAGCGATCACAATTATCCGGCAGGTCCATATCTAAAGCTGTGGGCAACTGCCTGTCTAGTTGGGCGGTAATATGTAACTCCAGGTTTCAGATAAGGTTGTGCTGCCGCCACGCAAGAATCCGCGCAGTTCGACCGGTTTGTTGTCTTCATTGCGCCGCACCCGCACCGTCATGCGCCAGCCGCCGGTAGCCTCGTTGCGGAACACCTTGGTTTCCAGCACCTTGCCGTTGTCGTCGGCGCTGACTACGCCCTCCGGCTGTACCTTGTCGGACAGTTTCTTGAATACCGGGCCGTCAAAATCGACCACCAGGCCGATACTGTTGTCGTCGCTCTTCTTCTGGTAGCCGAAACCGCGCCGGGTCTGCGTCACCCATGACAGAGGCGGCCGCTTTTCAGCTTCCTTCTGCCATGACAAAGTGTATTCCAGATTGAAAGGCTGACCAACCTTGGGCACGTTTTCCGGCACCCAGAAAGCCACCACGTTGTCGTTGGTTTCGTCCGGCGTCGGGATCTGCACCAGCTCTACCCTGCCGCTGCCCCAGTTGCCCTTGGGCTGGACCCAGGCGCTGGGGCGCCGTTCGTACTTGGCGTCCAGGTCCTGGTAGCTGCCGAAATCGCGGTCGCGCTGCATCAGGCCGAAACCGGCCGGGTTGCTCAGCGAATAAGACGTCACCAGCAGCCGCTTCGGATTGACCAGCGGCCGCCAGATCCACTCGCCGGTGCCGGAAGCTACCGACAAACCGTCCGAGTCGTGCACTTCAGGCCGGTAATCCTCGCTTTGCGAGCGCTGGTTGTCGCCATGCAGATACATGCTGGTCAGCGGCGCCAATCCCAGCTTGCTGACATTTTCGCGCAGATACAGCTGGGCCTTGACATCGACCGTGGTGTCCGAACCCGGCTTCAGCACAAAACGATAGGCGCCGGTGATACGGCGCGAATTGAGCAAGGCATAGATGGTGAGTTCTTTGTCGCTGGCTTTCGGCCGCTCGATCCAGAATTCGGTAAAGCGCGGGAATTCCTCGCCTGAACTCAGGCCGGTATCGATCGCCAGGCCCCGGGCCGACAGGCCGTAGGTCTGGTCCTTGCCCAAGGCGCGGAAATAGCTGGCGCCGAGGAAGGACAATACTTCGTCCTTGTATTTGCTGGTGTTGAGCGGGTAATGCACGCGGAAGCCGGCGAAACCCAGTCCGCGCAGCTTGCGCGTATCGACCTTGTTGCCGCCGTAATCGAAGTCATTCGGGTCGAACCGGATTTCCTTCACGCTCTGGCCATTGATCTCGCTGATCTTGACCGGCTGGTCGAAGGCATATCCTTCGTGGAAGAACGCCAGTTCAAACGGCAGCTTCTGGCTGCGCCAGGTGAATTTTTCCGGCAGAAAGCGGATATCCTTGTACTGCTCGTAATCGAGATTGCTGATTTCTTTCGGCAGGTTGCCCTCAGGCTTGCTGTAGGAATTGGCCGCCAGTTCCTTTGCCTGCTTGGCAACATTATTGAAATCGAAGGCGAAAGCATTGCCGCCTATCCATGGCAGCAACAAGGCAACCGGCAGGACGATTGAGCGTACCCCCGCTAAAGCAGACGGCGTCCGCTGAAACAAATTTAAATGCATTGGATTCCCATCTGACACTGCTGTTATGACCTGCCCGAGTGCGCCAGCGCTGGCAGCCTCGAGAGTAGGCGGTAGTTTATCAGTGTTCTATAATTTTTTATATCCATCAAGAAACTAGTTGGCAGCACTTTGTATTGACGCCTGCATCACCAGCCATGCAAGGACTGCGCCATGGCAAATATTGCCAAATCGGCAGCAAAATACGTCGTACGAGTGCAAAATGATGAAAAATCCCTGCCCTAGGTTAACAGGCCCTGGCATTTAAGAGCAATGCCAAGCCGACAAAGTTCCTTTTAAGACTTTATAGTAAGATCACCTTTTTTTACCCAGCCTGTAAATCAGCAGGCCCATGCACCAGCGCCCATGACTCCTCGCCTCACCATTATCGTCGCGACCGACGCCCGCAACGGCATCGGTATCCGCAACACCCTGCCCTGGCATTTGCCGGAGGACCTGGCGCATTTCAAACGCACGACTTCGGGCCACCCCATCATCATGGGCCGCAAGACTTTTGAATCGATAGGCCGACCGCTGCCGCAGCGGCGCAATATCGTCATTACCCGCAATCCCGGCTGGCGCCACGACGGCGTCGAAAGCGCGCCTTCGCTGGCCGCCGCCGCCGCCATGGTCGGCGACGCCGAGGCTTTCATCATCGGCGGCGCCGAGATCTATGCCGCGGCGCAGGACCTGACGCAGCGCCTGATCGTCACCGAAATCCAGCACAGCTTCGACTGCGACGCCTTTTTCCCGACGCGCGATGCGCGGCAATGGCAGGAAATTTCGCGCGAAACCCATCATTCCGAGGCCAACGGTTTCGACTACGCTTTTGTGGTTTACCAACGGCTTGCACCCGAGCTTAGCGTGGCCAGCAGCTGACCCGGGCCGATGATGGAATGACATCTGTTGTTTTCTGCAGGATTTCCCTCATCTTTATCCCCTAATCCGTGCATATCTGCGAAAATTCGGCTTTCTCGTAGGGTGGGCACATCGTGCCCACGCGTGAATTCACTCGACGTACATACCTGTTTCGGCGCCACACGGGCCCGCACTCCGGTTATGACGGTAACGCATGGGCACGATGTGCCCACCCTACGCGCAGCCTTGTTATCAACCACCGTCTCCTGGAGACCTTGATGAAATTCCGCTTCCCCATCGTCATCATTGACGAAGACTTCCGTTCCGAAAACACTTCCGGCCTGGGCATCCGCGCCCTCGCCGACGCCATGGAGGCAGAAGGCATGGAAGTGCTGGGCGTCACCAGTTACGGCGACCTGTCGCAGTTCGCCCAGCAGCAATCGCGGGCATCGGCCTTCATCCTGTCGATCGACGACGAAGAGTTCGGCGCCGGTTCGTTCGAGGAAACCGACCACGCGCTGAAATCGCTGCGCGCCTTTGTTGAAGAAATCCGCCACAAGAACGCCGACATCCCGATCTACCTGTACGGCGAAACCCGCACCTCGCGCCATATCCCCAACGATATCCTGCGCGAACTGCACGGCTTCATCCACATGTTCGAAGACACGCCGGAATTCGTCGCGCGCCATATCATCCGCGAAGCCAAATCGTACCTGGACGGCCTGTCGCCGCCCTTTTTCCGCGCGCTGGTGCATTATGCGCAAGACGGTTCCTATTCCTGGCACTGCCCGGGGCACTCGGGCGGCGTCGCCTTCCTGAAATCGCCTATCGGCCAGATGTTCCACCAGTTCTTCGGTGAAAACATGCTGCGCGCCGACGTCTGCAACGCGGTGGAAGAACTCGGCCAGCTGCTCGACCATACCGGCCCGGTGGCCGATTCGGAACGCAATGCGGCACGCATCTTCAACGCCGACCACTGCTACTTCGTCACTAACGGCACCAGCACCAGCAACAAGATGGTGTGGCACTCGACGGTTGCTCCCGGCGATATCGTGGTGGTCGACCGCAACTGCCACAAATCGATCCTGCACTCGATCATCATGACCGGCGCGATTCCGGTGTTCCTGATGCCGACCCGCAACCACCTCGGCATCATCGGCCCGATCCCGCTGGAAGAGTTCACGCTGGAAAGCATCCGCAAGAAGATCGAAGCCAATCCGTTTGCGCGCGAAGCCGCCAACAAGAAGCCGCGCATCCTGACCATCACGCAGTCGACCTACGACGGCGTGATCTATAACGTCGAAACACTGAAGAACATGCTCGACGGCGAGATCGACACCCTGCACTTCGACGAAGCCTGGCTGCCGCATGCGACCTTCCATGACTTCTACAAAGACATGCACGCGATCGGCAAGGACCGCCCGCGCGCCAAGAAATCGATGATCTTCTCGACCCAGTCGACCCACAAGCTGCTGGCCGGCCTGTCGCAGGCCTCGCAGATCCTGGTGCGCGAATCGGAGAGCGTGCAGCTGGACCAGGATGCTTTCAACGAAGCCTACCTGATGCATACCTCGACTTCGCCGCAGTACTCGATCATCGCTTCCTGCGACGTCGCCGCGGCCATGATGGAAGCCCCGGCGGCACTGCGCTGGTGGAAGAAAGCATCCTGGAAGCGCTGGACTTCCGCCGCGCCATGAAGAAGATCGACGAAGAATGGGGCAAGGACTGGTGGTTCCAGGTCTGGGGACCGAACAGCTTCTCGGAAGACGGCATCGGCAGCCGCGAAGACTGGGTCATCCGCGCCGAGGACGACTGGCACGGTTTCGGCAACCTGGCGCCGAACTTCAACATGCTCGACCCGATCAAGGCCACCATCGTCACGCCCGGCCTGTCGCTGGAAGGCAAGTTCGGCGAGAGCGGGATTCCGGCTTCGATCGTCACCAAATACCTGGCCGAGCATGGCGTTATCGTCGAAAAATGCGGCCTGTATTCGTTCTTCATCATGTTCACCATCGGCATTACCAAGGGCCGCTGGAACACGCTGCTGACCGCCTTGCAGCAGTTCAAGGACGACTACGACAAGAACCAGCCGATCTGGCGCATCCTGCCTGAGTTCGCAGCCGCCAACCACGGCAAGAACGTGCGCTACGAGCGGCTCGGCCTGCGCGACCTGTGCCAGCAGATCCATGAAACCTACAAGTCATACGACGTGGCGCGCCTGACCACCGAAATGTACCTGTCCGACATGCAGCCGGCCATGAAGCCATCCGACGCCTTCGCCAAGATGGCCCACCGCGAAATCGACCGCGTGCCTATCGACCAGCTCGAAGGCCGCGTCACCTCGATCCTGCTGACGCCTTACCCGCCGGGCATCCCATTGTTGATCCCGGGCGAACGCTTCAACAAGACTATCGTCGACTACCTCAAGTTTGCGCGCGATTTCAACGAGAAATTCCCGGCTTTGAAACAGATGTGCACGGCCTGGTGAAGCGCGAAGTGAATGGCAAGCGCGACTACTTCGTGGATTGCGTGCGGCAGTAACCTCGCAGCAAGCATGGCCAATAAAAAACCGGGAGGCTCAGTTGAGCGTCCCGGTTTTTTTATATCTCCGATTCTGGCTTTGGCTTTACAGCGGTGCGAACCGCCGCGCGCCGTTTTCCAGCAAACCGTTGAACAACTCCGCCGGCCGCACCCACAGGCCCGGCGCATGCGGCCACAGGTGTTCGTAGACCACCATGGCTTCTTCAGTTTCCGAATGCCTTGCCAGGCCGATGTAGCGGTATAAACCACCTTTGTAATGGCGGTGGGTAGCAATCTTCTGTGCGTCTTCTTCAGTCACTCGCTTCTCCAACATGTGATGCATCTCTAAACAATCCTGATAGGGTGGGCAAGACTCTTGCCCACCCTATCCGTCAAGCTGCCTCGTCTAGGCGACCCCGTAAGCCTGCACTTCCAACGGCTGACCGTCGGCTTCAAACCTGACCGCCACCGCCAGCGACGTGACGCCGATGGTGCGCAGCGCGTCGTAGGTATCATCCACTTCTACCTGCAAGTCGGCGCCGGCAGCCAGCGGCTTCTCCGAAGAAGCCAGCACGGCGCCGTCCTTGCCGTACAAATTCACCCGCAACACCATCTCGCCACGCACATCGGCCGGACCGACCACTGCGCTGGCGTCGAAAGAGGCAACGCCGTGCTGGTCGAGGCCGTGGTTCAGCTCGGACATCATCTGCAGCGTGAAGTACTCGGCGATGCCGCGCTCCTTGCCGCCGTGGAACAGGTCCTGGTACAGGAAATGCAGATCGATCTCGCTGCCGTCGGTCACCAGGCAACGCTTGAGCAAAGGCGCGACTTGTTCAGTCCAGCCCTGGAAACGCTCTTCCCGCGCACCGAAGTAAGCGTCGGCGCCGGCTTCATCTTCCGGCACCGCATAAAACGCGTCGTTGGTCGCCTTCAGCGAAAAACCCAGCAAGAAACGCAGTTCGACCGCATCGTCGTCCGCCCCGAACAGGTTTTCCGGCCAGCCGCTGATGCTGCGTTCAATCGCCGTGGTCTCGGCCAGCTTCTTGTCGGCCATGGCGCCGAATGCATCGCGGTTCATTTCAAACAGATGGCTGTAGCGGATGCTGTCGATTTCATCGAGGTGGTAGGCATGGCTAACCAGCACCACGGTGGCGTCCGGCCCTTCCAGCTGCGCCCGCTTGAAGCTGGCTGACAGCGCATCGAAGGCTTCCTGGTCCTGGAAGCATTGCTCGCGCTTGAGGCCGCCGCGGGCGTGCGCGAAGAATGGCACCACGAAGGCGTTCAGCTCCAGCACCTTGCCTTCATCGCGACGCACCAGCAAAATCTCCGATGCTTCTTCGACCTGCTCCTTCAGGAACCGCCAGGCGTCGAGATCGGCATATTTGGTGCGCTCGATCGCGTCATACAGGATGTCATCCTTCTTTTGCTGCAGGTTCTTCTTGATGATCTTGTGGAAATCGATGCCGGCCTGCTGCAAGACGGCGCTGGCGGCAACGCCTTCGGCTTCTTCCCCATCCTGCTCGGCCAGGTCGATCGCCAGGTCGCACAGCTGCTGGGTGACGGCTTCGTCCTTGTCTTCAGGGGAGACGCTGGATTTGCGTGGTACGGGACGCTTGTTCTTCGGCATCTCAGGCCTTCGGCAATGTTACGCCGTGCTGGCCCTGGTACTTGCCGCCACGGTCCTTGTACGACGTTTCGCAAATTTCATCGCTCTCGAAAAACAGCACCTGGGCGCAGCCTTCGCCGGCGTAGATCTTGGCTGGCAGCGGTGTCGTGTTGGAAAACTCCAGCGTGACATAACCTTCCCACTCAGGTTCGAACGGCGTCACGTTAACGATGATGCCGCAACGCGCGTAGGTCGACTTGCCGAGGCAGATAGTCAGCACGCTACGCGGGATGCGGAAGTACTCCATGGTGCGCGCCAGAGCAAACGAGTTAGGCGGGATAATGCAGACGTCGCCGCTGAAATCGACAAACGATTTCTCGTCGAAATTCTTGGGATCGACAATGGTCGAATTGATATTCGTGAAAATCTTGAATTCGTTGGCGCAGCGGATATCGTAGCCGTACGACGAGGTGCCGTAAGACACGATTTTCTGGCCGTTGGCCTCGCGCACCTGGCCCGGCTCGAACGGCTCGATCATGCCGGTTTCCTGCGCCATGCGGCGTATCCATTTGTCGGATTTGATGCTCATCGCGTATTTCCTTCTTTTACTGCAACAGTTTATGGTGTGTATTTGGCGCAATTTTACGCGAAAACCCCTTTAAAACAGGGATTTAAGCAGGGATTTGCCCGCTACCGGCTGGCGATTGCTTCTAACGCTGCATGGTTTCCCAGACTTTCTGCAAACGCTTGACCGACACCGGCATCGGCGTCCGCAGCTCCTGGGCAAACAGCGACACTCGCAGCTCTTCCAGCAGCCAGCGGAATTCAGCCTGTTTCGGATCGCTTTTGCCGCTGCGGTCTTTTTGCGCGCGCTGCCATGGCGTCGCCACTTGCGCCCACTCCGCCATCAGCCGCGTATCGCGGCTCGGGTCGGCGCGCAATTTCTCCAGCCGTATATTGACCGCCTTCAGGTAGCGCGGGAAATGGGTCAGGTTGGCGTAGTCGTTGTCGGCAATGAAACGCTTGCTGACCAGCGACTGCATCTGCGCCTGGATATCGGCCACCGCCTGCGGATGTCCCTTGGCGCCCTGCAAACGTTTCGGCAAGCCGTGATACTCGGCCAGGATCAGCGCCGCCAGGCGCGCAATCTCATTGCACAGCAAACCCAGGCGCGACTTGCCCTCATCCTTGCGCTGGGCGAACTCGGCCGCAGTCCTCGGCAACGGCAGCTGCAGGCAGGCGCGTTCCAGTCCGGCATGGATGATCTGGTCGCGCAGTTCTTCCTGCGACCCCAGCGCCAGGAACTGCATGCCCATCTGCTGCAGGCCGGGGATGTTTTTCTCGAGGAACTTCAACTGTTCCTTGAGCTGCAAGGCGAACAGCCGGCGCAGGCCAAGATGATGGATGCGCACCGCCTCGTTCGGATCGTCGAAGACTTCCAGGTCGCAATGCGTGCCCCGATCCACCAGCGCCGGAAAGCCGATCAGAGTCTGCTTGCCCTGCTGGATTTCCAGCAGTTCGGGCAGTTCGCCGAAGGTCCAGCCGGTCAGGTTGCTGAACTGCGCATTGGCGCCGTCGCCAGGTTTCACAGGCGATTTTGCCGCCGGCTGGGCGCTAACCCGGACAGCTGCCGGCGCCGCCGTTTTCCCCGTTGGTTCCGCTTCAGCGCTCGCTGCGGCCGCATTGTCGTCGGCCACCGTCACGCTCGCCAGCCTCTGGAAACTCTCGCGCGCCTGCCCGCCGAATTCGGCTTGCAGCGCAGCCAGGTTGCGCCCCATGTCGAGCTGGCGGCCATGCTCGTCGACCACCTTGAAGTTCATCGAATGATGGGCCGGCAAGGTTTCCAGCTTGAAATCGGTGCTGCGCGCGGCGACGCTGGTTTCAGTGCGGATGTCCGCCATCAAGGCATCCAGCAGGTTACCGTGGCCGAATACGTGGCGCGCCTGTATCCGCTCGCAGAAACCGGCGGCATAGTCAGGCAGCGGCACGCAATTGCGGCGTATCTTTTGCGGCAAGGATTTCAGCAGCAGATGGACTTTTTCCTTCAGCATGCCGGCCACCAGCCAGTCGCAGCGGTCGACGTACACCTGGTTGAGCGCATACAGCGGCACCGTCAGCGTCACGCCATCGCGCGGCGTGCCTGGTTCGAAATGATAGGACAGAGCCATTTCGATGCCAGCCACCCGCATCACTTTCGGAAACAACTCGGTGGTGATGCCGGCCGCCTCGTGCCGCATCAGGTCGTCGCGATTGAGGAACAGCATCTTGGGCGTCTGCACGCTGACATCTTTATGCCATTTTTCGAACGCGATGCCGTTGCAGATATCGGCCGGGATCAGCTTGTCGTAGAACGCGGCAATCAGCTCGTCGTCCACCAGCACATCCAGCCGGCGCGACTTGTGCTCCAGGTTCTCGATCTCGCGGATCAGTTTCTGGTTGTGCGCAAAGAACGGCGCCCGGGTCTCGAACTCGCCGCCGACCAGCGCATCGCGGATGAATATCTCGCGCGCTTCCTGCGGATTGATCAAGCCGAAATTGATGCGGCGCTGGCTATACACCACCAGCCCGTATAAGGTAGCACGCTCCGAGGCCGAGACTTGCGCCGTGCGTTTTTCCCAGCGCGGCTCGCCGTACGATTTCTTCAGCAGGTGGGCGCCGACCTTCTCCAGCCATTCCGGCTGGATCTGGGAAATGCAGCGTGCATACAGGCGGCTGGTGTCGACCAGTTCGGCCGCCATCACCCACTTGCCGGCCTTCTTCGACAAATGCGAACCCGGCCACAGGTGGAACTTGATAGCGCGCGCGCCCAGGTAATGCGAATCTTCGTCGGCCTTGAAACCGACGTTGCCGAGCAAACCGGTCAGCAAGGCGCAATGCAGCTGCTCGTAGGTAGCCGGCGCATCGTTCAGACGCCAGCCCTGCTCGCGCACGATCGTCAGCAGCTGCGAATGGACATCGCGCCACTCGCGCAAACGCAGTTGCGACAGGAAATTGGCGCGGCAGTTATCCATCAGCTGGCGATTGGTTTTCTTGTGCTCGATCGCGTCTTCGAACCATTTCCAGATTTTCAGGTAGCTCAGGAATTCGGATTTTTCATCGGCGAATTTCTTGTGCGCCTGGTCGGCTGCGCTCTGCGCCTCCAGCGGCCGGTCACGCGGATCCTGCACCGACAAGGCGGCAGCGATGACCAGCATTTCGCTCAGGCAGACATTGTCCAGCGCCGCCAGGATCATGCGGCCGACGCGCGGATCGAGCGGCAGCTTGGCCAGCTGGCGGCCGGTCTTGGTCAGCTGGTTGTTGTCGTCGACCGCGCCCAGTTCCTGCAGCAGCTGGTAGCCGTCGGCGATAGCGCGGCCCGGCGGCGGTTCGATGAACGGGAAGGTTTCGACATCAGTCAAATGCAGCGATTTCATGCGCAAGATGACCGAAGCCAGCGACGAGCGCATGATTTCAGGCTCCGTGAATTTCGGCCGCTGCAGGTAATCCTGCTCTTCGTACAGGCGGATGCAGACGCCGGCGGCGACCCGGCCGCAACGGCCGGCGCGCTGGTTGGCCGCCGACTGCGCAATCGGCTCGATCTGCAGCTGCTCGACCTTGTTGCGGTAGCTGTAGCGTTTCACCCGCGCCAGGCCGGCATCCACCACATAGCGGATGCCAGGCACGGTTAGCGAAGTTTCGGCGACGTTGGTCGCCAGCACAATGCGGCGCGCGTTGGACGGCTTGAATACGCGCTCCTGCTCCTGCGCCGACAGGCGGGCGAACAAAGGCAGGATTTCGACGTGGGCAGGATGGTGCTTGCGCAGCGCTTCGGCGGTATCGCGGATTTCGCGTTCGCCCGGCAAGAACACCAGCACGTCGCCGGAGCCGATGCGCGCCAGCTCCTCGACCGCATCCACCACCGCATCCATCAGGTCGCGTTGCTCGCGGTCGCGCTGGGCGGCATTTTGCGGTGCGTTCGGTTTGGCTGCCGCCGTACCTGCGGCTGGATTGAGGCCGCTGCGGTCGGCATTGTCGACCGGCCGGTAGCGCACTTCGACCGCGTACAGGCGGCCGGACACCTCGATCACCGGCGCCGGCTTGTCGGTGGTGCCGAAATGGCGAGCAAATCGGTCGGCGTCGATGGTGGCCGAAGTGATGATGATTTTCAGGTCCGGACGTTTCGGCAGCAGCTGCTTCAGGTAGCCCAGCAGGAAATCGATGTTCAGGCTGCGCTCGTGCGCTTCATCGATGATGATGGTGTCGTACTGGCGCAGCAAGGGATCGGTCTGGGTCTCGGCCAGCAGTATGCCGTCGGTCATCAGCTTGATCCAGGCGCCCTTGCTCAGGGTGTCGTTGAAGCGCACCTTATAGCCGACGTGTTCGCCCAGCGGCGAGTTGAGCTCCTGGGCGATGCGCTTGGCAGTCGAGGATGCGGCGATCCGGCGCGGCTGGGTATGGCCGATCAGGCCGCTCTGGCCGCGCCCCAGTTCCAGGCAAATCTTCGGCAGCTGGGTGGTTTTACCCGAACCGGTTTCACCGCAGACGATAACCACCTGGTTGGCCGCGATCGCCGCCGAAATTTCACCGCGCTTGCCGGAAACCGGCAGTTCCTCGGGAAACACGACCGGCGGCAAAGGATTACGTTCAGGCAACGGCCGCACAGGCTCGGCGCGTGGCGATGCCGGACGCGGCTGGGATGGACGGCCAGCAGTGCGCTGGGAACTTGGGCGATCGGCTGACCGCGACGGTTTGTTGGATTCTGATACTGACATGAGGATGGAATTATACAGACCGCCATAGATGAAGCCGCGGCATATCGTCAACTGTTTTGCCCATCTCGCAATTACCAAAACGACAATACCTGTAACGATGCCCTGGAACGGGCTTCAGCCATGGCCGTTTTGCCAATACTGGCGGCACACGACATACGCTATAATCGAGGGTTATCGAAACTGCCAATTTGCAGCTGCAACAACAGCCGGCAGGCAGCTTCTCTTTTTTCCCGCATTCATTATTCTCAAGGCAGGCGGCCGAGACCGCCTGAACCACGCATCATGCAAGAACCCGTCTCCGAACAGCCGAACCTGAATGGCGTTGACAATGACGCGGCCGATAGCGCCGACATCGTCGCCCATAACGTCTCCGTCGAACAGATCGCCGGCGAAGTGGCGCGCCGCCGCACATTCGGCATCATTTCCCACCCGGATGCCGGCAAAACCACGCTGACCGAAAAACTGCTGCTGTTTTCGGGCGCGATCCAGCTGGCCGGTACGGTCAAGGGCCGCAAGAGCGGCCGCCATGCGACATCGGACTGGATGGACATCGAAAAGCAGCGCGGCATTTCGGTCGCCAGCTCGGTCATGCAGTTCGAATACCGCGACCACGTGGTCAACCTGCTCGACACTCCGGGCCACCAGGACTTCTCGGAAGATACCTATCGCGTGCTGACCGCGGTCGACTCGGCGCTGATGGTGATCGACGCCGCCAAGGGCGTGGAAACCCAGACCATCAAGCTGCTCAACGTCTGCCGCATGCGCAACACGCCGATCATCACCCTGATGAACAAGATGGACCGCGAAACCCGCGACCCGCTGGAACTGCTGGATGAACTGGAATCGGTGCTGAAGATCCAGTGCGCGCCGGTGACCTGGCCGATCGGCATGGGCAAGACCTTCCGCGGCGTGTACCACCTGCTGCGCGACGAGATCCTGCTGTTCGCAGCCGGCAACGACAAGGCTGACCAGACATTTGAAGTCATCAAAGGCATCGATAACCCGCGCCTGGATGAAATGTTCCCGCGCGAAATCGAACAGCTGCGGATGGAAGTCGAACTGGTGCATGGCGCCTCCCATCCGTTCGACCAGGAAGCATTCCTGGCCGGCGTGCAGACCCCGGTATTCTTCGGTTCCGCCATCAACAACTTCGGCATCCGCGAGATCCTCAATGCGCTGATCGACTGGGCACAGCCGCCAGGCTCGCGCGACGCCACCGTGCGTACCGTGGAACCGAAAGAAGCCAGCTTCTCCGGTTTCGTGTTCAAGATCCAGGCCAACATGGACCCGGCCCACCGCGACCGCATCGCTTTCCTGCGCGTCTGCTCCGGCCATTTCCAGCGCGGCATGAAAATCAAGCACCTGCGCCTGAACCGCGAGATCAAGGTATCGAACGTGGTGACCTTCATGGCCTCCAGCCGCGAACAGGTGGAAGAAGCCTACGCCGGCGACATCATCGGCCTGCCCAACCACGGCAACATGCAGATCGGCGACAGCTTCTCCGAAGGCGAACTGCTGCAATTCACCGGCATCCCCTACTTCGCGCCGGATTTCTTCCGCTCGGTACGGATCCGCAACCCGCTCAAGATCAAGCAGCTGCACAAGGGCTTGCAGCAGCTCGGCGAAGAAGGCGCGATCCAGGTCTTCAAGCCGGTCACCAGCAGCGACCTGGTGCTGGGCGGCGTCGGCGTGCTGCAGTTCGAAGTGGTAGCCAGCCGCCTGCTCAACGAGTACGGCGTCGATGCGGTATTCGAAGGCACCAGCATCAGCAGCGCGCGCTGGATCACCTGCGACGACAAGAAGATCCTGGCCGATTTCGAAAAATCGTCAGCCGGCCACAACGTCGCCTATGACGCCGCCGGCAACATGGCTTACCTGGCGACCTCAGGCGTGAACCTGCGCCTGACGCAGGAGCGCTGGCCACAGGTGGTGTTCCATGAAACGCGGGAGCATGCGGTCAAGCTGAACTGATCCGGCGAACTGCAGGCGTAAAAAAAGGAGATGCAAATGCATCTCCTTTTTTATGCAGGGTGGGCACTTGTGCCCACGCGGAACGTCGCTCGTTCGAGCAGCGAATTCAGCGTGGGCAGAAAATCTGCCCATCCTGCAATTTACGAATGATCGCGCTGGTCAGCCTGCGCAACCGCGGCGTCGTGAATCGCCAGTTCCTGCTCGGCGTCGATGCCCTTGTTATCCAGCTGGCGATGCAACTGCTGCTCATCCAGCTCACCAGTCCATTTCGCCACGATGATCGTCGCCACGCCGTTGCCGATGGTGTTGGTCAGCGCGCGCGCTTCCGACATGAAACGGTCGATGCCGAGGATCAGCGCCAGGCCGGCAACCGGCACGTGGCCAACCGCCGACAAAGTCGCCGCCAGCACGATGAAACCGCTGCCGGTGACGCCGGCTGCGCCCTTGGAAGTCAGCAGCAAGACTGCCAGCAGCGTCAATTGCTGGAACAGGCTCATCGGCGTATCGGTAGCCTGGGCGATGAATACCGCCGCCATCGTCAGGTAAATCGAAGTGCCGTCCAGGTTGAATGAATAACCGGTCGGGATCACCAGGCCGACCACCGATTTCTTGGCGCCCAGGTTTTCCATCTTGCCCATCAGGCGCGGCAGCACCGATTCCGACGACGAGGTGCCGAGCACGATCAGCAGTTCTTCCTTGATGTACTTGACGAATTTCCAGATGCTGAAGCCGTGCACCCGGGCCACCACGCCCAGCACGCCGAAGATGAACAGCAGGCAGGTCAGGTAGAACGCGCCCATCAACTGGCCCAGCGACAGCAGGGAGCCGACGCCGTATTTGCCGATGGTGAACGCCATTGCACCGAAGGCGCCGATTGGAGCGACCTTCATGATCAGGGCAACCATGCCGAACAGCACATGCGAGAATTTTTCGACGAAATCGAACACCAGGGTGCCGCGGCCGCCGAACTTATGCAGCGCAAAGCCGAACAGGATCGCGATCAGCAGCACCTGCAGGATTTCGTTCTTGGCAAACGCATCGACAAAGCTGCTCGGGATGATGTGGAACAGGAAATCGCTGGTCGATTCCATCTTGCCCGGGCCGGTGTAAGCGGCAATGCTCTTGGTGTCGAGCGAGCTGAGGTCGACGTGCATGCCGGTGCCAGGATGCCAGACATTGACCACCACCAGGCCAAGGATCAGGGCCACGGTGCTCATGATCTCAAAATACAGCAGGGCCAGGCCGCCGGTCTTGCCGACTTTTTTCATGTCTTCCATGCCGGCAATGCCGATCACCACGGTGCAGAAAATCACCGGCGCGATGATCATCTTGATCAGCTTGATGAAACCGTCGCCGAGCGGCTTCATCGCCGCCCCGGTTTCCGGGTACAGATGTCCAAGCACGACGCCGATCACGATGGCGGTCAAGACTTGCACATAAAGGGATTTGTAGAGCGCTGGTTTTGCCATTTGTCCTCTCCAATTAGATTACGTTTTTTTTAGAATATCGCTGCTGGCCACGCTGTTGACCACAGTATTGCGCACATGCAGCCAGCGCTGATCATACCGCCTACGTCCATCAGCGGTCTTGTCCTTGCATCTTCCCTGGATAGCCCAAGCAGGAAAAGATAGAAAAAAGAGCGCAACTTTAGCTGATAACGCTAACATCACTCAAGCTTATTTACGTCCGCCGGCATGAAATTGCATTTTGTGCAATCATTGTTGGATACGTTTGCCGCAATCTCTTGAATTGGCAACCTTGGCCATCATTCTGTTCTGTATTGATCTTTAAGTAAATTCCTCATGGGATATTTATCAGGCAATACCTGAGATGGTCTTGTCATATTGGGTGTGTATCTTGCTTAGGTGCAGACGTATGTGGCTGGATTGCTTTTTACCAATCCCGCGGTTTGCGCCGGAGCCGGAATTTTTGCCTGGTGAAATACGCGGAAAAGTAATCGCAACCTTTCGCCTGTTTTACCTGTCTCAGACAAGCCGTATTACAGCAAGTCCTTTCATAGCGAGGAAGAAACATGACTGAAAACGAAGTACGCGACAACGCCTTTGCAATGCCGATCCACAATCCGGCCTTCCCACCCGGCCCCTATCGTTTCGTCGACCGCGAATTCCTGATCATCACCTACCGCACCGATCCGGAAGCACTCAAGAAGCTCATCCCGGCACCGCTGCAGTTCGTCGAACCTATCGTCAAGTTCGAATTCATCAAGATGCCTGACTCGACCGGCTTCGGCCATTACTGCGAATCGGGACAGGTCATACCGGTAACCCTGGACGGCGTCGCCGGCGGCTACGTCCACAACATGTACCTGAACGACCACCCGCCGATCGCCGGCGGCCGTGAACTGTGGGGTTTCCCGAAAAAGCTCGGCAGTCCGGAACTGCAGGTCCATACCGACACCCTGATGGGCACGCTCGACTACAGCGATTTCCGCATCGCCACCGGCACCATGGGCTACAAGCACAAGACACTCGACAGCGCTGCGGTAAAAAAATCGCTGGAGGCGCCCAGCTTCCTGCTGAAAATCATCCCGCATGTGGACGGCACCCCGCGCATCTGCGAACTGGTACAGTACAGCCTGACCGACATCACCGTCAAAGGCGCCTGGAGCGGCCCCGGCGCGCTAGACTTGCATCCGCATGCGCTGGCCCCCATCGCCGACCTGCCGGTGCTGGAGGTGATCTCCGCAGTACATATCCTGACAGACCTGACCCTGCCTCTGGGCACCGTCGCTTTTGATTACCTCGCCAAATAAGCAAGTCAATAAACAAGTAAAGGAATAGCCATGTCACTCAAAGATAAAGTTGCCCTGATTACCGGTTCCGCCAGCGGCATCGGCAAGGAAATCGCCATCGAATACGCCCGCGCCGGCGCCAAGGTCGTGATCGCCGACCTGGCGCTCGACGCCGCCACCGCTACTGCCAACGAGATCAGCCAGTCCGGCGGCATCGCCATGGCGGTCGCCATGAACGTCACCGACGAAGCGCAGGTCGACAAAGGCATCGCCGATGCCGTAGCCGCCTATGGCAGCATCGACGTCCTGATCAGCAACGCTGGCATCCAGATCATCGCCCCGGTGGTCGATTCGACCCTGGACAACTGGAAAAAAATGCTGGCGATCCATCTCGACGGCGCCTACCTGACCACGCGCGCGGCAATGCGCGAAATGATCAAGAAGGGCAACGGCGGCGCCATCATCTACATGGGTTCGGTGCACTCGCATGAAGGCTCGCCGTTGAAAGCGCCCTACGTCACCGCCAAGCACGGCCTGATCGGCCTGGCGAAAGTGGTGGCCAAGGAAGGCGCGAAAGACAAGATCCGCGCCAATGTCATCTGCCCCGGCTTCGTCCGCACGCCATTGGTGGAAAAGCAGATTCCCGAGCAAGCCAAGGAACTCGGCATCAGCGAAGAGCAAGTGATCAAGAACGTGATGCTGAAAGACACCGTGGACGGCGAATTCACCACTACCCACGATGTCGCGCAAACCGCGATCTTCCTGGGCGGCTTCGAATCCAATGCGCTGACCGGGCAGTCGATCGTGGTCAGCCACGGCTGGTTCATGCAGTAACAGCTTGCGGTTGCCGAGCCGGACCAAAAGGGTAAGACGGGGAAACAATGCGTCTTGCCCTTTTTATCAGGTACAAGCCGGCAGCCGCACTCAATCCTGAAAGTCATCTTGAGCACAACTTATTTCCTGCCGAAGCCAGCGCCGCGCCTGCGCCTGAAACATTGCCTGTCCTGCCTGTTGCTGCTGGCCGGCAGCAGCGCCCTGCTCGCCAAAAACGAGCCGGCCAAACCGGCTGCAGTCGAAGCAGCGCTGCCATTCGCCAGCCGCCAGGCTGCGCTGTCGGCCTTGCCGCCGCTGATGCTGTGGGTAGGAGAACGACCGGACGACGTGCGCGCCTGGATCAGCGGCAGCGCCCGCCAGGCAACGCAGAAAGGCAGCGCCGATAATCAGCCGGCGCCGTCAATCCAGGACCAGCGCATGGGCGTTGCGGTGCTGGACACCACCATCCTGCTGCGCGACGGCAGCGCCACTGTGCGCCGCCGCCAGCAACCTTTGCAGCTGCCGCCGGCCTGGTATGCGCAAAACGGCGTACAGCAAAAAGCGCCGCTGGTCACCATCGTCCATATCGACATGGCGCGCGGCGCGCGTAAGCCGCAGCTGAACGAAAAACAGAAAAAGACCATCGTCAACGCCGTGGTAGCCGCTGCGGCCCGCAGTCCGAGCCAGGTGGTGCAGTTGGATTTCGAAGTCATGCATAGCCAGAAGCCGTTCCTGGCGGACGTCGTCAAACGCAGCCGCGACGCCCTGCCGGCCAATGTCGCCTTGTCGATCACGGCGCTGGCCTCATGGTGCGTGGGCGACGCCTGGCTGGCCGACCTGCCGGCCGACGAAGTAGTACCGATCGCGTTCCGCATGACCGGCGATGCCGGCCGCATGCGCGACGTCCTGAATCACGAAGGCCACTTCCCGCGTCCGGAGTGCCAGCCCAGCCTGGGCTTGTCGCTGGATGAACAGCCATGGCCGAACAAGCTGCGCAGCCAGCGGCTTTATCTGTATAACCGGAATGTCTGGTCGGGGACACCGATGGCCGGATGGGCTGTGCGTCTAGGGGCGATTTTTCCGTAAGGAGCGCTCATATTCAACTGCGGCGGCAAAGTAGCTGAGCAAGCCTTTGCAGTAATTGTCTGGCTCTGACCATTTATCCGTATGCGGCCGCGTTTGAGGAAACCATCGATACATTGCACGGTACCGGTGCGGCGAAGGATAATAGCGGCTACATCATTTTTAAAGTTCCCCCATGGAAATCAAGGTCAACTTTCTCGATAAGCTACGTCTTGAAGCCAAGTTCGATGACTTCACGGTAGTGGCCGACCAGCCTATCCGCTATAAGGGCGATGGCTCGGCGCCTGGCCCTTTCGATTATTTTCTGGCCTCGTCAGCCTTGTGCGCAGCGTATTTTGTGAAATTGTATTGCGTAACTCGCAACATTCCTACCGAGAATATCCGCCTGTCGCAGAATAATATCGTTGACCCGGAAAACCGCTACCAGCAGATTTTCAAGATTCAGGTCGAGTTGCCGGCGGATATCTCTGCCAAAGACCGCCAGGGCATTTTGCGCTCCATCGACCGTTGTACCGTGAAAAAAGTGGTGCAAGCCGGCCCCGAATTTGTCATTGAAGAGGTAGAGAACCTGGATGCCGATGCCCAGGCCCTGCTGACCTTGAAGCCGGCTTCTGACGTCAGCACCTATATTGCAGGCAAGGATCTGCCGTTGGAGCAAACCATCGCCAATATGTCGGGCGTTTTGGCGAACTTGGGCATCAAGATTGAAATCGCTTCGTGGCGCAATCTTGTTCCCAATGTGTGGTCGCTGCATATCCGCGATGCGCACTCGCCGATGTGTTTCACCAACGGCAAGGGAGCGACCAAGGAAAGCGCATTGGCGTCGGCGCTCGGAGAGTATATCGAGCGGCTCAATAACAACCATTTCTACGCCGGCACGTTTTGGGGCGAAGACATCGCCGACGCCGCGTTTGTGCATTACCCGAACGAGCGCTGGTTTAAGCCTGGCCGTAAAGATGCGCTGCCGGCTGAAATTCTGGATGAGTATTGTCTGCCAATTTACAATCCCGACGGCGATTTATTTGGCTCGCATCTGATTGACACAAACTCCGGTAATGTGCAGCGCGGGATTTGTTCACTGCCGTTTGTGCGACAGTCAGATGGCGAGGTGGTGTATTTTCCGTCCAACCTGGTCGAAAACCTGTACGTCAGCAATGGCATGAGTGCCGGCAACACGCTGGCCGAAGCGCAGGTGCAATGTCTGTCGGAAATTTTCGAACGGGCGGTAAAACGCGAAATTCTGGAAGGTGAAATCACATTGCCTGATGTGCCGCAGGAAGTGCTGGCGAAATACCCCGGAATTCTGGCCGGCATTCAGGGCTTGGAAGAACAGGGCTTTCCGGTGCTGGTGAAAGATGCGTCGCTGGGAGGTGTGTACCCGGTGATGTGCGTCACCTTGATGAACCCGCGGACAGGCGGTGTGTTTGCCTCATTCGGCGCGCACCCAAGCTTGGAGGTGGCGCTGGAGCGCAGCCTGACGGAATTGCTGCAGGGCCGCAGTTTTGAAGGCCTGAACGAATTGCCCCGGCCCACCTTTGCAAGTGAAGCCGTGACTGAGCCAAATAACTTTGTCGAACACTTCATCGATTCCAGCGGCATTGTGTCATGGCGCTTTTTCAGCGCCAAAGCGGATTTCGATTTTGTCGAATGGGATTTTTCCGGCCGGGGGGAAAACTCCAATACCCAGGAAGCTGCGACCTTGTTCGCCATTCTCGAAGACATGGGCAAAGAAGTGTACGTGGCGGCGTATGACAATTTAGGCGCCGTAGCCTGCCGTATTCTGGTGCCCGGTTATTCGGAAATTTACCCGATAGAAGATTTGGTCTGGGATAACACCAACAAGGCGCTGTTGTTCCGCACCGATATCTTGAACCTGCATCGCCTGGACGATGCGAGGCTGGAAGCGCTGCTGGAGCGCCTGGATAACAATGAGCTCGATGACTATTCCGACATCGCCACATTGATCGGCATCGAATTTGACGAGAATACGGACTGGGGGCAACTGACAGTTCTCGAGTTGAAGCTGCTGATTCATCTCGCCTTACAGCAATTTGAGGAAGCGCAAGAACTGGTGGGAGCCTTCCTGCAGTACAACGACAACACGGTCGAGCGCGGATTGTTTTATCAGGCTTTGAATGTGGTGCTGGAAGTGCTGCTGGATGAGGACCTGGAACTAGACGATTACGTGGCCAATTTCCGCCGGATGTTTGGCAATGCACGGATGGACGCCGTAATGGGGTCAGTGGACGGCAGCGTGCGCTTCTTCGGGTTAACGCCGACGAGCATGAAACTGGAGGGTCTCGACAGGCACCAGCGACTTATCGACAGCTACAAGAAATTGCATAGGGCTCGGGCCAAGGTGACGGCTACAGCCCGTTAGGGTGACGAGTCATGGCGGGATGCGCTGACGCAGTTCATCCCCCTGCGTTCGATGCCGGAGCGACCAGCTGTGCCGGCGTGGATCGGTGTTGATGACGGCTTTCGCTTTAATGTTTCTATCTTGAGAGCTGCGGCCTCCACCGGTTGAATCCACAGCCGATAACAGTCACTGGTGATAGGTAGCTTACGGCCCCAAGGAGACGGCCACGGGTGTCCGCTTTCGGGAAGCGAAATCCGCAACCGGACCAGGCAGGGTCAGTGCCGAGACCTGTCAGGGCTTCACGAACCGATAGGCGAAGCGATCGGTCTCGCCCTTGATCGACGGATCGAACACCTTGATCGAGTGCAGATCGCCATTGTTCGCGAGCATGGTGCTCTCCGCGTCCAGTACGAAACCGGCCGCCTCCACCTCCTCGCGAACGGATGCCGGCTCAATCCGATGCAGCGACTGAGCGCCGCTCGTGCCCGCCCCGACGGCGGCGGCGTGGTCTACGATGACGTAGGACCCACCGGGCTTCAACCGCTCGTAGACGGCTCGATTGAAGTGGGCCGCCGTTGCGCCCCTGGCCTGCATCAGCTCGGTGTGGAGATCGTGGTAGAACAGGTGCAACCACAGGACGTCCGCTGGTTGCGTAGCCTTCGGCATCGCCACGAGGTCCGCGGAGACGGCTTCGACGTTCTCTCGGCCCGGCTCCTTCGTGAGCGTCCGCATGCGGCCTAGCGGATCGTTCTTGAAGTTGGCAACTTCGGCCGGCACGAAGCTGTAGACCCGTCCTCCGGGTCCCACGATGTCGGAGAATAGACGAGTCCAGTCGCCGTCGCCTGGGTAAACATCGATGACGGTAGAGCCCGCAACAACTCGTGCGAACTGGATCAACTCGGATAGTTTGGATTGTTCGTACATCGGGAATCTCCGTTACGGTTGGGTATAGGTAATTGCAGCGACATCTGCGATCGCGATCCATCAGTCGAACTTGACCAGGTCCTTAAAGATCAATTGACCCCAGCTATTTCCGCGCGCCTGCACAAGCAGTGCACCTTCCGAAAGCCCGCCAAGTTTGATCGGCGAGAAACCGAGATTTTCCGCAAGCGCATCAATTTCCGTTGCTGCGTCGTCACAGGAGCGCGCCGGGGTCAGACCTGCGCCATGCCTCCATCGACGGCAAGATCCACACCGGTGATGTAAGAACTTTCATCGGAGGCGAGGAACGCGACTGCTGCCGCGATTTCCTCGGGCATGCCTCTGCGGCCCATTGGGATCTGCGTGGTGAACTGTGCGACTGCTTGCTCGGCCTGTTCAGCGGTAAGGCCCGTCGTCGTCGCCAAGGCCGGGGTGTCGATTGCTCCGGGACTCATACTATTTACGCGGATCTTGCGGTCTTTCAATTCCAAAGTCCAGCCGCGTGCGAAGTTGCGCACAGCCGCCTTACTCGCGGCGTAAGCAGTAAATCCTGGAAGCCCGAGGACGTTTGAGACCGAAGAGTTCAGGATAATCGAACCGCCGTCTTTGAAGAGGGGAAGGGCCTTCTGTACCGTAAAGAACATTCCCTTCACGTTCACGTCGAAGGTCTGGTCAAAATGGGCCTCAGCAGCTACCGCGAGCGGTGCGATTGTCCCTGCGCCCGCGTTCGCGAAGAGAACGTCGATGTGACCATGTTTCTCTTTCACGACGGCATAGAGCCGGTCCAGATCTTCCAAGCGCGACACGTCGCCCACGACCGTCGTAACGTTTCTCTTGATGGCGGCGGCGGCCTCCTTCAGCTCTTTCTCTCGTCGTCCAGTGATCACGACGTGCGCACCTTCTTCCACGAAGCGCTTGGCTGTGGCCAAGCCAATCCCGCTGCTTCCGCCCGTGATAACTGCAACCTTACCTTCTAATTTTTTCATAATCTTTCACCATTGTTTGTGCTGTAAGGCAGCGCCGCTGTTCCCATTGGGGCAAAGGCGCTGTATCATTCGGATCACAGATCCAGATCCTGATTCACAGCATCTGAACCAGTGATCCAATTATATGGATCAGCGATCCGTTTGTCAAGGAGCCCCATGCGAGCCGACGCCAAAAAAAATTACAGCCATCTACTTGCAGTCGCGCACGACGTTGTCGCCAAGCACGGTGTCGATGCGTCCATGCGAGATATCGCCCGCCGGGCTGGCGTCGGCTTGGCTACACTGCTGCGTCATTTCCCGACGCGAGAAGCCTTGTTTGAAGCGTTGTTGTGTACGAATCTGGACGAACTGACGCAGAAGGCAGACGAACTCGAAACGTCGAATTCACCTGGCGAAGCGCTCGTGTCTTGGTTTTGCGAATGGATGGCATTCGCCCAAAGCTATAGGGGCGTCGTCGCCCTGATGGCGGCCGCCCACGCGAACCCGGACTCCGCTCTTTATGCTTCATGCGCAGCGGTGCACTCAGCGAGCGCGCGACTACTGCTCCGTGCTCAGGCCGAAGGAACGGCGCGCACCGATATGAATGGGGACGACCTGTTCGGCCTGATGGCGGCGCTCGGCTGGCTCGTCGACCTACCGTCATTCGCGCCACGGGCTGATCATCTCGTTCACATTGTTACTAGCGCCATCCTGCCAAATCGGTCGAGCAGCAATATCAAAAAGGCAGTATATTGAATCGGATCGGCATCGAATGGCCATTGCCGAGACGTTGAGCGAGCGAGTGTGCAATGTAGGGCGATCAACGGACCCGCTTGAGAATCGCCGAGACCAACAGCCCGTCCTACGTTTTGTCGCACGCACACGCCACTCAGACGATTGGGGCCGTGTGGAAGACTGATCCCGAACCGTGGACAGAGCTGCGTGTTATCCAATTCCTGGCATACGCTGCCGCCCAATCTCCCAAGTCACCTCCGCCGCCGCGCACGATTGCGGCTAACTGCCGGTCCGGCCGAATTCTTCAGCGCTCGCCGAACTCTCGGCGTCAGGTACAGGCAGCAGTCGACGAAACGCGCGCTCGTCGACTGGGATCAGCGTTTGACACTGAGCCTCGGGTTCGACCCGCATCGTCGAGCGGGTGTGCTGCTGGATTGGGCTTCAGCGCTCACTGTTGGTCGTCTTGATGCTGCTCTTCCTGACGGCGCGCTGTGCTTCAACTGGTGCCGGACTGAATAACAGTGAGCGGTGTTGTGGAGAGCCATTGGTCCTCGAGATCTTTCAGCGTTGATTCTGTTCCTAACGTCCGCTTTGAGACATCGAGCTTTGACAAGTGAACGTCGGGCCATGGCCGGCGCCGGCCATTCCCGGTCAGCGCCAGTTCGTGAACACTCCCCCGCGACAATCACTCCCGCTCGTCGCTCGCCAGGATCGCCCGAAGCTGCTCTTCAAATACCTCCGGCGACTGGCCGCCCGAGATCAGGTAGCGATCATTCACGATGACTGCGGGCACGCCGCTGATGCCGCGCTGGGCCCACAGCGTTTCCTCTTCCTTCACTTCCTGAACAAACCGATCCGATGCCAGTACTTCGTCGGCTTCGGCGCCATCCAGGCCGGCTTGCCTGGCAAGTTCCGCCAGCACATTCCTGTCCGCGATGTTTTTCCCGTCGGTGAAATAGGCTTTGAGCAAGACCAGTTTGAGCGTTGCTTGCGCATTCGCCTCTTTCGCCCAGGCAAGCAGACGATGCGCGTCGAAAGTGTTGTAGACACGGCTGGCGTCATCGCGGTTCATGGTGAAACCGACGGCAGCCGCCCTGGCCCGGATCTGTTCACGGTTGATGCGTGCCTGATCGGCGGTGATGCCGTATTTTTCGGTGATATGCTCAAGTTGCTCCTGCCCGGCCGCGGGCATACCAGGGTTGAGCTCGAACGGATGGACGGTGAAGTCGACGTGCGTCTCCGGAGCGAGGCGTTCGAGCGCGATATTGAGACCCGCCAGCCCGATCGCACACCAGGGGCATACAACATCGGAGACGAAATCGATTTTCAAAGCGTTATTCATGGCAATACCTCATGGCATGGCACCTGTCGTCAGGTGGCGTTAATGGATGAAGATATTGTAAGTCGGATGTGCGAGTGTCATCCGAGGGTGTCGCAGAGATGTCCGCTTCTGGCCGGATGCGGCCTTTCAAGTTAGAGAACTTTATCAAAAATATTTGAGTTTTCTCGAAATCTATCCGGGGCCGATCCAAAAAACCAAGATCGGATATCAAAGTCAATTAGTTGGTTGGTGAAACACGAGCAGCGTCAGAGGCCGTAATTTGTTTAGCGAACTGCGCATCGTCACATCGTTTTAACGAAGAATCATCTGTAACATGATTTAGATTCATATCATCAATACATTTTTGTCTAAGTTCAGGAGTTGATTTAGCGGGCGAATGAAAGAGATTTCCAGGTCCTCCAACATATAAAACAAGAGCGCCAATTAAGACCGCGCCAATTATTGAAATTGTATTTTTACTCATTTTATTCATAAACATACCTTTCAAAACGAAATTAGTGCTGCACTTGGTCTTTGAGAACGCCTAGCTAAAAAACCGAACTTCTTCGCGGATATTCGATAACATCAGGCTTTACTGTCTCGACTTTACTCCCTTCCACCAAGGTAAATCGTAATTTACCTCGGACGGTGGAATGACGAAATGTTGCGGCCGAACATAGTATTCGAAGAATTTCGCACGTTCTTTAGCATCCAGGATTTGGAAAGAGCCGGATTTTTCTTGCTCCTCCAGGAAACGACGCTCGGCCCCAACTGGCTCCAACGGATTGGCTTGCTGGAAGATCACGTCGCCACCATATTTTTTGTAGAGCGCCTTGTTAATCTTCCAGCCGAGCACGAAATTCTTGCCCATGTCATGCATCACGGCGCGCTGTTCAGGGAGTGTGGCGGAGGGTGAAATTCCTGCCGTCGCTGTGATGAATTCTTCGATCTCTGATTCGGTCGCGCGGATGTGATTCTCGGCGGCAAACCGTTCAAACAAAGGGGCAATCAATAGCGATTCGAGATTCTTGTCGTTACCCTGTAATTCGTCGCGATAGATAGCTCGTCCGTAGATTTTTGCGACAACTTCCCTTTCTGAAGCGATCGCGCAAAATGTACAGGCAGCAAGGAATAAAAATAGAAGAGCGCGGGCGATGAGTTTGTGCACGAAGTGAATCTCCGATGACGGTAGTGAATTTGTGCAACGCAGATGAATCACCGCGCCAGATAGTATTCCGGCATCAATATATGGGGCCGAGCCCAGAGCCAGGTCTTGCAATGATAAATGGGTGAACATGAAGGTGTCGCTGCAAGACCCACTCCCGTCTTTCCTTGATCCTTATCTTCCGTACAGTTTTACGGAGATTCGCCTATGGCCAGATTTTGAAGGCTAGTATTACTACACCGACTGAGGTCAGTAGTCCAAGTGTGGATACCAGTTGGTAGTCAGTGCAATCGCTTCTTTTTGGATTGATAGTACGTGGGTAATGGCCATAGATAAACGGGAGAACATGGATGTGTCACTGCAAGGCCCGATCCTCATCTTCCTGCAATAGTGTTCTCACTTACTGAACCATCGCTCGAATAACGATGGCTTGCCTGCCCGTTCAATGGCACTTCTGTGCATCCATCACCATTTTCGTTCCATTTCGTAAGGATTGGGTTAGCTTGAGAATCTCGGCCTATGCAAAACGGAATCCCATATCGTGCGCGATCGCCTGTATCCATAATCCCTAAATATGGCAGGCCATCACGCAGCGGGACTGCCGGCTTGATCGTTTTGGCCGGCCCGACAGCTTGTCCGTACCGAACGCAACTTTGGACAGTGGAAGGCTTTTCAACGGTTTCAGCTGTACTGATTACCCAAACCATGCCTGCTGAACTGCCTTTGTTGATTTCCACGGTCAAGTTGTAACCATTCCAGGGCCTTTCTCCAAAATCCGAGAAAAAACACGGAGATCCATCTTTCAGAATTACCTGAGCCGGATGCTCGAAAGGACCCGACATCGCCATCGCGCCCGACATGGCCGTGATGGTCAGCGCCAAGCCTAAGTTAGTCTTCAATATGAGTTGTTTTTGGAAGAGACGATGCATCTTTAGGATCTCTCAGGAAGTTGATCAGTGAACGCGCGTAAAAATTCATATTTGCGACATGTCGCAAATGGTCTCGGATTGAACCATCGTCGTCAAGAAACATACCATCAAAATAGTGTGAAACTAAATCTCCTTGCTGCTCCATATTGAAATCTGACATTGGCTTATCAAGATCAACCGTGGGATTGTATTTATACGCCCGTGCGACATCTTGGCCGGGGTCATACTTATATCCCCCTTTGATTTGTATTTTGATGCCTCCCCATTTGACGCTGTACCCCAGCTGATACTGCCAAACGTGGGTCATTTCGTGAATAAACCAGACCTTATCTGAATTTTTCCCCGTCGAATAATCAGGTTTGTAAAAATCGCTTGGAAAATACATTTCGCCATTCGGCGTCATGGCATTGTCACCGGCACCTATCATGTAAGCGCCGTTGTGGACTTTGACCTTGGAGTAGTCGACCGAGTCACGAAATATTTTTTTTGCCAGATCAATCTCTCCGGCCGTCAACGGTCGGACTTTTTCTTCCACTTTGTGTTCTGTCACAGATGAGCCAAGAGCATTGGCGTTTGTTTTGACTCCACTCAATTTGACATCGATACTATCTCCGCCACCACCAGAATTTTCAGCTTGCCGGGCGCAACAAAATGCCACATTCGGCTGCAAGTTAGCTTGTGTGATCATTCGCGGCTCAGGTGTTGTAATTCGCTCAGTTTTACCATCGGCATCGGTTGTTCCGGTAACCTTGCTGCCATCATCAAGCGTCAATGTGTAAGCCGCACCAGCCAGCGCTACCCTGAACCAAGCAGGAATTTAATCTGCTCGTCATAGCGTTTCGTTTGAGCCGCTGGTTGATCGTTAACTGCAGGTATGCTGGCGCCAGAAGCTGCGGCTGGGGGCGGCACTGTGCCTTGAGACTCGGCTTGGTCATCGTGAGTAGCAGTTTGGTGGAGATTAGACACTAGCTTCGGATGGATCGGACATCCGCAAATAACGATGTCGTTCTCCAAAGCTACTTCTCCCATGAAGTCCATCCTGCGCGGACCGCCTGCCTTGGCAATGATTCCCACGCCTTTGCAAGCCAGGCAGGTTGCTTGGCCCCCGATTAGCGCAACCTTATGACCAGCATCGCCAACTGAAAAAGTTGAATTCGCGTTCGGCAGGACCACACCACTTGTCGTCGTTTTATCCCCTACGACAACAATCTTTCGCATTGCCATTGATAGCCCCTGAAAATTGCTCCTAGGCTATCCTTACAGAATATTATTTATTTTGCAAGTAAATTTGCTGGCATCTACCTGAAATGGACAGTCACCTATCCAATGTCGGCCAACAAGGCCCAATGGTCCAATTCGTTGATACCAATTGCACACAAGCACCTACCCCCATAAAACCTTATTTCCCCATCTGTCCATCATTGGTTGGGGGGGACGTGTTGATGCAAGTCATGGCGATCTCCAGAGTTGCTGCAAGGTCGCTTTCCGCTTTCAGACTGGGAGGGCGGCAGATGGCAAGGTTGACAGACAGGCGCAAAATGTAAAACCAACGCCCTAAAGCTCCCCACTATCGCGTGGCGCGGCTTGGACGATTTTTGCAGTTCAGGATGTCAATCCTGCGCGTTCTTTTTCGCGAACGAATCAACCATAAAGATTCTTCAATATGATCGCAATCGGCATAGTGCCTATTCAGCATCAACCGTACGCGACGCAGGATAAACCTTCACCAGCACAATCCGCGGCCCGTTCATCTTCTTGACCACGATGTCGAAACCGTCGAATTCGATCTTCTGTCCTTCATGCGGCAGGTCGCCCAGCTTGGCCATGATCAGGCCGCCTACCGAGTCGACGTCTTCGTCGCCGTCGATCGCGACGTCGATGCCGAGTATGCGCTCCAGGCTGAAGATCGGCAGGCTGCCCTTGCCCAGCAAGGTGCCGTCGTCGAGGCGGCTCCATTCGTTGTCGTTGCGCCGGAATTCATCGCGGATCTCCCCTACCATCGCACCCAGCAGGTTATCCAAGGTGATGAAACCTTCCGGCTTGCTGCCTTTTTTGCCGATGATGGCGAAATGCGGCGAACCGGTACGGAAGCGGCGGAACAGTTCCAGCGCCGGCATGCGCGACGATACATATTCCACCGGGCGCAGATAAGCGTTCAGGCTTTCGATCGACTTGCCTTCCTGCTGCGCGATGAACAGATCCTTGAGATGGATCACGCCCAGTACATTGACGCCGCTCTGGTCAAAGTAGGGATAACGGCTGAAGCGGTGGCGATAGATGGTCTGCAGGTTTTCCTGCAGGCTGCGCGCCTGGTGCAGGGCCGTGATCTCGTTGATGGGGCGCATCAGGTCGGATACTTCGAGCTCGCTGAAATCGAGCGATTGCGCCAGCACGTTCCATTCGTCGCGGTTGAATTTTTCGCCGGCGTGGCTGCCGCGCAGGATCAGTTTCAGCTCATCCGCCGAATACTGGGCGTCGTGGCCATGGGCGCCGGCCAGGCCGGCCAGGCGCAGGATCCAGTTGGCGCTGGCGTTGAGCGCCCAGATCGCCGGGTACATGGCCCAGTAAAAACCGTACAGTGGCAAGGCGCACCACAGGCCTATCACTTCCGGATTGCGGATCGCGACGGTCTTGGGCGCGAGTTCGCCGATCACGATGTGCAGGAAGGAAATCAGGAAGAAAGCGAAGAAGAAGGAAATGCCGTGTATCAGTTCCGGCGAGCTGATGCCAACCCAGCCGAATACAGGCTGCAGCAGGCCGGCGAACGCCGGCTCGCCGATCCAGCCCAGGCCCAGCGAGGCGAGTGTAATACCGAGTTGGCAGGCGGACAGATAAGCGTCCAGCTGGCGATGCACTAGCGCCAGGATGCGCCCGCGCAAGCCTTGGGTCTTGGCGATGGCGCGGATACGGGTCTGGCGTAATTTGACTAAACCGAATTCGGCAGCAACAAAAAAACCGTTGAGTGCTACCAGAAATAATGCTGCGATAACCAATAACAGGTTGTTCAATGAATCTCTTTCATGGGTAATGACGGATTACAAGTATAGGCGACGATTGTGCTTTCAACAAAATCGCGGCAATTCCATCTTTGAAAATAGCGGCAGCCAAGAAAAAAGGGACAGGGTCTTACGCTGCCAGACTGCGTAATCAACCCTGCCCCATTTCAGCGTAGCGCAAGGCTACGGCGATGTTCCCGTTATAGCGTGGTAGCCAGCGCGCACTGGCGATAATGCTCGGCTGCCAGCGCCTGCTGGTCGATCGCCTCGTGCAATTGCCCCAGTTTCAGATGCGCTTCGCGCACCGTGGCCGGCGCTACCGCATCCGACAAAGCCTGCTCCAGGTGGCGCTGGGCCTTGCCCCATAATTTTTGCTTGAAGCAGAACGTGCCCAAAGTCAGCGCCAGCTCGGGGTCGTTGGGCGCCCTGACGGCCCAGTGTTCGCAATGCTCGATTTGCGACAGCAGCTCGGGCGAGGCCTCGGCTGCAGCCGCATCACGATAGACCGCCAGCAAGCGCTGGTCCCATTCTGTCGCCAGCGATTTTTCGACGAGGGCGCGCGCTTCCGCGTGCAAACCGCTCTTGTTGAAAGCCTGGGCGCCGCGCATGGCGATGAAGGGCTTGGTACGGTCTTCGTTCGGCACCGTGCCCCACAGCCGGATGATCGATTCGGCGTCGTGCGCTTCGTCCGACAGCAAACCGTCGTAAGCCAGCTCGCGCAAGCGTGTCGACAAGGCCGGATGCAAGGCATCGTGCTTGTTCAGGGTGCGCACCAGGCGCAGCACTTCCGGCCAGTTCTTGGCTTGCTGGTTGGCTTTCAGCGCCAGCCGCAAGGCGTGGATGTGGCGCGTGCCGCGGGCGTTGAGCTCATTCACGGCATGCAACGCGTCCTGCGACTTGTGCTCGTCCACCAGCAAGTCCAGCGTGGTGATCAGGCGCGCGGTTTTCAGCGGCTCGTCGTCTTCGATGCTGGCCAGCCAGATGTCGCGCCGTTCCGGCTGCCCCATGCGATGGGCGGCGCGGGCGCCGATCAAGGCTGCCACGCCCAGGTTATCCTGCAGTTCGGCAGCGCGCGTGGCGGCTTTTTCAGCCTGGCCGAAACGGCCTTCGAACAAGGACTTGAGTGCATCGCGCAAGGCGTTGTTGGCAGTGGTTTCGCGTTTGTGGCGGCGGTAGCCGATCACCCGGCCCGGCAATTTCTGCGTAACCCGGATCGCCCGGATCAGCACGTACAGGATGATGAACAGGATCGCCAGCGAGATGACGAAGAAGTTCAGCGACAGGTCGATCCGGTACGGCGGGAAAAACATCACCACATTACCGGGGTTGTAACGCGCCAGCACGGCCAGGCCGATGGCGACTGCAAACAGAGCAACAAGCCGGAGAAAGAATCGCATAGGACTATGGCTTGCCTTTGTAAGTACGGATCGCCGCGGGGCTATCCAGCGCCGGCATGGTGATCGAAAGATTGCTGCTTTGGACCTGCTTGAGCAAGGTCTGCACGGTCTGGGTCTGCTTGGCCCGGGTGTCGAAATATTTGGTGATGGTTTCCTGGGCGGCGATCAGGTCGCTGCGGAATGCCGACTCGTTACGCGACAGCAGGCCGAGGCGAGCATTGAGCAAACGCAGCTTCAGGTTCTCCCGGGCGTAATAAGCCTGGGTCGGCGACAGCAGCAAGGCGTCGGGCGTGTCGACGGTGCGCACCCTGATCAGCTGGCTGATTTCGGTCCACATCTCGCTGCTCCAGCTTTGCCACTTGTCCTTCAGGCTGTTCTTCCAGTCGGTCACCACGGCGTCCGCCACCACCTGGGTTTTGGCGATATTGCCGGAACCGGCGGCCTTTGGCTTGCTGCTGGCCACCGCCTGGTTGTTCGGCTTGCTGATGCCGACGATCGGTTTTTCATCGGACAGCAAGGGCATGCCGTCGATCTGGCCGATGATGCTGTCGAGGCGCACGGCGATGCCGGTGACGTCCAGCGTCGGCAAGGCTTTCAGTTTTTCGATATCGCTGGCGATGGCGCGCCGCACGATGATGAATTGCGGCTTGTCGGAACGCGACAGGTTCTTGTCGGCATTCTGCAGCGCGATCAGCGCGCCCTGGACGTTGCCGGCCAGTTGCAATTGCTGGCTGGCGGTCGACAGCACGTCTTCCACCTGCGCCAGGGTCCAGTCATCGCTGTTGCGCGACAGGTCCTTATACAGCTGCTCCAGCGCCAGTTGCTGGCTTTGCGACTCGACCTGCTTGTTTTCCAGCACGCTGACCTTGCCTTGCAATTCCTTGGCTTCGTCCTGCACCGACTTCACCAGCACCTTGGTTTCGGTATTGGTGCTGTCGCCGACCTGCAGGCGGCGCGCCAGCTCCTGGCGCAGCTTGCCGTTCTCGTTGCGCGTCGCCCACCATTGCGCCGCCAGCAGCAGGGCCAGCAGCAGCAATATGCCGTACACCAGGCCAAGCGAGCGTTTGGAACCCTTGTCCTGGTTGACCTTGTAAGGCTGCAGCAAGGGCTGCGACGATGGCGATGCCGTGGCGCCGACGGCAGGACCAGCAGGCTGGTTCGATTCTGGAGTGGGTATCGATTCGTTCATAGCGGGAATTGTAACGCGTCGAGTAGCCGTTCGTCGCCTGAGCCGGTCAGAGTAACGTCAGTAAATCCAAGCACATGTGCCGTTTCGGCAATACGGGCATGCGGGACAAGGAGTTTCTGCTGTTGGATTTTTGCAACACCGGCGCCGCCCGCAAGCGCTTGCACCAGGTCGACCAGGTGCCTGAGCGCTTCCGAGCTGGTCAATATCCAGTCGTTTTCGCTATCCAGCAAGGATTGCAGGCGGGTTCTCAAGGAGGCATCGAGCACCGGCGCCTGGCGTCGGTAAGCAGCTACGGCCTGCACCTTGATACCCGCCGCCAGCAAACTGTCGGCAAAAAATTCGCGGCCGCTTTCGCCGCGCACCAGCAGCACCTGGCGGCCGCGCAAGGCGTCCAGGTCAAGTGCTTGCAGCAAACCTTCGGAATCGGTCCTGGCCGGATCGGGCGGACTGAAGATGGTGGTGTTGTGCGCCGTCAGGCCGTGGCGCGCCAGCGCCGCCCTGCTGCCCTCGCCGACGATGCCGACCGGCAGCTGCCCGGGCCAGCCAGCGATGTGGCGAAACGCGGCGTCGATCGCGTTGGGGCTGACAAACACCACCAGTGCAAAGCTGGCGAGCTGGCCGAGGACGGCTTGCAACGGTGTGCTGTCGCTTAGCGGCAGGATTTCCAGCAAGGGAAAAATCACCGGCTGGCGGCCGCGCGCCGCGATCTGCTGCGCCAGCGCCGAGGCTTGCTGCAGCGGCCTGGTAATGACGACCGGGCGCAAGGCAGGTGGCACTAGGCCTCCTTGCACAGCGCCAGGATGGCTCCGGCGTCCTGCGCCTCCAGTGCTGCGGCGATGGTTTCTCCCAGTACTTCCGGCGCGTCGGCGGCGCCGCTGGCGTCGGCAACCGCAACCCGCAGGCCGTCCGGCGTCGCGATCATGGCGCGCAAGCGCATCTGGTCGCCGTCGATGGTGGCAAACGCCGCCAGCGGCACCTGGCAGCTGCCGCCGAAGGCGCGCGACAAGGTGCGCTCAGCTGTGACCGCCAGTTCCGTAGGCAAATGGTTCAGGGGCGCGAGCAGCTCCTGCAGGTCGGCGCGGTCGGCGCGGATCTCGATCGCCATCGCGCCCTGCCCCGGCGCCGGCAAGCTCTGCTCGGGCTCGATCGGGGCTGTGATGCGGTCGGCCAGGCCAAGCCGCTTGAGGCCAGCCGCGGCCAGGATGATGGCGGCATATTCGCCGCGGTCGAGCTTGGCCAGGCGGGTACCGAGATTGCCACGCAAAGGCTTGATCTGCAGCAAGGGGAAGCGCGCAGCGATCAAGGCCTGGCGACGCAGGCTGCTGGTGCCAACGATGGCGCCGGCAGGCAGCTGCTCCAGGCTGGCGTAGTCGTTCGACACAAACGCATCGCGCGGATCTTCGCGCTCCAGCACCGCGCTCAGCACAAACCCTGGCGGCAGCTCCATCGGCATGTCCTTCAGCGAATGCACGGCCAGGTCGGCGCGGCCTTCCTCCATCGCCACTTCCAGTTCCTTGATGAACAGGCCCTTGCCGCCGACCTTGGACAAGGTACGATCAAGAATTTGATCGCCGCGGGTGGTCATACCGAGGATTTCTATATTACAGTCTGGATATAATGCAGATAACCGTTCGCGCACGTGTTCCGCTTGCCACATGGCCAGCGGGCTTTCACGCGATGCGATCACCAACTTGGAAGGGGAGGATATTTTCGACACAAGTTCTTTCAGATTTTAGCTAGCCACCAGACAACGCGGTCAATATCGATAGCGCCAAGGCAGGTTTACCCAACCGCCAAGGCTGTTCGTCAAAACGCGGCACAAAATGCAACATTTTCGCGGCGGATTTTAGCATGCGCCGTGTACTGTCTCAGTTGTACAGCTTATATCAAAAGACTTATATAGACAGCGCCCGCTTAACAAGTTAACAGGTTCCGAATCCTTCGTCCCCCACCCCAGAAAAGCTGATTGCACTCGTCCATTATGGCAAAACAATTGAATTCTGCTGTCCAGGTAAAAAAACCCGCTCCCAACAAAGATGCTCCGCTCAAAGAAGACATCCGTCTGCTGGGCCGCCTGCTGGGCGATGTGCTGCGCGATCAGGAGGGCGACGCGGTATTTGAAGTCGTGGAAACCATACGCCAGACCGCGGTGCGCTTCCGCCGCGAATCGGATCCGCAGGCCGGCGCCGACCTCGACAAGCTGCTGAAAAAACTCACGCGCGACCAGACCAATTCGGTGGTGCGCGCGTTTTCCTATTTCTCGCACCTGGCCAATATCGCCGAAGACCAGCACCACAACCGGCGCCGCCGCGCCCACTTGCTGGCCGGATCGGCAGCCCAGCCCGGCAGCGTTGCGCATGCCCTGAGCAAGCTGGACGACGCCGGCGTCTCCGGCGCTACCGTGCGCAGCTTCCTGAAAGACGCCTTGATTTCACCGGTCCTGACTGCCCACCCGACCGAAGTGCAGCGCAAGAGCATCCTCGATGCCGAGCGCGAGATCGCTCGCCTGCTGGCTGAGCGCGACCGCCCCTTGACCGCGAAAGAACTGCGCGACAACACCGAACTGCTGCGCGGCCGCATCGCCACCCTGTGGCAAACCCGGATGCTGCGCTATACCAAGTTGACGGTGGCCGACGAAATCGAGAACGCGCTGTCTTACTACCGCATCACCTTCCTGCGCGAACTGCCGGCGCTGTATGACGACATCGAAGGTGAAATCGCCACCCAGTTCCCGACCCGTGCGCGCCAGGCCAGCGGCGGCGCCAGCACCGAACTGGCGCCCTTCGTGCAGATGGGCAGCTGGATCGGCGGCGACCGCGACGGCAATCCCAATGTCAACGCCGGCACCATGCAGCGCGCCCTGTCGCGGCAATCGACCACCATTTTCGATTTCTACCTGGAAGAAGTACATGCCCTGGGTGCGGAGCTGTCGGTCTCGACCCTGATGGTCAACGTCAACCAGGAATTGCTGGCGCTGGCGGAAAGCTCGCCCGACACTTCGGACCATCGTTCCGACGAACCCTACCGGCGCGCCCTGATCGGCATCTACGCGCGGCTGGCCTCGACCGCGCGCGAACTCGGCGCCACCAACATCCTGCGCCAGGAAGTCGGCGCCGCCGCCCACTATGCGACGCCGCAGGAATTCACCCAGGAATTGCAGATCGTCGAAGACTCGCTGCGCGCCCACCACGGCAGCGCCCTGGTCAAGCCGCGGCTGGCGACGCTCAAGCGCGCTTCCGAGATTTTCGGCTTCCACCTGGCTTCGCTCGACATGCGCCAGAGCTCCGACGTCCACGAGCGGGTGCTGACAGAGCTGTTCGCCCAAGCCCAGGTGGAAGGTGCCTACGACAAGCTCAGCGAAGAACAGAAGATCGACCTGCTGCTGGGCGAACTGGCCAAGCCGCGCCTGCTGTACTCGCCCTATATCGAGTATTCGGACGAAACCGTGTCCGAACTGTCGATCTTGCGCGCGGCCGGCGAGATGCGCCAGCGCTATGGCGCGCGTTCGATCCGCAACTACATCATCTCGCACACCGAGACCGTGTCCGACTTGCTGGAAGTCCTGCTGCTGCAACAGGAAACCGGCCTGCTGCGGCCTGATGCCGTTGCGGGCAAGGGCAAGGCTGCCGTCGGCGAGCTGGAAGTCATGGTGATCCCGCTATTCGAAACCATTCCCGACCTGCGCCGCGCCGCCGCCATCATGGAGCAGTTCATGGCTTTGGCGCCGGTGGAACGGCTGATCGCCAAACAAGGCAAGCTGCAGGAAGTGATGCTGGGTTATTCCGACTCCAACAAGGACGGCGGTTTCCTGACTTCCAACTGGGAGCTGTACAAGGCCGAGATCCAGCTGGTGCGCGTGTTCGACCGCGCCGGCGTCAAGCTGCGCCTGTTCCATGGCCGCGGCGGCACCGTCGGCCGCGGCGGCGGCCCGAGCTACCAGGCGATCCTGGCGCAGCCGCCGGGCACCGTCAACGGCCAGATCCGCCTGACCGAACAAGGCGAGATCATCGCTTCCAAGTTTTCCAACCCGGAAATCGGCCGCCGCAACCTGGAGCTGCTGGTGGCGGCGACGCTGGAAGCGAGCCTGATGCCCAACAATGCCAACACCAGACAGGCCAAGCAGCTGGGCGAATTTGAACAATTGATGGACGGCTTGTCGGAGCGCGCTTACCAGTCTTATCGCAACTTGGTCTATGAAACCCCCGGTTTCACCGACTACTTCTTTGCAGCGACGCCAATTGCCGAGATCGCCGAACTGAACATCGGTTCGCGCCCTGCCTCGCGCAAATCGACGCGCCGCATCGAAGACTTGCGCGCGATCCCCTGGGGCTTTTCCTGGGGCCAGTGCCGCCTGCTGCTACCGGGCTGGTACGGCTTCGGCAGCGCCATCGAAAGCTGGCTGGAAGAAGGAAAGGACAGCAAGCTCAAGACCCAGAAGCTGGCGACCTTGCGCGCCATGTACAAGGAATGGCCGTTCTTCGCCACCCTGCTGTCGAACATGGACATGGTGCTGTCGAAGACCGACCTGGCGGTGGCCTCGCGCTACGCCGGGCTGGTCACCGACCGCAAGCTGCGCAACAGCATCTTCAAGCGCATCGTCGATGAACATGAGCGCACCAGCAGCATCCTGTCGGCCATCACCGGCTCCAAGGACCGCCTGTCGGGCAATCCGCTGCTGGCGCGTTCGATCAAAAACCGCTTCGCCTACCTCGATCCGCTGAACCACTTGCAGGTCGAACTGATCAAGCGCCACCGCAGCGTGACCGCCGCCGGCCGCACGACGGAAGAAAGGGTGAAACGCGGCATCCACCTGAGCATCAACGGCATTGCCGCCGGTCTGCGCAACACCGGCTGACGCGCTCCATGTAGGGTGAGCACCTGTGCCCACGCGGAATCTTGCTCGTTTGAGCTAGAGCGTCCGCGTGGGCAGAAAAACCTGCCCACCCTACTGCGAGACTGCCGCTAGTTCAAGCCAAGCATCTTCTTCATTGCCGGCAAACCATCTTCGCCGCCACGTGTCTTGACGCCATTTAGCCATGCCTGCAACAGCTCGGGGTGCTGTTTCAACTGCCGCGCCGCGGCGGTCTTCGCATCCACTTTCTGCGTCAGCACCTCGTTGATAATCTTGTTTTCCAGGTCGACGGTAAATTCCATCTGGCTGAACAGGCGGCCTGCGTTCGGGCACTGCGCCGCGTAGCCTTTGCGCGCCAAGGTGTTCACGGTGGCGCCGCCGTAGTTGGGGCCGAAATAGGCATTGCCGCCATCCAGGTAAGTGAGCTGGAAGCGGGTATTCATCAGGTGCGGCTCCCAGGCCAGGAATACGATCCACTCCTTGGCCGAGACCTTGCGTGCGACCTGGCTCAACATGCTTTGTTCACTCGACTCCACCAGTTTCCAGCCGTCCAGCCCGAACGACTTGGCTGCCAGCATCGCCTGGATGTTCTGGTTGGCCGGCGCACCGGTTTCGATGCCGTAAATCTTGCTGTCGAATTTACCGGCGAACCTGGCCAGGTCGGTGAAAGACTTGACGCCCGCTGCGGCGACGTAGCTGGGAACGGCGAGCGTGAACTTGGCGTTGACCAGGTTGGCATGCAAGACGTCGATGGCGCCATCCTTGAGCTGTGTTTCCACCAGCGGCTTTTGCGCCGGCATCCAGTTACCGAGGAAGACATCGACCTGGCCCTTTTTCAAGCCGACGAAAGTGATGGGAACCGACAGGTGATCCACCTTCTGCTCATAACCGAGCGCGCCCAGCAAGATGCCGGCGATGGCATTGGTTGCGGTAATGTCGCTCCAGCCGGGATCGGCCATGCGCACCAGCTTGCAGGCGTCGGCCTCAGCCGCAAAAGCACTGTGATGCAAAAACAGCAGGCAAGCCAGTATCGACGGAACAGCTTTTCTCGGCATGATGTTTCTCCTCCAGCTTATTTACTCGAACTTTTACCCGAAACCGCCGGAAAACGCGCCATCGCCTCCAGTGCGTCAAGGTCGATGTGATTGCGCATGAAACGCAGGCTGGCGTCTTGCACCGGCTGGTAATCCCAGTGCCGGGCCGTGCCTGTACTTTGCGCTGCAAAGTGGAAGCGCCGCCGGCGCTGGCTGGCGACTACCTGGTCGTGCAGCTTGGGCAGGTTCCATCGATGACCGGCTTCCTGGCGGAATTGTTCAAGCGCGGCCAGGGAGCCTGGATCGGTCGCCAGGTTCTCCAGCTCGTCGGGATCGCGCACAAGGTGGTATAGCTGGTCGGGATCGACCGCCGAGTGGATGAATTTGTAGGGACCGCGCCGTATCATCACAATCGGCGCCAGCGCACCCTCGCCGCAATACTCGCCGATCACTTCGTCGTGCCCCGCCCTGCCTTGCAGGTGCGGCAGCAGGCTGCGGCCGTCGATTGCCTCGGGATACGGCGGCGCGGCGCCGTCGAAAGCGAGGTCGACCAGGGTCGGCAAGATATCGGTCAGCGAGACCGACGCCGCCACCCGCTGCGGCCGGAAGCGGTCCGGCGCATGCACGATCAGCGGTATGCGGGCGGCGCCTTCGAAGAAATTCATCTTGTACCAGAGCCCGCGCTCGCCCAGCATGTCGCCATGGTCGGCCAGCAGCAGGATGACGGTATCGCCGGCCATGCCGGTCTGCTCCAGCGTCTGCCGGATGCGGCCGATCTGTTCGTCGACATAGGAAACCGCGCCGTAGTATGCGCGGCGGGCGTTGCGCACCTGCTGCTCCGTGACCGGCGTGCGGTCCATGTCGCTGACGTGGCGCAGGCGCCGCGAGTGCGGATCGAGCTGTTCGGGCGCCAGGTTTACCCGCGGCATGTCGATGTCTTCGTCCCGGTACAGGTTCCAGTATTGCTCGGGGATGGCGTAGGGGTCGTGCGGGTGGGTCATCGAAACCAGCATGCAAAACGGGCGCTCATCGCCATCGCGTGCAATGTCGAACAGTTTTTGCCGGGCGGCGGCGACTACCTCTTCGTCGAAATCGAGCTGGTTGGTGCGTATGCATGGCCCGGCGTCGATCACCGAACTCATGTTGTGGTACCAGCTCGGGCGCTGCTGCGGATGGTCCCAGTCAGGAGTCCAGCCGAAATCCGCGGGATAGATGTCGGTGGTCAGGCGCTCTTCAAAGCCGTGCAGCTGGTCGGCGCCGCAGAAATGCATCTTGCCGGACAAGATGGTGCGGTAGCCGGCGTGGCGCAGGTAATGGCCGAAGGTCAGCACCTCCGCGCCCAGCTCGGCGGCGTTGTCGTAGGCGCCGATCGCCGACGGCAGCTTGCCGGCCATGAATACGTAACGCGACGGCGCGCATAGCGGGCTGTTGGTGTAGGCGGAATCGAATACCACGCCATCCTCCGCCAGCGCGTCGATATTGGGCGTCTTGCAGACACGGTTGCCGTAAGCCGCCAGCGCGGCTGGCGTCAGCTGGTCTGCCATCAGGATCAGAATATTCGGCTTGCGGCTCATCGTTTTTCTCTCCTGGCATTGATTGGCTTTATGTAATGAATTAGTCTAGCATCGTGATTTCATGGGTGTGAAGCCCGTAAATCGTTATGCAACCATAAAGAGAGCTTATGGCTAAGCCGCACCGATTGCCGCCCTTGCAAAACCTGGTGTTCTTCGAAGCCGCGGCTCGTCACTTGAATTTCACCGCGGCGGCGCAGGAACTCGGCACCACTCAGCCGGCGGTCAGCCACCGCATCGGCATGCTGGAAGAAGACCTGGGCGTACCTCTGTTCAAGCGCGCCCACCGCGGCGTCTCATTGAGCGCTGACGGCGTGCGCCTGTTCGAAGCGGTGCACGAGAGCCTAGGCACCATCGGCAGCGCCGTGGCGCAAATCCGCGCGCAGCGTTCGCGCCGGATGCTGACGGTGGCAACCGACTTCGGCTTCGCCGCTTACTGGCTGATGCCCCAGCTGGGCGCCCTGCGCAAACTGGTGGCCGACCTCGACGTGCGCATAGTCACGTCACAGAAAGCTTTCGACATCCGCGAGGAAGCGGTCGACGTAGCGATCGCTTTCGGCGCCGGTCGGTGGCCGGGCTGCGAGGCAGAACTGCTGTTCCCCGAAATCGTGGTTCCGGTGTGCAGCCCGGGTTTCCTGGCCAGCCATGCCGCTGGCGCAGATATCAGCGAACTGACGGCATTGCCGCTGCTGCACCTGGAAAGCGAGGAACCGATGCGCTGGCTGAGCTGGGACAGCTGGTTCGCCCGGCACCAGCTGGCGGCCAGCGATGGCGCGCACGACCTCAGCTTCAACAACTACCCGCTGGTGATCCAGGCCGCCATCGCCGGACAGGGCCTGGCGCTGGGCTGGCTGCCGCTGGTCGAGGATTTGCTGCGCGGCGGCCAGCTGGTGCGCGCCGCTGCCAACCCGGTGCAGACCGATAATGGCTACTTCCTGGTGCGCCCCAACGCACAGCGGACGACCGCCGCCATCGACTTGTTCCGCCAGTGGATCATCGGTGAGTGCGGCGATCCTGCCGCAACCGCCTAAGCGGCAGGCCGGGGATCGAGCGCTGCGCGCAACCGCGGCAGGCTGTCCGGATAGTTCCCGGCAATGAAAGCCAGCATGGCCTCGCGGATGGCGCAGCGCAGATCGAAGGCGGTGCCGGAATCCCTGGCGCTGACCAGCAGCCGCAATTGCATGGCGCGTTCATTGGCGTCGGTCACGTGCAAGACGCAAACCCGGCCATCCCACAAGGAAGATTGCTTGCATATGCGCTCGAATTCGGTCCGCACGGCCGGCACCGGGACGCTGAAATCGAGCCACAGGAACACCGTGCCGAGGATGGTGGAAGAGGTGTGGGTCCAGTTCTCGAAAGGATTTTCGATAAACCACTGCAAAGGCACGATCAGGCGCCGTTCATCCCAGATCCGCACCACCACGAAGGTGCCGGTGATTTCCTCGACCCGCCCCCACTCGCCCTGGACGATCAAGACATCGTCGATGCGGATCGGCTGCGAAAACGCAATCTGCATGCCGGCGATGAAATTGCCCAGCACCGGCCGCGCCGCAATCCCTGCGACCAGGCCCGCCACCCCGGCCGAGGCCAGCAGGCTGGCACCGAACTGGCGCGCACCGGGCAAGGTCAGCAAGACAAACCCCAGGCCAAGCAGCGCCGCAATGAAGTAGGCGCTGCGTGTCAGGACCCTGGTCTGGGTCAGGATGCGGCGGGCTTTCAGGTTATCAGCGGCGCTCACCGGGTTGAGCTGGACCACGGTGGCGCTCAAGGTGCGGATGCAGCGCATCGCCAGCCAGGTCAAGGCGATGATCAGCGCCACCGAGGTCAGGTAGGACAGCGGCACCAGCCATGGCGTATCGTCCGGCGCCCCGGTCAGCACCAGGCGCACCGCGAACAGCATCAGGCACACCTGGCTGGCGCGGTAAGCGATAAAGCTGGCGTTGGTGATGTAAGGCCGGTTGCGCACCAGCCGCCGCAGCAGCATGATGCCCACGCGATGCAGCACGCCGGCCAGTACTGCTGCCAGCAAGGCAGCGCCGAATACGTACAGGCTGGTTTCCAGGTATTGCAACTCGGGGAAAATGCTCAGATTCATCCATGGACTCCCATTGGTTGGTCGAATCCGGCGCCGCCCCCATTGTTTCCGGCTGGCGTCGGATTAGTGTCCTGAGTTAGAAGTTCGTTGAATAAGAAAAGTGATGAAATCGGTGTCAGGCTAGGCGCAAAACGGAGCAAGGGTGTGGCCCCTTGCGAGTATTTGCAACGACGTATGGCACCGATTTCATCGCTTTTCTTCGACGAACTTCTAACTCAGGACACTAAAGTTTTTTCTGCATCAGCATGGCTTTGCCCATGGCCGGATCGAGTTCGTAGCCGGCAAACCCGGTCGACTTGTACAGCGCCTGGGCGCGCAGGTTGCCTTCCAGCACTTCGAGCGTGATCTTGCAGCAGCCCAGGCCAAGCGCCACCTGCTCGACCTGCGCCATCAGCAGCTTGGAAATCCCGCGGCCGCGAAATTTCGCGGCGACCGCCAGGTCGTGGATATTCAGCAGCGGCTGGCAGGCGAATGTCGAAAATCCTTCGATGCAGATCGCCACCCCCGCTGGCTCGTCATCGACAAAAGCCAGCACCACGTGGACATCGTTCCTTTTGCTGATGGCGGCGATCAGGTTGCTTTTGACGAAATCGGCCAGCTGCTGGCCGCCGCCCATGGCATCCATGGCGTAGCCGTCCAGCAGTTCCACGATGGCGCTGGCGTGGCGGGCATTGGCAAAATCGGCATTCACTATCTGAGTCATGTTCCTGCTCCTGGTTCAGTATTGATTGATGTTTCCGATTTTATATCAGCGGCGGGCAATGCCGGGCGAGTGCCAAAAAAGCGCAGCCGCGCCCCTTTTTAGTGACATTAAGTGTCAATAAGCGGCAGCGCTTACCAATTTGGTGAACTGATACACCAAACTTGTATATCAGATTGGTGCATCAGTCCGGGAAGGCGCCTGGCATACGACTTGCTGATACAGCAGCATGACCGCCGCCGCCAAATCGTCCACCCAAATCGCCGAACGGATTACCGAAGCGATGCTGGCGCGCAAGCTCGCCCCCGGCACCCGGCTGGGGGAGCAGCAGCTGGCGGAACTGTTCGGGGTCAGCCGCACCCAGATCCGCGAAGCCCTGACGCGCCTGGTGACACGCGGCATCGTCACCGTCAGCGCGCGCCGCGGCTGGTATGTGATCGAACCGACGCCGGAAGATGCGCGCGACGCTTTCGAAGCGCGCCGGGTGCTGGAGCTGGGGCTGCTGCGCCATGCGCGGCCGATCGGCGCCGATGCCATCCGCAAACTGCGCCAGCATGTCGAACGTGAACAGGCTGCGCTGGAAGGCGACGATGTCGCCACCCGCAGCTTCCTTCTGGGCGATTTCCATGTCTGCCTGTGCGAATCGTTCGGCAATACCCTGCTGGCCGATACCCTGCGCGACCTCACTACCCGCACCACCCTGACCGCCATGCAATACCAGTCCTCGCACCACGCCAGGCAATCCTGCGCCGAACACGTCGGCATCGTCGCCGCGCTGGAAGGCGGCGACCTGGAGCTGGCGGAGCAACTGATGCACAACCATTTATGCAATGTCGAAGCAGGCCTGGACCAATCGCTGCGCAGCGATTCCCTGTCGCCGCTACGACAGGCGCTGGCCCCACTTTCCGAGAATGCCGACTTTGCAACATCACCCCCGCTGAAGGAGTTTTAAGATGAAATTTCCAAAGATTTTGCTCGCCTTGGCCGCCGCCGCAGCCCTTTTCAGCAGCACGGCCAGAGCCGATGCGCTTGACGACATCGTCAAGAGCGGCGTACTGAAGGTCGCCGTGCCGCAGGATTTCCCGCCGTTCGGTTCGGTCACCAGCGACCTCAAGCCGCAGGGCCTGGACATCGATGTCGCCACCCTGATCGCCAAGAAAATGGGAGTCAAGATCGAACTGATCCCGGTCACCAGCGCCAACCGGGTGCCTTACCTGCAAACCAAGAAAGTCGACCTGATCATTTCCAGCCTGGGTAAAAATCCGGAACGCGAAAAAGTGATCGCCTTCAGCGACGCCTACGCGCCGTTTTATAACGGCGTGTTCGGCGGCGCCGACCAGAAGGTCAGCAGCGCGGCCGACCTGGCCGGCAAGACCGTAGGCGTGACCCGCGGCGCGGTGGAAGACCTGGAACTGACTAAGATCGCTCCCGCCAGCGCCACCATCAAGCGCTATGAAGACAACAACGGCACCATCAGCGCCTTCCTCTCGGGCCAGGTGCAGCTGGTAGCGACCGGTAACGTGGTGGCGGCAGCGATCATCGCCAAGAATCCACCGAAGAAACCGGAAACCAAATTCCTGATCAAGAATTCGCCGTGCTCGATCGGCCTCAGCAAGGATGAACCGAAACTGCTCGACAAGGTCAACGCCATCCTGGCGCAAACCAAGAAGGACGGCGAACTGAACGCGCTGAGCGTGAAGTGGCTGGGCCTGCCTTTGCCGGCCAACCTGTAAGCGCCGCTTGCCGCATCGATTAGCCTAAGGCAGACATGAGTTATCACTTCGATTTCCTGGCGCCGTTCGACTACCCCGCCGTGCTGGTCAAAGGCGTGCTGGTGACGATCGAACTGATCGCCATCGGCGGCGTGCTGGGGGTGGCGGTCGGCATCTTCGGCGCCTGGGCCCGCACCCAGGGACCACGTTGGCTGCGGCCGCTGGTCAGCGCCTATGTTGAGCTGATCCGCAACACACCGTTCCTGATCCAGCTGTTTTTCATTTTCTTCGGACTGCCGGGGATAGGCGTGCAGATAGGCGAAATGCAGGCAGCGCTGCTGGCGATGGTGATCAATCTCGGCGCCTACAGCTGCGAAATCATCCGCGCCGGCATCGCCGCCGTCGCCCGCGGCCAGATCGAAGCCGGCCTCAGCCTGGCGATGACCAGGATGCAGATATTCCGGCATGTGATCCTGCCGCCCGCCCTGCAGAAAATCTGGCCGGCGCTGTCGAGCCAGGTAGTGATCGTGATGCTCGGTTCCGCCGTATGTTCGCAGATTGCGGTGGAAGAACTGGCGTATGCCGCCAACTTCATCCAGGGCCGCAACTTCCGCTCATTTGAATCCTACCTGCTGTCGACCGCGATCTACCTGCTGCTGGCGATCGGCTTGCGGCAACTGTTGCGGCTGGCCGGCGACCGCCTGTTCGGCCGGCCCGCCGCCAAGGAGGCCGCATGATTTCATTCTCTGTCTGGGATATCGTCCGCAACCTGCTGCTGGCGCTGCGCTGGACTGTCTTGCTGTCGCTGGCCTCGTTTGCCCTGGGTGGCCTGCTGGGGCTGATCGTCCTCTTCATGCGCACCTCGAAGCAAGCCTGGCTGCGGCGCCTGACCAAGATGTACATCGAGCTGTTCCAAGGCACGCCCTTGCTGATGCAGCTGTTCCTGGCTTTTTTCGGGCTCGCCCTGTTTGGCCTGGAAGTGCCGGCCTGGCTGGCCGCCGCGCTGGCGCTGACTTGCTGGAGCAGCGCCTTCCTGGCGGAAATCTGGCGCGGCTGCGTCGACGCCATCCCGCGCGGCCAGTGGGAAGCCTCGTCTTGCCTGGCCATGAGCTACCTGCAGCAGATGCGCCACGTGATCCTGCCGCAGGCGCTGCGCATCGCGATTCCGCCTACGGTCGGCTTCAGCGTGCAGATCGTCAAAGGCACGGCGGTGACCTCCATCATCGGCTTCGTCGAACTGTCGAAAGCCGGCACCATGATCACCAACGCCACGTTTCAGCCGTTCACCGTGTATGCACTGGTGGCGCTGATGTATTTTGCGCTGTGCTGGCCGCTGTCCAAATACAGCCAGTCTCTGGAAAGGAAATTCAATGCCGCTAATCGCCATTGACAATGTAAAAAAAAGCTTCGGCGACAACCAGGTGCTGAAGGGCATCAGACTCGACGTCGAAGCCGGTGAAGTGATCGCCATCATCGGCAAGAGTGGCTCCGGCAAGAGCACCCTGCTGCGCTGTATCAACGGCCTGGAAAGCATAGACGAAGGCAATATCAGCGTCGCCGGCGCACACCTGGGCAAGACCGAGCTGGAGCTGCGGGCGCTGCGCCTGAAGGTCGGCATGATCTTCCAGCAGTTCAACCTGTTTCCGCACCTGACGGTCGGCCGCAACGTCATGCTGTCGCCGATAATCGTCAAGGGTGCCACGGAGAGCGAAGCGCGCAAGTCGGCGCAGGAGAACCTGGCGCGGGTCGGCCTGGCGGAAAAATTCGACGCCTATCCGGACCAGCTGTCAGGCGGGCAGCAGCAGCGGGTAGCGATTGCCCGTGCGCTGACGATGCAGCCGCAAGCCCTGCTGTGCGATGAAATCACCTCTGCGCTCGACCCGGAACTGGTGAACGAAGTATTGGCAGTGGTGCGCGGACTGGCGGAGGAAGGCATGACCTTGCTGATGGTGACCCATGAAATGCGGTTTGCGCGCGAAGTCTGCGATCGCGTGGTGTTCATGCATCAAGGGAAAGTGCATGAAATCGGTCCGCCGGAAGAAATTTTCGCCAACCCCAAGACCATCGAACTGCAGCAGTTTCTGGGGGCATCGCATTGAAGAAAAGTTGACTGGAAATTGGTAAACGGAGGGGGCCGTATCGCAATTCTGTAAAATTGAGGATTGGCTCCTGATTTTCTCCTGATTTTCTCCCGTTAACCATGGACGTACCCATGAATTCAATCAGCACCACCCCGCCGCTCGCTGCCGACCTGATCTCCTTCATCGAAGGTTTGCCGAAAGCGGAATTGCACCTGCATATCGAAGGCACGCTGGAACCTGAATTGCTGTTTGCGCTGGCGCAACGCAATAATGTCGAACTGCCCTACGCCTCGGTAGAAGAGCTGCGCGCCGCCTACGCCTTCACCGACCTGCAATCGTTTCTCGACCTGTATTACGCCGGCGCCGCCGTGCTGCAGACTGAACAGGATTTCTACGACATGACGATGGCCTACATTGCACGCTCACGGGCAGACAATGTGCGCCACTCCGAGATTTTCTTCGATCCGCAAACCCATACCGAACGCGGCATCGGCATCGACGTCGTGTTCGCCGGCATCGCCCGCGCCCTGCGCGAAGCGCGCGACAGGTACGGCTTCAGCAGCGCCATGATCATGTCTTTCTTGCGCCACTTGTCGGAAGAAGAAGCGTTCGCCACGCTGGAGCAAGCGCTACCCTTGCGCGCCCAGTACCGCGACCTGTGGATAGGCATAGGCCTGGATTCGGCCGAACGCGGCAATCCGCCGGAAAAATTTGCCCGCGTCTTCGCGCGCTGCCGCGAGCTCGGTTTCCACCTGGTGGCCCACGCCGGCGAAGAAGGTCCGCCGGAATACGTCAGGGACGCCCTTGATGTATTGCATGTAGAGCGCATCGACCATGGCGTGCGCAGCGAGGAAGACCCTGCCCTGATGAAGCGGCTGGCGCAGCAGCGCATTCCGCTGACGGTGTGCCCGCTGTCCAACCTCAAGCTGTGCGTGGTCGACGACATGCGCAAGCACAACCTGGCGCGCATGCTGCATGCCGGCCTGGCAGTCACCGTCAACTCCGATGATCCGGCCTATTTCGGCGGCTACATGAACGCCAATTTCCTGGCGGTGGCGGCGTCGCTGCGCTTGAGCCGCACCGAGCTGGTGATGCTGGCGCGGAATGCGTTCGAAGCGACATTCCTGCCGGCGGCAGCAAAGAGGCAACTGTTGCTGGAGCTGGATGGCTACTGCATGGCGCACTGAGCCGGCAGCCTCTCCAGCCCCGGCCCGCAAGCCGCCGCCCGTGATAAATCTACTCGGCACCAGACGCCGGCCCTGTATTGTCCTTGCCAGCCGGCCGGTTTCCGGGCACCATGGACAAGCAGCCAGATAACCTGCCCTATCCGATCCCGTCTGACTCTGCGCAACCGTATTATCGTGGAGACCATGATGGACAACGTACTTGCCGCACCTCGCCTGACCAACGCCGGCATCCTGTTTTCGGTGACGGTCGAATTCCAGCAGTATCAGTGCCTGGTGCCGGCAACCACACTCTCGGACCTGTCGCATTCGAAAGACCCCAAGCTTGATTTGCTCGGCACCTACCGGGCGTTCCAGACAAAAATCGAAGGCGTCGCACGACGCCTGATCAGCGCCGGCATCGTCGGCAAGCCGCTGGTTATCGGCAGCGGCTATTTCCAGTAACTCCAAAACCCTGCTTTGGTCCGCCGCATGCATTACGTGCATGCGATGGATGATCGCTAGCCGGCAAACATGCGCTTCCTCAGCAGGGAAGCGCGCAGCTTGTCGTACACCAGGTTGAAGACAAAGGTGTAAGGCAGGAAAAAAAGCAGCAAGCCGATATCCAGGATCAGGGCGTCGAGCAGGCTCATGTCCAGCCACCACGCCACCAAAGGCACCACGATCGCCACCAGCCCTGCTTCGAACGCGGTGGCGTGCACCATCCGCATGGCCATGGTGCGCACCAGGCGCCAATGGCGCTCGATGCGGTCGAACAGGCTGTTGAAAATCATGTTCCAGGTCATCGCCACCAGCGAGATCATCAGCGTCAGCAAACCTGCGTGCGCCATCGGCATCTTCATCACCCACGACAATACCGGCGCGGTCAGCGCCACCGCCAGCACCTCGAAAATCAGCGCGTGGACAGCACGCTCGCGCCATGTTTTATTTGCATTCATATAAGCTCCATTGCCACAGAAAGATCTGATGGTCTTATTTTCTTCGATTTTCCTGATACTATAAAACTGATAACCATCGGATAAACCGATATATAGGAATCAGCAGCCATGCGCCATTCGCTGGAAACGCTCTTCATGTTTGCCGAGGCTGCCACGCTGGGTTCGTTCTCCGCCGCGGCGCGCAAACTGGGCAAACAGCAGTCCACCGTCAGCGAAGCGATCGCCAACCTGGAAATCGACCTCGGACTGACCTTGTTCGACCGCAGCACCCGCCGCCCGACGCTGACCGAACAAGGCCGGGCCATGCTGGTCCACGCGCAGCAGGTGATGGAAGCTGCCGACCGGCTGGAACGATCGGCGCACCGGCTGGCAGGCGGACTGGAGCCGCAACTGACGCTGGTGCTGTCCGACACCTACCAGTCGGACCGCTTCGAGCATATCCTCACCAGTTTCGAACAGCGCTATCCCGAGCTGGAGCTGGAGTGCATGATTGCGGAGCGTAACGACGTGGTGTCTTTGGTGCAGGAAGGGCGCGCCAACCTGGGACTGGTGGCGGCGCAGGCGGATTATCCGCCGGATATCGGCTTCGAGTCGGTGCCTGACCGCTCGGCGATCGGCCTGTATGTCGGCAAGCAGCACCCGCTGGCAAAAGCCAGGCATATCTCGACCGAGATGCTGCATGCGGCGCGCGAACTGCGCCTGAGCACCTTTGCCGATGACGCGGTGCAGCGCCGGCGCGGCAAATGCTGGACCGCGTCCAGCTACCTGCTGCTGCTGGAAATGACGGAACTGGGGTTTGGCTGGGCCGAACTGCCGCACTGGATGGCCAAGCGTTTTGCCGCCGGCAGCCTGCTCGAACTGCAAGTGCGCGGCTGGCCGAAAAGCATACAGGTCGACGCCGTCTGGTCGCGCCAGCGCGGGCTGGGGCCGGCCGGCAGCTGGCTGCTGGATACCCTGATGGCGCGCCAGGAAAGCTGAAACGGCATAGCTGGCGCGAATTTTGCTGCTATCGGGTATCACTCGAAAGATAGACAAAAAATGTTAATCATCCTCGCCTCCATCACTTTTGCCGCCCTGCTCGCCGCTTTCCTGCTGCACAAGGAACTCAAGACACGCGGTTTCCTGTCGAGCTACAACCGCAACGTCCGTTCCGACGCCCGATTGCAACGCAGCCGGACGACCAAGCCGCACCAGTGAAGCGATATAGGCAACTGCGATGCGTGAAAGTTAACGTCACTACCTGCCAACAAATGCCGATACCTAGGCTGGCTTGATTTCTCTTTTCCGACGGACAAAAAAAAGCCCGCAGAGCCTTGCGGCGCGGGCTGAATCCAAACCATAGGGGGTTGGAGGAGACAAATCCACTATAAGGTGAAATATGGCGCACCGCAATATAGTAAAAATACGGTACCAGACGCAAAAAAACCTGCGACCGTGAGGTAAGCAGGTTTTCATATTCTTCAATACAGGAGAAGATTCCCGAAACCCAGTCCTATCTGGAAAGTGGCCCCGACGTGTAACGAATCTACTCTTGTATTGGCCCGGATCGCATTGAATTACTTGATATGCGACAGGCAATTTCTGAATTATACACAGAACTTTCAGGAAATGCAAGCTAAAGCCAAAGGCCGTGTGTATTTACACCACATCGCCACAAATCCCGCAGGCAAAAAAAAGCCCGCGAGACCTTGCGGCGCGGGCTTGAATCCAAACCTTGGGAGGTGTTGGAGGAGACAGGTGCAACTATATAGACCCGGCCCGGGGACAGCCAATTTATTTAACGCATAACAGTTATTCACCAGGATGATAGCGCTACCATCCAGTCGCCACATAAGGCAGGCGGCGCCCTTCCGTGGCGCTTTGGCGCGCCAGCTCGAGGATTTCGGCGACGTCGACCGCGGCGTCCACAGTGACCGGAAACGGCGCGCCTTCCTGGATCGAGGCAGCCAGGGCCCGGTAAAATTCCACGTAAGCGCCATCCAGGGTGGCCAGTTCGCCACGCAGGTCAAGTTCGCCGTCGACTTCGCGAATCAAGCCCGGCGGGTTTTTGGCCCAGCCCGGATGTCCGGGGCGCAAACCAGCCTTGAGCTGGTCTTCCTGGCTGTCGAGCCCGGTTTTCAGATAACTGCCGCGGCGGCCGTGGATCGTGAAACGCGGCGCCTCCAGCGCGCTCAGGGCGCTGGCATGCAATACCACCTGCTTGTCCGCATAGCCCAGCTGCAAGTGGACATAATCGTCAGCCTTGGCGTGTTCGCGGTAGGTGCCGATAGTCGCGCTGACGTTTTGCGGGGCGCCAAACAATGTCAGTGCCTGGTCGACCAGGTGCGGCCCAAGGTCATACAGCAGGCCGCCACCGTTTGAGGCGTCTTCGCGCCAGCGCTGCCGCACCGCGGGCCGGAAACGGTCGAAATGCGACTCGAAATGCGTGACGTGGCCCAGCCGGCCGCTGGCGATCAGCGCCTGCACGGTGCGGAAATCGCCATCCCAGCGCCGGTTATGGAACGGCGCCAGCAACAGCTTGCTGTCGGCTGCCGTGCGCGCCAGGATGCGCGCCTCTTGCGCGCTCAGGGTGACCGGCTTGTCGACCACCACATGCTTGCCGGCAGCCAGCGTGCGCCGGGCGAATTCAAAATGGGTATCGTTCGGCGTCGCGATCACGATGCAGTCGAGTCCGCCATCGGCCAGCAAGGCGTCGAGATCGGCAACGATGCGCGCCTCTGGCCAAGCCTGGGCGGCGGCCTCGGCCTGGCTGCTGGCGATCGCGCCGAGCGCGGTGCGGCCGGAATGCCCGATCAGCGGTGCGTGGAAAGTGGCGCCGGCAAAGCCGTAGCCTAATAGGCCTATGTTCAACATGGGTTTCTCTTTCAATTGCATGATGGACCGAAAGTTACCCACAGAAATTGTGGACAGTCCTGTGGATAACCATCAAGAATTTTAATCAAGTGTTTGATTTATATGATTTTTTACTAAGCGCACAAACTTGATACCACGAGCATAAGCTGTGCCGCGCCGGTATGGCCGCTCAAGCCGCCGAAGAATCGATATCCGCCAGGGATTCGCGCCCTTTTTCGGTGATATCGTAACCGTCGCCGGCAGGCCGGGCGCTGACATGCCCTTTTTTGCCGAGGAACATGGCGACGTCAGCCGCCAGCTTGGCGCCAGGATCGCTGGCCACCGCGCGCAGGCCTTCAATGCAATTCCTGATGAACAGGGTCTGCTGCCCTTTCTCGGTCAATGACAGGCCGCCGTTCTTTTCATATGCAATGTACTTGAGTCCGGCCAGGCGCTTGGTGTTCCTTGCCACGCAAGCAGTCACCCTGCCGTGCGCGCCCTTGCGGATCTGTTCCAGGGCGTCGTATTCATCTCTTGTCAAACCGTCGTTCATTACTGCTTCCTCTGTAGAATTTGCCTTGCTGAGACCCTCATGGTACGCGCCGCCGAGGATAGCGGCAATCGCCAGCAGCAAAGCGGAGGGCGCGGCGCATTGATTACAGTGGATTGATTACTCCGCCGTTAAATAAAATCTGGTATCGTTACCGCAGGTATTCCAACCTCGCGCACAAGGAGACATTTTATGGATTTAACAGAAAAATTCGACGCCAAAGGCAAAGAAACAGGGAACGCCTATCATGTCGAGTGCTATAAAGACTCAATTGAAAGGGCTGCAGCAAACGGCACCGTCGCTTCCCTGCCGGGACGTGAAATCTACAAGCTGGCGGACGGACGTGCGCTGACTCCGTATGCGGAAGGAAAATTCGTGATTGACCAGACCGGCGAAAAAATCGTACGGGTCTAGGCGATCCCGTCTAGGCGACCCCGTCTAAGCTTTAGCCAACATTCTGAAAGCCTGCGACCGATGAGGAAGCAGGCTTTTTTATTGGAGAAACGGGAATGTATCGGAACCGGATCCGCCCTACGCTCGCCCACCGTCGCGCAAAGTCCTGATCAGCAGGTCCGCCATGATGTTGCCGTCGAATTCGCGGAAACCACGCTGGTAAACCAGCGCCCCCACCGCGATCAGCCGGTAAAGTTCTTCCTCTGTCAGCTTGTAAGACAATTTTGCGATTTCGTTGGCAAACATCTGTACGATATCGTCGTCGCTGGTGAGCGGTACCTGGCGACTTGCCCTACCCCACATCTCGATGATCTTGGCAGCCTTCATAAAACCCTCCAGAAGACTTTTTATTATAGATGCCGCCCCGCAAATATCCAGTGCCTGGCGCCAATTGCCGCGGCTGTCAGAGCAGGCACAGCGTCGCTACATTGCCGGGAAAATAACTGTAGCGGACGTCGTACAGGCTGCCTTTGACGCATGACGGCGACAAGGTAAGCGCCAGCCTCAGCGTGATGCAGGATTGCCGCTCTTGCAATTCGCACACTTCGGCGTCGAGGAAATCGAAATAACGCCCGACAAAAGGATAAAGCGCCTTGAACAGGCTTTCCTTGGCCGAAAAAACCAGGCTCAGCCATTCTCCGAGAGCCAGGCCGGCAGCTTCGCCTATAGCCAGCTCCGGCGCCTTCATCAGATGTTCGTGCAGCGGCCGTGCCGCCTCGTCGGTGAGGATCCGTTCAATATCGATGCCCAGCCCGCGCCAATCCCGGGTGCTGGCCGCGACCGCAAGCGCCAGGCCGTCGCCGTGGCTGATCGAGCCCAGGTAGCCGGCGGGCCACAGCGGCGCCCGATGCTGGCCGATGGCGAGCGTCGCCTGGCTGTCGTGGCCGAGCTTTTGCAGCGCCTCGCGGGCGCAGAACCTGCCGGCGGCGAACTCCACCTGGCGTTTCAGCACCGCGCGCCCCAGGGTATCCGGCAAGACAATGCCGCTGGCCTGCAGCCGCTCCAGTTGAGCGGCGTCGACCGTATAACGCAAGCCGGCCGGCAAATCGATTCGGGCATTTCCGGCAAAACAATCTGGCTCAAATCATCAGCAGGAATTTGCATGGGTTTCCGGGATAAACGGCTGTGGCGTGTGGACAAAACATTATAACGGCCCGAAAACGAAAAACCCGCGCACCTTGCGGCAGCGGGTTAATCTGGATGCAACAAAACTGGTGCCGGTGATCGAGGCTACCGGCCAACCTGCTGATGGCAAAACACTCTTCGAAAAACCCTGGCCGGGCTTTATAAGTGAGCACTAAATCAACACCTCGTATGCTACCCGCCTAACATGACAGCGGCATGACTGCGCCATGACAACTGCCGGTTTTACCTATGCCGGACCAGCAAAAAAAAGCCCGTGAACCTTGCGGTCACGGGCTGAATCCAAACTCGGGAGAGTTGTAGAAGACGTAGCCATTGTAGCGTTCCCGGCAGGCCTGCACAGCTGTTATTGTTAACAGGTAGCAACTTTTCCCTTTGAGCATTTCCACCACGTAAGTTTCTCGTAAGTTTCAAGCAAGTCCCGCGTAAGGTTTTGGCTGCACACTCCAACTCAGCTGTACCAAATATAAATAATCAAGGAGACCGGCATGGCCACAACACAACCTACCGCTGGCGGGCTTAAACCTGCTGCACGAGGCATCACACCGGAGGAGCGCAAAGTCATTTTTGCCTCGTCGCTGGGCACCGTATTCGAATGGTATGACTTTTACCTGTACGGTTCGCTGGCGGCCATCATCGCCAAGCAGTTCTTCTCCGGCACCGATCCAAACACCGGCTTCATCTTTGCCTTGCTGGCGTTTGCCGCCGGCTTTATCGTGCGGCCCTTCGGCGCGCTGGTGTTTGGCCGCCTGGGCGACATGATCGGCCGCAAGTTCACCTTCCTGGTGACGATCCTGATCATGGGCGCCTCGACCTTCATCGTCGGCATCCTGCCGAACTACGCCACGATCGGCATTGCCGCTCCTATCATCCTGATCACCCTGCGCATCCTGCAAGGCCTGGCGCTGGGCGGCGAGTATGGCGGCGCGGCGACCTATGTCGCCGAGCATGCACCGGACGACAAGCGCGGTGCATTCACTTCATGGATCCAGACTACCGCGACGCTGGGCCTGTTCCTGTCGCTGCTGGTGATCCTGGGGGTGCGCAGCGCAGTCGGTGAAGAAGCGTTTTCGTCATGGGGCTGGCGCATTCCTTTCCTGGTGTCGATCGTCTTGCTGGCGGTATCGGTCTGGATCCGGCTGTCGATGAACGAATCGCCGGCTTTCGCCAAGATGAAAGCTGAAGGCAAGACCTCCAAGGCGCCGCTGACAGAAGCTTTCGGCCAATGGAAAAACCTGAAGCTGGTGATCCTGGCCCTGATCGGCCTGACCGCCGGCCAGGCCGTGGTCTGGTACACCGGCCAGTTCTATGCGCTGTTCTTCCTGACGCAATCGCTGAAGGTGGATATGTCGACCGCCAACATCCTGATCGCACTGGCCCTGCTGCTGGCCACGCCGTTCTTCGTGGTCTTCGGCACGCTGTCCGACAAGATCGGCCGCAAGCCGATCATCATGGCCGGCTGCCTGATTGCAGCGCTGACCTACTTCCCGATCTTTTCCGGCCTGACCCACTACGCCAATCCGGCGCTGGAAGCCGCGCTGAAAAACGCACCGGTGATCGTCACTGCCGATCCGGCCACTTGCCAGTTCCAGTTCAATCCTACCGGCACCAAGAAATTCACGTCGTCCTGCGATATCGCCAAAGCCAAGCTGTCGGCGGCTTCGGTGAACTACGAGAACGTCATCGGCGCTCCCGGTTCGGTGGCCACCATCAAGATCGGCGAAAAGATCCTGACTTCGTATGACGCCAAGGGCTTGTCGAAAGAAGACGCCGCCGCCAAGGACAAGGCGTTCTCGGCTGAACTGGCCGGCGACATCAAGGGCGCGGGTTATCCAAGCAAGGCCGATCCGGAGCAGATGAACAAGCCGATGGTGCTGCTGCTGCTGTTCATCCTGGTGATCTACGTGACCATGGTCTACGGCCCGATCGCGGCGATGCTGGTGGAAATGTTCCCTACCCGCATCCGTTATACCTCGATGTCCATGCCTTACCACATCGGCAACGGCTGGTTCGGCGGCTTGCTGCCGACCACCGCCTTCGCCCTGGTGGCGTTCAAGGGCGATATCTACTACGGCCTGTGGTATCCGATCATCATTGCCGTCGCCACCTTCGTGATCGGCATGCTGTTTGTCAAGGAAACCAAGGACTACGATATCTACCAAGCCGAGCGCTAATGAACGATATGGCATATGCTTACGGCTATGCCTGAGCAGCGCAACAAGAGCCGCCGGATGATTCTGGCGGCTTTTTTCATTTTGCCAACTGTCCTTGTGCCCTGATATTTGCTATTGTCGGGCGCTGGCCAACGATAAAATACCCTCTTTACGAATTTTTCACCGCCATTACCCACCTCACCGATCAACGACTAACAGCACATTCGCGGCGCATGGCAACCAGGCGCCGCAGCTCCTTTCCAATATGAAGACACCAATCACAATCGGCACCCCGCTTTCCCCTTCCGCCACCAAAGTCATGCTGCTCGGCTCCGGCGAACTCGGCAAGGAAGTCATCATCTCGCTGCAGCGGCTAGGCGTCGAAGTCATTGCCGTCGACCGCTACCCGAACGCCCCGGCCACCAGGTCGCGCACCGTTCGCACGTGATCAACATGGCCGACGGCGCAGCGCTGGAAGCGTTGATTGCGCTGGAGCAACCCGACTTGGTCGTGCCGGAAATCGAAGCGATTGCCACCGAAACCCTGGTCGCGCTGGAAGCTGCCGGCAAGGTCACCGTCATCCCCACCGCGCGCGCCGCCTGGCTGACCATGAACCGCGAAGGCATACGGCGCCTGGCCGGCGAAACGCTGGCGCTGGCGACATCGCCCTACCGTTTTGCCAATAACCTGGACGAACTGAAAGCCGCCTGCTCGGCAATCGGCTTTCCATGCGTGATCAAGCCGGTCATGTCGTCCTCGGGCAAAGGCCAGTCGAAGATCGACAGCGCCGCTGAAATCGAAGCCGCCTGGGCCTACGCCGCCGCCGGCGGCCGGGTCGATTCGGGTCGCGTCATCGTCGAAGGCTTCATCGATTTCGATTATGAAATCACGTTGCTGACGGTGCGCGCGCTACAGCAGGACGGCAGCATCGCCACCCATTTCTGCGAGCCGATCGGCCACATCCAGGTGCAAGGCGATTACGTCGAATCCTGGCAGCCGCATCCGATGCATCCGGAAGCGCTGCTCAGGGCGCGCGACATCGCCAAGAAAGTCACCGACAACCTGGGCGGCCTCGGCCTGTTCGGGGTTGAGCTGTTCGTCAAGAACGAAATGGTCTGGTTCTCCGAAGTGAGCCCGCGCCCGCACGACACCGGCATGGTGACCATGGCCAGCCAGCAGCAAAGCGAATTCGAGCTGCACGCCAAGGCTATCCTCGGCCTGCCAGTCAACGTCGCCTTGCGCAGCCCGGCGGCTTCAGCTGTGATCTATGGCCAGCATGACGCCAAGGGCATCGCGTTTGAAGGCGTGGCCGACGCGCTGCGGGTGCCAGGCGTGGATATCCGCCTGTTCGGCAAGCCGGAATCCTTCGCACGGCGGCGCATGGGCGTGGCGCTGGCCACGGCTGACGATGTCGAGACCGCGCGCATCAGGGCCAAACAGGCTGCGGCCAAAGTCAAACCGGTAATCGTGGAATAATCGTGGAATAATCGTGGAATAACCCGCAGCACAGTAACAGAGGGTAGTAGAGACATCGCCCCAGGCTCTGGGGCGATCCGGATTAAAACAATAACCAAGCATCCACCATGAAATTCGATGTCGCCATTATCGGCAGCGGCCTGGCCGGCCTGTCGGTCGCGCTGCACCTTGCCGAAAACAACAAGGTTGCCGTCATCTCCAAACGCGCGCTGCTCGACGGCGCCAGCAACTGGGCCCAGGGCGGCATCGCCGCCGTGCTCGATTCCGGCGACAGTCATGAACAGCATATCAACGACACCCTGGTCGCCGGCGCCGGCTTGTGCGATGAAAGCGCGACCCGCTTCATCGTCGAGAACGGCCGCGCCGCCATCGAATGGCTGATTGAACAGGGCGTGCCCTTCACACCCGACGCCAGCGCCGAACTGGGCTTCCACCTGACGCGCGAAGGCGGCCACAGCCAGCGCCGCATCATCCACGCCGCCGACGCCACCGGCCATGCGGTGCAGGTGACGCTGGAACAAAAGGTACGCGCCCATCCGAACATCACGCTGCTGGAAGATCACTACGCGATCGACCTGATCACGTCGAAGAAGGTAGCCACCGGCGAAACCGGCAAGAGCGCACCGCGCTGCCTCGGCCTGTACGCCAAGAACGTCAAGACCGGCAAGGTGCTGACCCTGGCCGCCAACCACACGGTGCTGGCCACCGGCGGCGCCGGCAAGGTCTACCTGTACACCACCAACCCCGACAGCGCCACCGGCGACGGCATCGCCATGGCCTGGCGCGCTGGCTGCCGGGTCGCCAACATGGAATTCATCCAGTTCCATCCGACCTGCTTGTACCACCCGTACGCCAAGTCTTTCCTGATTACCGAAGCGATACGAGGCGAAGGCGGCGTGCTGAAATTGCCGGACACCGAAGGCGCCGATGCCGGCATGCGTTTCATGCCGGCGCACGACGAGCGCGCCGAGCTGGCGCCGCGCGACGTGGTGGCGCGGGCGATCGACTTCGAGATGAAAAAACGCGGCCTGGACCACGTCGACCTCGACATCACCCACAAGTCGCCGGAATTCCTGAAAGAGCATTTCCCCACCATCTACGCGCGCTGCATGGAGCTGGGCATCGACATCACCAAGCAGGCGATCCCGGTGGTGCCTGCAGTGCACTTTACCTGCGGCGGCATCGTCACCGACCTGAACGGCCGCACCGACCTGCCCGGTTTGTATGCGGTCGGCGAAACCGCTTATACCGGTTTGCACGGCGCCAACCGCCTGGCCAGCAATTCGCTGCTGGAATGCGTGGTGGTGGGCCGCGCCACCGCCAAGTTCATCGCCCAGCAAGAGACGCCGAAAGCCGTCCCGCTGCCGGCCTGGGATGAAAGCCGCGTGACCGACGCCGACGAGGAAGTGGTGATCTCCCATAACTGGGACGAATTGCGCCGCTTCATGTGGAATTACGTCGGCATCGTGCGCACCAACAAACGCCTGGAGCGCGCCCAGCACCGGATCCGCCTGCTGAAGGAAGAAATCGACGAATATTATGCGCACTTCCGCATCAGCCGCGATTTGCTGGAATTGCGCAACCTGGTGCAAGTGGCGTCGCTGATCGTTGAAAGCGCCTTGTCGCGCCACGAGAGCCGCGGCCTTCACTACAGCCAGGATTATCCGGAAACGCTGGCCAAGGCTTTGCCCAGCGTGCTGACGCCGGAGCGCCGCTAACTGCTCTGCGCGCAGACGAATTGCGCACCAAGAAACGGAGTGCTCGCCGCCGGCGACGGTGCGACACTTCCGTTCTCCAAGAACACCAAAGAATTTCATGACGTCAAAACTCCCTCCTTCCCTGGTCGCCCTCACCTGGTCCAACCTTGCCGCCCAATCGGCCGAACAGCTCAGCCTGGCGGCCACGCCCATCATGGCAGTGCTGTTGCTGGGCGCCGGCCCCGGCGAAATCGGTACGCTGGCCGCGGTGCAGTCGCTGCCGTTTCTCCTGCTCTCGATTCCATTCGGCCTGCTGGCCGACCGCACCTCGCGCAAGCGCCTGATGGTAATCGCCGAGGTGCTGCGCATGCTGGCCTTGCTGGGCGTGCTGACGGCGCTCCTGTCCGGTCACCTTTCGATCGGCTTGCTGGCGGTGCTCGGCTTCATCGGCGCCGTCGGCACTGTCGGTTTCAGCGTCGCCGCTCCTGCCATCGTGCCGGCGCTGGTAGGACGCGAACTGCTGGCGAAAGCCAATGGCCGGCTGGAACTGGCGCGCAGCACCGCCTTTGCCGCCGGTCCCGCCCTCGGCGGCGCGCTGACTTCATGGGCCGGCGCCTCGACCGCATTCGTGCTGGCGGCCATCCTGTCGGGCTCGGCCGTGGTGCTGCTATTGCAACTGCGCGAACCGCAGCGGGCGCCGGCAGCGCCGCGCCATCCGCTGCTGGAGTTGCGCGACGGCGCGCACATGGTCTGGCGCGACAAGCTGCTGCGGCCGATCCTGCTGACCGCCGTGGCCTGGAACATTTCCTGGTTCGTGCTGCAGGCTGCATATGTACCATACGCGGTGCGCAAGCTCGGCCTCAGCGCCGGCGAGGTCGGCATGACGCTCGGCGCCTATGGCGTCGGCATGATGCTGGGCGCGCTGCTGACGCCGCGGGTGGTGGCCAGGCTGCCGTTCGGCCGCGCGATCCAGATCGGCCCGGCGATCTCGGTGCTGGCGGCCATCACCATGGTGGCGACGCTGTTGCTGCCGAGTGGTGTGCTGGCGGCCGTGGCCTTCTTCCTGTTCGGCGTCGGCCCGATCATCTGGGTCATCACCTCGACCACGCTGCGCCAGACCGTCACGCCCGGCGCCATGCTGGGACGGGTCTCGGCGATTTTCCTGACGGTCAATACCGGCGCGCGGCCGATCGGCGCCGCACTGGGCGGCCTGGTCGGCGCACGCTGGGGCGAACCGGCCTGCCTGGTGCTGGCACTGGCCGGCTTCGTGGTGCAAGCCTGGATCATCTTCGATTCCGAGGTACGCGTGCTGGAGCGGCTGCCGGCGCCGCTGGCCTAGCTGGTCTGATCTGCAACAGTGTCGCTTCCGCTTCATCTCGGCTATGCTTGGACTTCAAACTAAAAAATGAGGAGAAACGATGAGTGCAGCGTCGCAGCCAATCACATCTGCCCCAAGCCCTGCGCAGAACAGCGCCAGGCGCGTGATCTTCGCCAGCTTCATTGGCACCGCCATAGAATTCTACGACTTCTACGTCTACGCAACCGCGGCGGCGCTGGTCATCGGTCCGGTATTTTTCCCGCATGACTCACCGACGGCGCAAGCGCTGTCGGCTTTCGTCACCTTCGGCATCGCCTTTATCGCGCGCCCGGTCGGCGCCTTCCTGTTCGGCCATTTCGGCGACCGCATCGGACGCAAATCAACGCTGGTGCTGTCGCTGCTGGTAATGGGCGTAGCCACCACGCTGATCGGTTTCCTGCCGAGTTACGCCTCTATCGGTGCGCTGGCGCCGGTCCTGCTGTGCCTGCTGCGGTTTGCCCAGGGCATTGGCCTGGGCGGCGAATGGGGCGGCGCAGCGCTGCTGGCCACCGAATATGCGCCGCCGGGAAAACGCGGCAGGTACGGCATGTTCCCGCAGCTTGGCCCTTCAGTCGGTTTCCTGATGGCGAACGGCCTGTTCCTCGCCCTCGCCTTGAGCCTGTCGGATGAGCAGTTCAAGAGCTGGGGCTGGCGCATCCCTTTCATTTTCAGCGCGGTGCTGGTGGTGCTGGGCCTGTATGTGCGGCTGAAGATTGCCGAAACGCCGGTGTTTGCCGCGGCACTGGAGAAGCACCAGCGCGTGAAAGTGCCGGCTGTCACCCTGTTCCAGCATCACTGGCGGCCGGTGATGCTGGGCGCCGTGGCAATGATTGTCTGCTATACCTTGTTCTATATCGCGACCGTGTTCTCGCTGTCCTATGGCGTCACTACCCTGCATATCCCGCGCCAGGAATTCCTGGCGCTGCTATGCCTGGCAGTGGTGTTCATGGCGCTGGCCACGCCGTTCTCGGCCATGGCCAGCGACCGTTTCGGCCGGCGCCCGGTGCTGATCGTCGGCACCCTGGCGGCGATCGCGGCGGGCTTCACCATGCAACCGCTGTTCGGCAGCGGCAATATGGTAGCGATTGCCCTGTTCCTGATCATCTTCCTGTTCCTGATGGGCGTGACTTTCGCACCCATGGGAGCACTGCTGCCGGAACTGTTTCCCACCAGCGTGCGTTATACCGGCGCCGGTGTGGCATACAACATCGGCGGCATCCTCGGCGCATCGGTGGCGCCCTATATCGCGCAGCTGCTGGCGCAGCGTGGCGGCCTGGCTTATGTCGGCGCCTATGTATCGGTGGCCGCGGCGCTCAGCCTGGCTGCGGTGCTGTGCATGCGCGAGACACGCGATACCAACCTGCAGCAGCTCTAGCAACAAAAACGCAGTACCTCATGCAGCACCTCATTCAAACCAACGGAGACAGAAGTTGAAACAGACATCCTTTTCCCTGAAAAAAAGCCTGCTTGCCGCCCTGCTATTGAGCGCCGGCCTGGTCCAGGCGGCGCCGGTGGCGCCGGTATACGACCTGGCGCAAAAAGAGAAGCCGGCGATGATGGACACCATGCGCGACCTGGTGAATATCGAATCGGGCAGCGGCGACCTTGAAGGCCTGGCCAGGATCGCCGCCTTGATCCGCGATCGCCTGACGCAGCTGGGCGGCAAGGCCGAACTGCTGGACGCGCCGGAAATCTACCGGATGGGCGACACTCCGGAAAAGATCGGGCAGATCGTACACGCGGTTTTCAAGGGCACCGGCAAGCGCAAGATCATGCTGATCGCACACATGGATACGGTGTACCTGCGCGGCATGCTGAAGGACCAGCAGTTCCGGGTTGACGGCGACAAGGCCTACGGCCTCGGCATCGCCGACGACAAGCAAGGCGTCGCCACCATACTGCACACCATCGCCATCCTGCAAAAAATCGGTTTCAAGGATTACGACACGCTGACGGTATTGATCAACGGCGACGAAGAAATCAGTTCGCCTGGCGGCCGCAGCCTGCATACCAGGCTGGGGGCCGAACAGGATGCCGTGTTTTCCTATGAAGGCGGCGGCGCCCAAGGCCAGCTGCGGCTGGCGACCAGCGGCATCGCCGCGGCTTACCTGAAGGTTGAAGGCAAATCCTCGCACGCCGGGGCGGCACCGGAAAAAGGCATCAACGCCTTGTATGAACTGTCGCACCAGGTGCTGCAGCTGAGCTCCTTGTCGCAGCCGGAACGCGGCCTGAAACTGAACTGGACCGTGGCGCAAGCCGGCACCAACCGCAACGTGATTCCAGCCAGCGCCAGTGCGCAAGCCGACGCCCGCGCCTTGAAAGTGAGCGATTTCCAGCAGCTGCAGGAACAGCTGCAAGAACGCGTCAAGAAACAGTTGATCCCGGACGCCAAGGTGCACCTGACATTTGAAATGCGGCGGCCGCCACTGGAAACCAACGCCGCTTCGCGCGCCGTCTCGGCTTACGGCCAGAAGATCTACCAGGAACTGGACCTGCCGATGACCGTGGTAGACGTAGCCAGCGGCGGCGGCACCGATGCGGCGTTCGCGGCATTAAAATCGAAAGCTGCGGTGGTGGAAGGAATGGGACTGAGCGGTTACGGCGCGCATTCGAACGACGCTGAATACGTCCTGCTGAACACCATCGTTCCGCGCCTGTATTTATCGACGCGGCTGATCATGGATTTTGCTCAAGGGAAAGTCCAGTAACGTACCAGGTAACATGCCGTATACGGCCGGGTTGCTTGCCCTGCCCAGCCTATACGGTAAATGCCTAAACCGATTCAAATCGCGGCTTGGAGGGCTTGATCCTGGCACAAGCTGCAGTTAACATCTCTGCATGGAAACCAGGATCATCAAACTTGAAGAATTTGCCGGCGAGGCGCGTGACCGCCTGACGCGCATTGAAACACGCCTGGACCATATGGCCACCAAAGAAGATGTGTCCAGGCTTGAGGCCACTCTTCTAAGATGGTTTATCGGAACCGCCGTCTCGCTGACAGCCCTGGCATTCACTGCAGCAAAACTCATTCACTGAGCGCTTTATTGCCGCTGCATGCCCGTTCCGCCAGGTTTTATCCAATGATCCGCAGTGAATAATCGGTCGCCCGGATATCCTTGGTCAGGCTGCCGATCGAAATCCGGTCGACGCCGGTTTCCGCTATGGCCCGCACCGTATCCATATTGATGCCGCCGGAGGCTTCCAGCAGCGCCCTGCCGTCGGTCAGCTTGACGGCGTCGCGCATGGCGTCGAGGCTGAAATTGTCGAGCAGGACCGAATTGGCGCCGGCGCTCAACGCTTCATCCAGCTGCACCAGGTTCTCCACTTCGATCTGTACCGTAACGTCCGCATCCAGCTTGTGCGCCGCCTGCATGGCGGCAGCGATGCCGCCGGCCGCGGCGATATGGTTTTCCTTGATCAGGATGCCGTCGTACAGGGCCAGCCGCTGGTTGTGGCCGCCGCCGACGCGCACTGCGTATTTCTGCGCCAGGCGCAGGCCGGGCAGGGTTTTGCGGGTATCGAGGATATGCGCCTTGGTATCGGCAATGGCGTTGACGTAAACGCGGGTGGCGCTGGCCACGCCGGACAGCAGCTGCAGGAAATTCAAGGCGCCGCGTTCGGCAGTCAGCAAGGCCCGGGCCGGGGCATCGATGAGGCAGACCTGGCTGTCGGCGCTCATCAGGTCGCCCTCGGCATACGACCAGTCGATGCGGATGCGTTCATCCAGCTGCCGCATCACGGCTTCGAACCATGGCGCGCCACACAGCACGGCCTGCTCGCGCACGATCACGCGCGCCTTGACCATCTGCTGCTCGGGAACCAGCTTGCCGGTCAGATCGCCGCTGCCGACGTCTTCGGCAATCGCGGTGCGGATATTGTTGTCGAACGCCGTTTGCAGCGCAGCGTCAAACGGCGCGAAACGATTCTCCAAATTGCTAACTGAGTTGCTGGTGGATGTACTCATGCTGGACCGATTCCTGAAAACAGTTTTTGTTCTTGCGCCAGGTCGCTGGACGGGCGCACATTGGCTTTGCGCTGGGCCGCGAAATCCAGCATGCGGTCGATGCAGACCACCGCCTTGCGGCCGGTTTCAGCGTCGACGTGGATTTCATTGCCGCCGAATTCCAGCACATCGGCCAGGTTCTGCAAGCCGTTCATCGCCATCCACGGGCAATGCGCGCAGCTCTTGCAGGTGGCGCTGTTGCCGGCGGTCGGCGCATCGATAAAACGTTTGCCGGGCGCCGCCATGCGCATCTTGTGCAGGATGCCGTTATCGGTGGCGACGATGAATTCATCGGCGTCCAGGCTCTGGGCCGCGGCGATCAGCTGGGTGGTGGAGCCGACCACATCGGCTTGCGCCACCACCGCTTCCGGCGATTCCGGATGCACCAGGATCTTGGCCTTCGGGTGCTGCTGGCGCAGCAATTCCAGTTCGACGCCCTTGAACTCGTCATGCACCAGGCAGGAACCCTGCCACAGCAGCATGTCGGCGCCGGTCTGTTTCTGTATATAGCCGCCCAGGTGTTTGTCCGGCGCCCACAGGATCTTTTTACCCTGCGCGTGCAGGTGGGCCACGATGTCGAGGCCGATGGACGATGTCACCATCCAGTCGGCGCGCGCCTTGACCGCAGCGCTGGTGTTGGCGTATACCACCACGGTGCGATCCGGATGCGCATCGCAAAAAGCGGAAAATTCGTCAGCCGGGCAACCCAGGTCGAGCGAGCAGGTGGCGTCCAGGTCGGGCATCAGCACGCGTTTGTGCGGGCTCAGTATTTTTGAAGTCTCGCCCATGAACTTGACGCCGGCAACCACCAGCGTCTGGGCCGGGTGGTCGCGGCCGAAGCGCGCCATCTCGAGCGAATCGGAGACGCAGCCACCTGTTTCTTCTGCCAGGTCCTGTAAATCGCCATCAACGTAATAATGCGCGACCAGCACTGCCTGCTGTTCTTTCAGCAGGCGCCTGATGCGCTCCTTGAGGGCGATTTTCTGGTCAGGGGTGGGGGTGTCAGGGACGCGAGCCCAGGCATGAGCGGTGCAACTGCTGCTGCCTGAGTCCATTTGCGGCCGCTCGAATTCAACGGTTTTGATGGCGTGGGTTTGCATGGCTACGATGGATGAGAGGGTCATGAGCTGCGGGAATACGCAATGATACGACAGAAGCTGCAACAAGGCATTTTGCAACGGCAAACGGGAGGCGTCGAGACAGGAATTCTAGCGCCAACCTTGACATCGCGTGTGAGCATTACCTTATTGCAAGCAAGAATGAACTCCCGTACTATGATTTCATAATTGTCATAAAAAAAATCTGCCGGGTTAAATGTCCGAGCATTTTGCTGGATACATATAAGAACACAGGGACAACATGATAATTTACGACAAAACCGATCGCGGCCGTACCGAAATAGCAACACGCGGCCAAACCGTGGCGCCGCGCCTGCGTACCCTGCTGCTGCTGGTGGATGGCAAGACCGGCAACGACGAGTTGCTGCGGAAGGTAGCCGGCCTCGGCCTGGGCCAGGAACACCTCGACGAGTTGCTGCAAGCTGGCCTGATCCAGGCCACCGCCGATAGCGGCAGCACCAAGGCAAACACGGGCAGCAGCCCCGCTCCAGTTGAAACTCCGGCATCGAAAAACATGGCGCCGCCCACTGCTGCATCCATGCCGGCTGAGCAGGTGCTGCCGCCGGGACAAACCCAGTTTGAAGCGATTTATCATTTCTATAATGACACCATCAAGAGCATGATCGGCTTGCGCGGCTACGGCCTGCAGCTGAAGGTCGAACGCGCCAGCAGCGTCCAGGATTTCCGCGAACTGCGCCAGCAGTACCTGGAGGCGGTGCTCAAGGCCAAGGGCGAGGAAATCGCCCGCAGCCTGCGCGGCCGGCTGGATCAGTTGCTGTACCTGGGCGAACGGCCGCAACAGTAAACAACGCAGCGATAAAAAAAGCGTGGCAGATAAATTCTGCCACGCTGTTTTTTTGCTTTTTCTGTTACTTCATGGCGCAGGGATTCCCGCGCCTGGCGATTTACTCGATGCCCTGGCTGCTCAGGTAATCCTCGTAGGAGCCCTGGAAGTCGACCACTTCGTTTTCCTTGACTTCCAGCACGCGGGTGGCCAGCGATGAGACGAACTCGCGGTCATGCGAGACGAAGATCAGGGTGCCGGCATATTTTTCCAGCGCGATGTTGAGCGACTCGATCGACTCCATGTCCATGTGGTTGGTCGGTTCGTCCAGCAGCAGCACGTTATGGCGGCCCAGCATCAGCTTGCCGTACATCATGCGGCCCTTTTCACCGCCGGACAGCACCTTGACCGACTTCTTGACGTCGTCGCCGCTGAACAGCAGGCGGCCCAGGCTGGAACGCACGGCCTGGTCATCGTCGCCTTCCTGGGTCCACTGCCCCATCCAGTCGGTGAGCGTCTTGTCGGTGGCGAAATCGTCAGTCGGATCCTGCGGCATGTAGCCGACGTTGGCATTTTCCGCCCACTTCACCAGGCCGCTGTCGGCCGCCAGGCCGGCGATGTCGCTGCCGCCGATGCTGCGCAACAAGGTGGTTTTACCGGCGCCGTTGGCGCCGATGATGGCGATTTTTTCGCCGGCTTCGACCATGATGTTGAAGTTCTTGAAAATCGGCCGGTCATACGTCTTGCTGATGCTTTGCACTTCCACCGCCAGCCGATGCAGTTTTTTCTCGCCGTCGAAACGCACGAAAGGATTGGCGCGGCTCGAAGGCTTGACATCCTCGACCTTGATTTTTTCGATCTGCTTGGCGCGCGATGTCGCCTGGCGCGCCTTCGATTTGTTGGCCGAGAAGCGGCGCACGAAATCCTGCAGTTCGGCGACCTTGTCCTTGGCCTTGGCGTTCACCGACAGCTGCTGCGCACGCGCTTGCGAGGAAGCCAGCATGTAGTCGTCGTAATTGCCCGGATAAACCTTCAGGGTGCCGTAGTCCATGTCGGCCATGTGGGTGCACACCTGGTTCAGGAAGTGGCGATCATGGGAAATGATGATCATGGTCGAATTGCGCTGGTTCAGCACATCTTCCAGCCAGCGGATGGTATTGATGTCGAGGTTGTTGGTCGGCTCGTCGAGCAGCAGGATATCCGGATTCGAAAACAGCGCCTGCGCCAGCAGCACGCGCAGTTTCCAGCCCGGCGCGACATTGCTCATCGGGCCTTGGTGCTGGTCGATCGAGACACCCACGCCCAGCAGCAGTTCGCCGGCGCGCGCTTCGGCGGTATAACCGTCGTATTCGGCAAACTTGGCTTCCAGGTCGGCCGCCTTCATGTAGTCGTCGTCGGTGGCTTCCGGATTGGCATAGATCGCGTCGCGCTCAGCCATCGCCGCCCACATTTCCGTGTGTCCCATCATCACCACGTCCAGCACGCGCATTTCTTCAAACGCGAACTGGTCCTGGCGCAATTTACCCAGGCGCTCGTTCTGATCGAGCATCACGTTGCCGCCCGACGACTCCAGGTCGCCGCCCAGGATCTTCATGAAGGTCGACTTGCCGCAGCCGTTGGCGCCGATCAGGCCATAACGGTTGCCATCGCCGAATTTGACGGAAATGTTTTCAAACAGCGGCTTGGGGCCGAACTGCATCGTGATATTTGCGGTGGACAACATCTTAGATTTGGTCTTTTCTTAATTGAATCATGGGGTTAGATAGTCGCGGCATTATACAGTATCCCCCGCAGTATCCACATTTGTGCACTGCATGAACCGGCATAAAACCAACGCCTGCCGCGACTATTTCCATGAATCCGGCCAGATTTCCGACCTATCGCCTTACTTCGCCGCCAGCGACGCCGCCAGGCGCCCGACTTCTGCCAGGGTTGCATTACGCGTTGCTTCCGACGCCTTGGTCCCGGTCAGGTAAGCCGCTACCAGCAGCGGTGCCCGGCCGGGCGGAAGCAGCATGCCGATGTCGTTGGTGCTGCCGTAGGCGCCAGAGCCAGTCTTGTCGGCTACCCGCCAGCCGGCCGGCAGCAAGGCGCGCAAGCGCTTGTCGCCGGTTTTATTCGCCAGCAGCCAGGTGGCCAGCTGTTTGCGGGAATCGGCCGACAAAGCATTTCCCAGCAGCAGTTGTTGCATGGTGGACAGCATCGCGCTGGGCGACGTGGTATCGCGCGGATCGCCCGGGGTGGCCTGGTTGAGGTCAGGCTCGATGCGGTCAAGCCGGGTCACCTTGTCGCCCAGGGAACGCAGGTAGGCCGTCAGCTGAGTCGGGCCGCCGAAGCTGTGCAGCAGCAGGTTGGCGGCGGTATTGTCGCTCAGGGTGAGGGTTGCTTCGCACAGTTCCGCCACCGACATGCCATCGCCGCCGGCATGTTTCTCGGTGGCGGGAGAATACGGAACCAGCTCGGCAGTTTCGTAGCGGATGCGCCGCGCCAGCTGCTCCTGCGCCTGGTCCACACGATGCAGCGTCAATCCCGCCGCCAGCAATTTGAAGGTGCTGCACATGGGAAACAGTTCATCGCCGCGATAGGCATGGCTTTGTCCGCTAGCGGTGTCGAGGATGGCAACGCCGAGGCGGCCGCCGCTCTTGGCCTCTATCTGGCGCAATTGCCGGGTGACCGGATCGGCGACCGGCTTAGCGGCAGCGGCGGCCGAGGCCCAGGATTTCTGAGTGTAGCCGCTTAAGACCAGCGCTCCCAAGGCTGCCCCCAGGTTTCCGGCAAACTGGCGTCGTTTCATGTTTTCCCTCTGGATTTAGTGAAGAAGGCATCAACGATAACGTTGACCCGGCTGCCGCTCAAGCTACAATATCCAAGGTAAGGCATAAGAAATACTATTGCAAAGACGGAGAAACACCATGCACCTCCCCTTGAATTCCCTACGCGCTTTCGAAGTTTCTGCGCGCTTGCTCAGCTTCACCCGCGCGGCCTCCGAGCTGAACGTCACGCAAGCCGCGATCAGCCAGCAGGTAAAAAATCTTGAAGAAAGAATGGGCGTGCAACTGTTCCGCCGGCTGCCGCGCGGGCTGGCGCTGACCGACGAGGGCATCGCCCTGCTGCCGGTGCTGGCGGAATCGTTCGGACGCATAGGAGCCGTGCTGCAGCAGTTCGGCGACGGCCGCCGGCTGCGCGAAGTACTGACGGTGGGCGCGGTCGGCACCTTCGCCGTCGGCTGGCTGATCCCGCGCCTGCGCGATTTCCAGCAAGCCCACCCGTTCGTCGACTTCCGCCTGTTCACCAACAATAACCGAGTCGACATCGCCGGCGAGGGCCTGGACTACGCCATCCGTTTCGGCGACGGCGCCTGGCACTCGACAGAAGCTGAAGAGCTGCTGGCGGCGCCGCTGTCGCCGATGTGTTCGCCCGCCATCGCCTCTTTCCTACGCGATCCGGCCGACCTCGCCGGGCAAATATTGCTGCGCTCCTACCGCACCGACGAATGGGCCGCATGGTTCGCCGCCGCAGACCTGCCCTGCCCGCTGCTGCGAGGCACGGTATTCGATTCCTCGCTCACCATGGCCGAAGCCGCCGCCCAAGGCGCCGGCGTAGCGCTGCTGCCGGCCCGCATGTTCGCCCGCGAATTGCAGCACGGCCGCCTGACCCGCCCGTTCGACATCGAAATCGCCAGCGGCAGCTACTGGCTGACCCGCCTCAAATCAAAACAAGCCACCCCCGCGATGCAAGCCTTCAGAGAATGGCTGCTGGCAGCCGCCAATTAATTAGGGTCAGATACCGTCTTGAATAGCAAGGCCGTTCGCTAAATAATTGGGATCGAAGGGCTTGCCAGTACGGACCACTCCGTAAATCAGATGTGTCATTTTGTGCATCACGGCCCCGATTACAGCTTTTTTTGCCATACCGGTGGCCAATAGTCGCTCAGCAAAGCGACGTAGTAGCGGGTTGTGTCGACATGCTACTAAGCTAGGCATATAAAGCGCCGCCCGCATAGACATGCTTCCAACTCGGCTAATCATGGTTCGACCTTTGATGGAGGTGCCGGAGCTGCGTTGTTTCGGAGTTACGCCGAGAAATGCGGCAAATGCCTTGGCGCTGTCAAATCTCCGGATGTCACCCAACTGGCCTAAGATCCTCGCCACCGTAGTGCCGCCGATACCTGGGATGCTCGTGATGAGCTCGGCATCATGCTTGAGGCCGGGATGTCGATCGATGTGATCATCGATGTCACCCTCCAATTTTTTGATCTCAGCGCTTAGCCAGGCGATGTGTTGCTTCACATGGTCGGCGACGTCGCTCATACCGGTGAAGGTGTTCGCTTCAAGCCGGTTTTCTTCCTGTTGGCGAATATCCTTTAATGCTTGTACTCGCATCGACCAAGCCCGCAACTGGCGCTGTTCCAGCGGTGGCGGCACCCAAGGCGCGGGCTTCATGGCAGCGCAATAGCGCGCAATGAGTCCGGCATCGGCAGTATCGTTCTTGTTGCGGATATTCTCACTATGGCCGAAGCCTTTGATGCAGGCCGGATTGACCACGCTAACGCTCATTGCTGCGTCATGCAGCGCCAATGCCACCGGTTCATAGTAAATCCCAGTGGCCTCCATGCAGACATGCAGCGTTTCTTTAGCGACTTTCGCCTTGCTTAACCACTCCAGGAGTAATTTGTATCCCTCGGCCGAATTATCCACCACCTTGGCCTTGGTCTTGCCGTTGACCAGCAAGGCAATATCGAGCTTCTTCTTGCTCACATCGATACCAACAACTGCGCACACCGTTTCCATTTTGACCTTTCTCGTATGCGGGCTTACGCGCCAGGCGATGGCCCAAGATACCGTTCGGACTTATAAAATGAAACGGGCAGAGGCACCTATCTGACCCACGTGCTCAACCGCACTCAGTCTAATCGGCATCACTCTGCCCGACCGCTTCGACATCATGATTATCCAATGGCGATGCGGTAGGTTCAATATACGAGAGTCGAATTAATTGGAAAGCAGCTGCCTCTGCCCGCAGAAATCAGGGCACCAGGGTAAGCGGATTCTGGGTGGTCAGCTGAAAGCCGCCAGCATCCGACAGCAATTGCGCCTGCGCGCCGACAGGCAGGGTCACTTTGTCGCGGATGTGGCCAAACGGCAAACCGGTCAGTATCGGCACTGCTACGTGGTCCCGCAGGTAAGCCCGCATGGCATCGAAGTCATAGCCGTTGTCGTGCTCGGCCAGCCGATAGTTGGAAAAATCGCCCAGCACAATTGCCTGCTGCCGCTCCAGGATGCCGGCGTACTGCAGCTGCAGCATCATGCGCTCGATGCGATATGGATGCTCGCCGATATCTTCCAGGAACAGGATGCCGCCATCGACCTGCGGCAGATAGGAAGTGCCGACCAGATGGTTCAGCATTGCCAGGTTGCCGCCCCATAAGGTGCCGCTGGCGTTAACCGCCGGGTTGCCGGCGGCGCTGACTTGCAGCACCTGTTCCGGCTGCCGCAGGCACTGCCAGAAATGCGACATCGTAAACTCGCTCAGCTCGGCTTCACCGAAATCGCTGCACAGCATCGGCCCGGCAAGGCTGGGCGCTCCGGTCTGCGCCAGCAAAGCCAGGTGCAGCGCGGTGACGTCGCTATGGCCGACAAATATCTTCTTGCTGGCAGCCAGGCGTTCCAGATCCAGCAATGGCAACAGGCGCGACATGCCGTAACTGCCGCGTATCGCCAGCACGATCTGCACTTGCGGATTTTCGATCGCCTCGTAGATCTGCCCTACCCGTGCGGCATCGGTGCCGCCGAAACGCTGGTATTTGGCGGCCGGATCGTAGTAGTCATAAACCACGCAACCCTGGCTCTGCAACGCCAGGATGCCACGCGCCAGCGCAACTTCGTCGGAGGCGTAGCCGCCAGGTGCGATCAGCGCGACGCCGATGGATTCTCTTGGGGATACTTGGGCAGGTTCAGTCACGATTGTTTTTGTTGGGCTTGGCGGCGTTCAGCGAAAAATTCTTTGAGTAGTGTGCCACATTCTTCAGCCAGCACGCCAGCCGTGAGCTCAGTGTGGTGGTTCAGTTTTTCCTGTTCGAACAGGTTGAGCACCGAACCGCAGGCGCCAGTCTTGGGATCGCTGGCGCCGAACACCACACGCGCCAGGCGCGCATGCATCATGGCGCCGGCGCACATCGCGCACGGTTCCAGGGTGACATACATTTCGCAACCGGGCAGACGATAATTGCCGAGGATGGCGGCGGCCGCGCGCAACGCCATGATTTCCGCATGCGCGGTGGGATCGTGGTTGCCGATCGGCTGGTTGAAGCCGGTAGCGATGACCTGTCCGTCTTTCACTATCAGCGCGCCTACCGGCACTTCCCCCAAGGCCCAGGCATTGCGCGCCTGGGAGATGGCTTGCTGCATATAAATGGCGTCACGCATCATAGGCAGGGGCGCTCAACGGTCTTCGGAAATCTCGGCCCAGCAATTAGGCGTTTCGTGCAGCACCAGTTTTTGCAGATGCAAGCCGGTGCCGTAGTGGTCCTTGTAAGCCGCCTTGAGGATATCGTAGGCGGTGCGCGCCAGGTTTTCCACTGTCGGGATACGGTCGATGATGACGGTCTTGTGGTCCGGCAGCGTCGCCAGGAAATCACGCACCGCCGTGTCTTTTTCGTAGACCAGGAAAGCGTGGTCCCAGACATCCACCAGATGCTGTTTCGCCAGCGTCTTGATGTCGGAAAAATCCATGATCATGCCGTTGTCGGAACTGCCCTCGACTTCAATCACGGCGCCGACCAGGGTGATTTCCAGCGTATAACGATGGCCGTGCAGGTTGCGGCACTGACTCTTGTGGTCGGGGATCCGGTGGCCGGCGTCGAATTCAAGTTTGCGGGTGATGGTAAGCATGGGTAATCGTTTCTTTAAAAAATCTGTTCAGGGAATCTGCAGCAGCTTGTGGGTTTGCAGGCTCAGCTTCCATTTCGGGTTGCGCTTGCAGGTCTCAATCGCCAGTTCCAGATTGTGCGCCAGTTGCGGGCCATCCATGGCCTGCACATAGAAATGTTCGAAATCAAGCGATTCGTATGCCGCCAGCGACTGGCCGAGCTGAGGGATCACCACTTTCAGCTCATTGCCCTTGCGCAGCTTCAGCACCGAACCCATCTTCGGGCTGACGCAGATCCAGTCTATGCCTGGCGGCGGCAGCAACGTGCCGTTGGTTTCGATGGCGATCTCGAAACCGGCCGCATGCATGCTGTCTATCAGCGCCGCATCCAGCTGCAGCAAGGGTTCGCCGCCGGTGAACACCACGAACTTGCTGGCGGCGTAGGTCTCCGGCCAGAGCGCATTGATAGTATCGGCCAGCGCCGCGCTGTCCTTGAACTTGCCGCCGCCTTCGCCGTCGGTGCCGACAAAATCGGTATCGCAGAACTGGCAGACCGCGCTGCTGCGGTCCTCTTCGCGGCCGGTCCACAAGTTGCAGCCGCTGAAGCGGCAAAACACTGCAGGGCGGCCGGCATGGGTGCCCTCGCCTTGCAATGTGTAGAAAATTTCCTTGATGCTGTAGGTCACGGTGCTTCTCGCATATGTTCGCCAGCCGCTGCATATCCGTATGGATATCGGGCCTGACACTGTCAATACTCGCAGTTTTCCGGCGTTTTCACTATCAAAAACGTTGGTTTTTCGCTGGTTTGGGGGATAGGTCGATTTGCGGGAAAGCTGCATTTCTGCCTCAAACCCATGAGCAGATGCCGACCCAACCCTGTATTTTAGCGTAGAAAGACCGTTCCAGCGACGCGCGGGCTATATTCGAACAGTGAAACGCTGCTTTTTTAGCAATCCGAAGCACCCGGCATATGGCTTTGGAACATCAGGACGATAATGCCCAGCGCCCCAGTTGTATGTGCCGGGTCTGGCCAAGCAGGCTATGCACAAGGACAAATTCGCGCGCGGTCCAGCTGATGGGTTCGATCGTTCCTGGCGGAACCAGGCGATTGTCGTACAACAGGGTGACGTGAGGCGTGTAATGTGGATTTGCTTTTCCGAAGCCGGCTTTCTCCAGCGCCTTGCCGAGCGTCTTCTGGAATTTTTCCAGAGCAGCGACGCCATCGTCGCCCAGCAGGACCAAAGGGCGTTTGCGCGGCCTGCCGTGAAAACTCTTGGCCTGGTCGAAAACGACATCGAACGGCGCCGCCTTGACGCTCTCCGCCGCCGTCATTGCCGCTTTGACGACGCCTTGCGGCAGTTCCAGATAGTCGCCCAGGTGGATCAAGGTGACATGCAGGCGAGTCATCCCGATCGGCTTGCCTGTCACCCCATACTCGTCGCGCAACAGCCCCCTCTGCCGTACGATGGCAGCAGCAGCATCCGGGGTTGGAATGAGCGCAAAGAACAAGCGGTCGGTTGGCTGCGGCGGTGCTTCGAAGCCAGGCAAATAAAGTTGCCCGGGCACGTGATGAATGCGTTTCATGAAATCAACCGCTTGCTATGAAAAGGGATATCAGTCTACGCCTTTCCCGCGGAGTGAGAGCAAGTCCGGAAGCACACGACGGGGCCGTATAATCTTTGCCAGGATTGCGCCTTGCCAGGCACCATGCGAAGGCCCTGAAACGCAGGAGAGGATATGGAAATCACGAGTACACACCACATCGACAAGAGTGAGCTTGATGAAAATGGAATGTACGATTATTACTACGAATACGATATCTATGAGTTTTCTGAAAACGGTTTGAGTTATATCGCCCGCAGTTATAGCGACGCTCCCCTTGATGCTCATATCTTGAAGAAAAAGAATGACAAGCGATGGCGTATTTTCGGAAAAGCAAAATATAAAATCCTGGGACAAGCCGATTTCAAGAATGCCTTGTTTATAAAAGCTGTCGCTCATCTTCGTACACAAGGAAAAGAGCGGATCAGCGTTTTAAGCAAAACAGGCTACGAGCCGGTCTGAGCGCCGAGCGGCGCCAGGTCCAGCTCCAGTCCCAGCTTGTCGATCAGGCGGTGCGCGTCGAACGGCGCTTTCACTTTGACGTCGTTATCGAAGTAGCAGTAGATGTCGCGGCTGGCACGCTGCGAGGGCGCGGTACCGGAAGTCAATTTGCTTTCTCTCGGTTGCGCGCCTTTGCTCCAGGTGCGGATGCGTTCCGCCCAGCGGTCAATCGCCTCTTCGGTATAACCGCCCGAATACAATTCTTTCTCACCATGCAGGCGCAGGTACATGAAATCCGCGGTTACGTCTTCCTGGTAAGGCCATTTCCCGGCCGCGTCCGCCACCACCAGCGCCACATGGTATTTGCGCAGCAGCGCGATGAAGGATGCGTCGACGAAGCTGTCATGGCGGATTTCCATCGCATGGCGCAATTTGCGTTTCTTGTCGATGGCCAGGGCACTGTGGCCGTGCATGCGCGGCTCGCGATGACGCGCCAGAGCAAGCGCCTGTTCCGTATCGGACGGCAGCAGGCTGAGGAAATGTTCGACCAGTCCGGCATCATAACGAAAGCTGGGTGGGAACTGCCACAGGAACGGCCCCAGCTTTTCGCGCAGGTTAAGGACGCCGGAGGCGAACACGTTCGCCAGCGGCCCTTCAATGTCGCGCAAGCGCTGGATGTGGGTGATGAAACGGTTGCCTTTGTGGCTGAAGACAAATCCCGGCGGCGTCGCCTGGTACCAGGCGCTGTAGCTTTCCGGCCGTTGCAGCGCGTAAAACGAACCGTTGAGTTCAATCGACGGCAAGGCGCGCGAAGCGAACGCCAGCTCGTCGGCCTGCTTCAGGCCATCCGGATAAAATACGCCGCGCCACGGCGCATAACGCCAGCCGGAGATGCCGATGTAGATTTTTCCCATGGCACAAGTATAGGCACAAACCGTAAACCGACAGTACGATATACCTCACAAGACCCGCATTTTTCCAGGTCTGCACGTCGCCATTGAATCCTGCCAGCGCTTTAGAAATCGACCAAAAATCCCGCGCCGATCGATTTTTGCGAATAGTTGTAGTCGATCAGGCTTTCGCCATAACCCGAAAACAGATGCAGGTAACCTTTCAGGTTGGTCGTGACCGGAAACGCCCAGCCGGCCTCGAGCGCGCCGTGCCCAGTCTGGAAATTGCGGCGCGCGGTCAGCGAATACTCGTAACCGTCCTGGCGGTAGGCAGCGCGCACGTCGCCGTGGCCCATGTAGTCGACGATATCGATGTTGTCGTTGTTGGCTTTTGCATTGTCGAGGCGCTTCCAGATCCGCGCCGACAGCGCCAGGTTGCCGTATTCGGCACCCAGTTCAGTATAAAAACGGTTCCAGCTGCGAGACAAGGTAGAGGACTGTCCGTTGGACTGATGCACCAGCCCGAAATTCAGATAGCGGAAGTTGAAATCGCCGATCTTGGCGCTCAATGGCAGCGTTGCAATCAGTTCAGGCTGGTAATTGGTCTCCCGGAACGGGCTGGAATCGGCCCGGTTGTAAGCTTGCCAAAAACTTTGCTGGGTATAAGCCAGCCACAGGTCGACCGGACTGCCGGCGATGTTTTCCGCCATCTTCATCTTGAAGCTGAGCTGGTAGGTCAATTCAGTGTGCTGCGGTTTGAGGCCGTTGGCGTCGCTGGCGAATGGCGCGTCGTTGGTGGAGGTGCTGTAATTGGCCAGCAATACATAATTGTTCAGGTAGGACTTGAGGGCGAACACGCCGCGCTTGGAACTGGGATCGAGTTCCCAGCTCTGCACCGTATGCGAAATCGGCGAATCGCTGGGCTCGCTTGCCTTCTTGACCGTGGCCACGGCCGGCGGCGATGCAGGTGTGGCCTGGGAATCAACGGCAGCAGCGGGAACCGGCGCATCCGCTGTAGCCTTGGCCAGCGCATCGAAGCAGCCCAGCCGCGCGCTGGCGTCGCCTAATACGGAGCAACGCGCGAGTTGCTGTTCCAGTTCAGCCGCATGCAGCAGCACCGGCGACATGCAGCTTAATGAAAAAACGATTTTCTTGATGTTTTTTTGCATAGTGGGGTCTAAAAAATACGAAACTGTCCAGCCCTTGCCAAACTTGACGGGCATGGAGAATCAAAGCATATACGCCGTTGTCCGCCGCCGTTGTCCACTTTTCGTGCTCGATTGGAAACATGTTTCCGGCAGCATCAAAAAACAAAAAAAAGCCCGCAATCATGCGGGCTTTCGCGCATCTCTCATTTTCGTATATTAACAAATGCCGGACGCAGGATCATTTCCGGCCCGTTCCCACTGACACTCCCAAGATTTGTGGCGCTGCAGTCGCGTACTTCAGCGATGCAATCTAGTGTCGTGTCACACCTCATCTCAACATGGGCAAACCTGCTTATCCGATATGTGCAGCGAACCCCGCCTGGTCCGGCGCAACTTCAGGCCGCAGCGTGAGTTCAGGGATGTTGTAGGCACCGGCATTTTGCGGACGGAACGGTATCGGTGCGGCCTGCCAAAGGTCGTCAAGACGCTGCCCGAGCGCATCGCGGATCTTTGCAAATCTTGCTTCGTCGGTCCGGCCTGTGCGATAGATCACGAACGGCGGCAAAACGTCGAAGCCGGGGTAATACAGCACCCCGTGCTGTATGGGGAACAAAACATCGTCTATCGGACCATTGATGCCTCGCGCACTGTAATGCGACTCCCATCCGCCCATAGTGACGACCAGCATCGCACGCTTCCCCGCCAGCGTGCCTTCGCCATAGCGGTCGCCCCAGCGCGCATCGGAGTGCTCTCCTACGCCGTATGCGAAGCCGTAAGCATAGACCCGTTCTACCCAGCCCTTCAGGATCGCCGGCATCGAGAACCACCACAGGGGAAACTGCAGGATGACGGCATCCGCCCAGCGCAGCTTGTCCTGTTCCAGCGCGATGTCCTCGCTTTGCAGGCCATGCTCGAACGCGCGCTTGGAGTCAAGCGATGGAACAAAACGGGCATCGGCTGGCCGATCCGTGCTGTCGTCGGCGTCCAGCGATGCTTTCCATTTCATTGCGTACAAATCCGAAACCTGGACGACGTGTCCGGCATCCTCAAGGTGTTTGACCGAGAAGTCCTTAAGCGAACCGTTCAGGGACTTCGGTTCGGGGTGGGCATAGACAAGAAGAATATTCATGATTGGGCTTTCAACGATTAGGAACATGCAGCTTAGGTTCCTGTCAGGTATATTGAAAATGAATTCTCAATATTCCAGGTATAGACATGAATAATCTCCGACAACTCGACCTGAACCTGCTGGTGACGCTGGATGTCCTGCTTGCAGAACACAATGTGACCCGCGCGGCAGAGCGCCTGAACTTCTCCCAGCCATCGATCAGCGTTCATCTCGCCAAGCTGCGGGATATCTTCGGCGACCCGCTGCTGTTGCCCGGGCCGCGAGGAATGCGGCCCACCGCGCGGGCCGACGAATTGCGCGAGCCTTTGCGGCAGGCGCTTGCCGCACTCGAGCAGGCGGTGTCGCCCGCCAGCCCGTTCGACCCGGCCCAGGCCAGTCAGACATGGCGCGTTGCTGCGACCGACTATGGCGAATCGACGATAGTACTGCCCGCCTTGAACGGCTTGCGTTCAGCGGCGCCTGGCACCCGGCTGGCGGTCCTTGAACTGGTTCCGCCGCGCATAGCCAGGCAAGCGGAACAGGGGGAGATTGACCTTGCATTCCATACCAGCGAGGGATCGCCGCCAGGATTGCGGCGCCGGATGCTTTTTACCGAGCGTTATGTCCTGGTTGGCCGCGCCGGGCATCCGCGCCTGAAAAAACGTCCAACACTCGCGCAATTCTGCAAGCTCGATCACGTGATCGTGTCGCCGGATGGCGGAGGATTCCATGGCGTCACCGATGAAGCACTGGCGGAGGCAGGTCTGGCGCGCCGGGTGGTGCTTTCCGTTCCGCACTTCCTGTTTGTCAGGTCGGTGCTGGCAAACACTGACCTGGTGGCGATGCTGCCTTCGCGCCTGGTGCGCGACACTAGCGAGCTGCAAGTTGTCGAGCCGCCGGTTGAAGTAGCGGGCTATGAGATGGCCATGCTCTGGCACGAGCGTTGCCATCGCGATCCAGCACATCAATGGCTGCGCGAGTACATCGCAAAATCAGTGTAAACCGCTGGTTCAAGTTCGCCCTGCATCCAGTCCCTGCCACATGGCGCGGATGATGCGAAAGGAACGTTCGTCGCCGACCATGGCGCGCTGCATCTTGTTCATGGCGTAGGAAAAGGTAGTGCGCGCATCGACGTCGATGAGGATGAAGGAGCCTCCGCCGCCAGACCAGAAAAGAGAGTTGGGGTGTGGTGGCACGAGTTTCAGGATCGGGCTCGGCAGGCCAAAACCCAGGCCGAAGCGGACTTGCATGCCGCGCATGGCCAGGTCGGCCCCTTCAATCTGCTGCTCCAGCGCCTTGCGGCAACCGGCCTCGGACATGATTCGCTTGCCCTTGGCGATGCCGCCGTTGGCCAGCAGAGCGTGGATCTCGGCAATGGAACGGGCGTTGCCGTGGCCGTTGGCGGCCGGGATCTCGGCGCCGCGCCAGGCGCGGGTGCGGGTGGACGGCACATCGGTCTGGGTATCGATAAAGGTAATTTTCTGGACTTCGGTGAGCTGCAAATCAGCCGTGCTGGGCGGCAGTTCAAACCCCACCAGGTCGGCTACGCGATGATCTTCCGATGGCGGCAGGCCGATCCAGAAGTCCGCGCCCAGCGGCTCCGCGATCTCTTCGCGGAATACCGTGCCGAGGCTCTTGCCGGTAATGCGGCGCACTACCTCGCCGATCAGGAAGCCGAAGGTATAGACATGGTAACCGGAGGCCGTTCCCGGCTCCCATAGCGGCGCCTGGGCGGCAAGCATCGAAGTCACCTTGTCCCAATCGTAGAAATCCGCGCCGCTGACAGCCGGACGCCAGCCGGAAAGGCCAGAAGAATGGCTCATCAGCTGCGCCACGGTGATGCGATCCTTGCCGTTGGCGGCGAACTCGGGCCAGTACCTGGCGACCGGCGCCGCGAAGTCGAGCTCGCCCCTGTCAGCCAGCAGCAGCGCAGTCAGCGCCGTCATGGTCTTGGTGGTGGAGTAGACGTTGACGATGGTGTCGCGGCTCCAGGGACGGCTCTTCTCCTCGTCCGCGAAGCCGCCCCAGAGATCGATCACCGTCTCGCCCTCCACTGTCGCACAGAACGAGGCGCCCAGTTCCTCTCCGCTGGCGAAGTTGGCTTCGAACGCTTCTTTCGCCGCCGAAAATTGATCGTGGGCGAATCCGTCTATCGTGCTCTGCGGCATGCTGCATTCCTCCCGGCTTGATCGCGCATAGGCGTCAGGCACTGATGTTGACGATGGTTGCCTGCATGATGGCAACCACTTTCCACTCGGTTCCCGACAAGGCCCGGACTTCTCCTGTGCAGACCGCAAGCAGCTTGCCCGATGCCTGCACCTTCCCGGTCGCCAAAAACCGTTCGCCAATCGCAGGCCGAACGAAATTGATCTTGAACTCGGCGGTAACGACATCGCAACCGGACGGCGCCTTGGTCAACGCCGCATAGCCGCAAGCGCTGTCGACAATGCTTGTTATTGCGCCTGCATGAACATAACCGCGCTGTTGGGACAGTTGCGTGGAAAACGGCAATTCTATCTGCACCTCGCCGTCTGCGACCGAGACAAGCTGCGCGCCAAGGGTCGCCATCAGGCCTTGCGCTTTGAAACTGGCTGCGATTCGTTCTTGCGTGTCACTCATGGGAAGTTGGCCTCTTGACAGGATGGTGCAGTCATTATGCATAAAAACCCCCATCTCCAGCAAGGCAGCGGACCTGGCTGAAAACATCCCGAACTGCCACCCCACGTCAAGGTATAAGCCGCCCTTGATAGTGCGGCAGGTCCTGCCCACGCACGGACATTTGTCGATAAAGATCTAAGCTTTGTCAAAAAAAAAAGAGACAACACTTTCAGAAGGATCAGTGTTGCCTCTAACCTCGGAGACCCGGCAAGATCGGCGAGACAAACGTTTGCGGCTTAGAAGGTATGGCTGATGCCCGCGTAACCGCCGTTTTGCGCATGTCCCGGCAAAGGACTGTCGAACTCGGTGCCGAAATCGGCATTGCCCTTGTTGCGCACCGTGCCGACAGCCGCATACAGCAAAGTCCGTTTCGACAAGTTGTAGTTGGCGCCGACCATGAACAGGCTGGCGCTGCCGGCGTCATGATTGAGCTTGGCGTGGAAGGCGCCGCCGATCAGGGTCAGGGCCGGCGTCAACGTATAGTTGGCGCCGATCCAGTAATGGCTCAGCTTGTCCGGATCGGTAGGCGCTGCAGTATCGGGGGCTGAGATGTTTTCGTAGCCGGCATACAGTTTCAGCTTGTCTATCGTGTAGGTGCCGCCCAGGATCAGATCCTTGGACGCCGTATAAACATCGGTATAGCGGCCGTTGGTATCGCGGATCACGTCATAAATGCCGCGCAACTCAAGACCGCCGTTGATGTACACAAGGGAGATACCGTCGCTGCGGCCATTCTTGCTGGATCCGGCCTGTTCGCCCAGGCTGGTCTGGGCGGTGGCGTTGAATCCGCTCCAGGTTGGCGTCTGGTATTCGATGACGTTGTTGGCGCCCGGCCAGTTGCGGCCCTTGACCAGGCTGGCGGTGCCCATGAATTGCTGACCGGTCGGATCGAGATACCAGACGTCATTGACGATGAACAGATTCTTGCCGAACTTGATCGAACCGGCGCTGCCATTCAGGCCGACATACGAACGGCGATTGAACAAGGCGTTGCCGTTGGTGACCCCTTTGGTGGCGTCGAAGCCGGATTCCAGCAGGAAGAACGCGCTCAGTCCGCTGCCCAGGTTTTCGGTGCCCTTGAAACCGATCATGCTGGTGCCCCATTGATTGCCGGAAGCCGCCAGCTTGCCGCCGGTCTGCCCGGTCGGGTTGCCGTTGGCGTCTTTCAGGGCGACGCTGCTTTGGTAATCGACGCCGGCATCGACCCGGCCGTAGATAGTGACGCTGGTCTGCGCTTGTGCCTGGCCGCAGGCTGCGCCAACCAGCAGAGCCGCGGCCGCCTGCATGTACTGCAATGTATGTTTTTTCATGTTGAGTCCCCTTTTATAGTTAAATTTTGTTCAATCACCTGTCTCTAATTTTTAAAGACAGGATCAAACCTTCGCCAGATACCTCTATTCACCTGGCAACGTTGCCATTTCCCCCTTTCATTTATCGATAGTCACGGCATCGATTTGCAAGTAAATGCCGCTATTTTTTGTAATCTTCAAGGTATGCGTACCCGCGGCAAGCTTGGACAGCGTGATCATTGGCTGCTGCGCCGTATACTTGGCCGCGGCCGGAATCGCAATGGAAGAAGTTGTAGCGCCGTCCAGCAGCGCAGTTGCCGTCACTGCGGCATTGACGTCTGTCGGGCCGAGCACCGCAATTCCCGTTCCGGTGAACGTGATCGTGGCGGAGTCGCCGTCGGTTGTGGTGTAGTGGACATCAAAGTTATAGTCGCCGGATGCCTGGTTGCGGTTACTCGAATACTTCCAGCCCCCCGTATAGGCAATACCGGCCCAATCGTCGTTGTAGATAATCTGAAAAGCCAGCGTCAGCGTCATCGGCTGCTGATTGCGATAGATTGTCAGTGTCAGGCTGCCGCTGCTGCCGGCTGCGTTATAGGCATTGATCAAATCTTTCACTGTATTGACAGGCGTGCTCTTGCCGCCCGCAACGCTGCCTATGATCGCGTCCCCTGCCAGCAAACCAGAGGTCGCCGCCGGGCTTCCCGCCTGTACCGCGTCAACCAGTACTCCCTGGACCGTCGGCAAGCCCGCGGCCGACTGCTGCGCGACCGTGGTAATGGATTCAATCGTGGCGCCGATCAAAGTGGTTTTATCGGAGGTCGGCGTGGCGGATCCGCCAAAGTCGAGTACAGGCAGCGCTGGCGTTTGTGCCTTGGCTTTCAGGGCCGCATTCTGGACGCCGAACTGATTCGTTGCGAAGCTCACAAATCCTATGTTTGTCACAGCGGGAGAATTGGCCGGCACACTGTAGTCCCCGGTTGCGGCGCTGGTAAACAACGGGTTGCCAACCGCAGACGCCGTCTCCCAGCTTCCCGGTGAAATATTCTGCGAGGCGACCAGATCGGCATTGGTCATGAACAGATTGCTGTTCACGGTTTTTCCGAAATTGGATAGTATTGCCGGCTGATGCGCCCCCATGACGATGTTGTGCTGGAAAACATCGCCGCTGCCGGCAAACCATACCTGCGGATAGAACGAATTGTTCAGGATGATATTGTTGCTGCCGATGCGCATGAAGCCTTCGCGGAATTTCAAGCCGCCCTTCAGGTCGTTGGCAATGGTTTTGCCGCCGCTGAGAAGCACATTGTTCTGGACCAGGTAATTTGACGTGCCGTCATCGAAATCGATATCCCAGCCGCGGTCGCAGCGGAAGCGATTGTTCTGGATAACAGTCTGGTCTACGGCGTCAAGATTCCAGATCGTCGGATTCTTCAGCATTTCCGCGGTCATTGCATTTGAATCAGGGCTCCAGTACCGATCCCGTCCCCAGGCATTGAACGCGCCATGGTCGCCCGTTTCCAACACCGTATTAAATACATCGTTATAGGCGATCAAGTGGCCGCCCCAGGTGCCGTCGCCGATGTTGATGCCGGCGCGCGGCGTATTGTAAATACTGTTGTGCTGCACCGTGATCTTGGAGGCCATCGAAATTTCGACGCCAGCCACCTGCTTTTCCTTGGTGCCGATGTCGTGTATCAGGTTGTCCGAGGCAAAGGAGCCGGATGGATAATTGTTACTCTTCGGGCCTTTCGTCATATCCAGGGAAGCGTAATTCGCCGCCGTGTTGTAATTCATCGGCGGCACCGCATTCGCTGCAGTAGACGACCGCACCGCATCTGGCCTGCCGACAAACGCAATCGCGCTGGCGCCGATATTGTAGATTTCGTTGGTGTGGATATTGATGTTGCGGTTATAGCCGCTGACGAAGATGGCGTTGCCGCCCAGCCCCTGGAAGACATTGTTTGAAATTTCTATATTGGAAGCGCCTTCCGTCAGGACGGCGCCGCTCCGATAGATGGTCCAGTCGCTTCTCAGCAACGGTTCCGTGGTTTTCATGAAGGTGTGGCTGGTGGCGGTGAAAGTCAGCCCGTCGATGTGAATATTTTGCGCGGGATTCGCTTCCGTACCCTGAATATTGATCAGGTTTTCGAGCGCCGTACCTTCGAACTTGGCCGACTTCAGGTCCACCCCTGCTGGCGGATAAAAATAGAGGGTAGCGGTTTGCGTGTTGTAAAACCACTCACCGGGCACATCGAGTTCTTCAAAAATATTTTCGACGTACTCCGTCGATGTATCGGTCCCTTGCGACAAGCGATTGTTGCCTATAGGGCTGCTCAGCTTAAGCGTACCGTTTGCATTGACGCCGAGAATATTCTGGTTCTGGTCGCTCCAGGCCGCGTTCATCATCGAATGCAAAAAGCCTCCTGCCGGACTTTTCCATGCCGCGGCGCGCGCCTGTATCGCTGCCTGGCTGGCAAAACCGTTGAATACTACAGTCGCACCCGGCTGATAGTTCGGATAACGTGCGCGGACCTGGCCGGCCCCGTTGACAAAGAGCTGATCAAATGCGGCCCCGCTCACGCTTGCCTGCATGATGTTTCCCTTGTAGGTCGTCCACGTCAGGCCACTCAACGGCCTGGCGCCGCTAACGACAGGATGCGTTCCACTGTCAGCATGGATGAAGATGCCTGAGGCGCTCGGCCCCAGCAGCAGCGGTTGCGCCAGGTAATGCGTACCGTCTTCAACAATCACTTCTTTTAAATTCGCCTTGATCGCACTTGAAACCGCTGCCGCCAATGTCGCTTTAGGAGCTGACTTGTCTCCGCTCGCGGCATCGCTTCCAGACGGCGACACGTAGATCGCAGTGGGCGTCGCAGCGGGATCAGACGGCGTGGTGACCGGTGGCGTGACCACAGGTGGCGTGGTACTAGGCGATGTAGTGCCAGGTGGCGTGGTGTTCGGTGGGGTAGTGCTAGGCGCAACGCTGTCGGGAGTGGAGTTGACGGTTTGTCCGCTCGGGATCGAATCTCCGCTGCCGCAGGCGCCTAAGGCAAAAGCTATGGATATATATAAAAAGACATGTACTGGCATGGCAAGAAAATTTCGTTTTTCATCCAGATTCATAACAGTCTCCAAATATTGATTTTTAATATTATTAATTATTCGACATTTAGTATACCGGTTTAATGGTTGGACCAATTTAATACATTTAATTCAAAATGTAAACTGCACTGGTTTGCGTCGCTGCCACCCACTCGGTTTCCCCGGAGCCCTCGGCGAGGTTTAAGGGCTACCCTTTCTGTACGGCGGCTTGGTGATTCTCGTGGCAATAATTGATTCGGACTCAGGACTGGGGCCGGGCCGGCACATGGCCTGTGCCCGGTACCGCGAGCAAAAAAAAGCCCGCCAACCTGTCGGTTGCGGGCATGAAGGAACATCGGGGGATACTGCCATGGTTAATGACAGCTTAAGTATAAAGCGGACTTAATTGAATAACATTAAGATGACATGAAGATATGTCGAGGCAGGCGACCAGAAATATTTCGAAATATTAACGGCTACTTGTCGGCAACCTGGAAAAGAGCCAGTACTCGGCACACCTAGTTATCGCTTAGGGGGGACGCGCTGCGACACGTCCGAATCCAGCACCAAGCGCCCCTGCACCCGCCCCTGCATGCGCTTGACGTAGCGCGTCGCCTCTACCATGTGCGCGGCCATCAGCTCGCGTACCTTTGGCACGTCGCGTGCGCGCGCTGCCTCAGCAATCGCGGTGTGGATCTTGACGTTGGCGTCGCCGAAGCGCTTGTGTTCTGCTGCGGTGGTCTTGTTCTCGAAGACGATCAGTTGGCGAATCATTTCATTGATCTGGGCGCAGCAAAAGCGCAGGAAAGGATTGGGATTGGCGGCGCCGAGAATGTCGTGGAAATTGACGTCTTCCTGGCGCTCGGCAAGCAGATTGCCATGGCCGGCAGCAGGATCGCAGCAGGCGATGCTGTGGTTGAGCGCTTCGAAATCTGCCTCGGTCAGATGCGCGACCGCGCCCGCCGCCAATTCCGGC